>JAJZLX010000666.1 GCA_021850555.1 Pseudomonadota bacterium | reverse complement strand
TCGGCCGCCATCGAGAGCTTCCGCAAGCGGCCTTCGCTCGGCTTTTCAGACTGCCTCGTGCTGGAGATCGCACGAAAGGTCGGGCATTTGCCACTGGGGACGTTCGATCGGGAGCTCGCGAAACTGGATGACGCACTGCGGTTGCAGTAGCGGATCCTCCTGATCGATCGGCGAACCTGCGGCGCTCGGCAAAAGGAGTCCGGGTCTGCTCGGCAAGAGCAGTCCGACCTCGGTAGCAGGATTCGGCGCAGGATAAACCGTGGTCATCGGCTCCGATGACCCTAGTGACGTTGCATGGCGGCTTTTTCGCAATGCTGTCTTGGCACATGGAAGTGCCAAGATGCGCCGGCCGGACGGCCCGGCGCACAAGGGGGAGCGCCGATTCGCGGCATGTGACGAACAACTTGGAACAGCCACCCTCGGGTAACACCCTGATCGCCGAGAGACGGTCTCGAGCCCCGAATCGAAGTGGCTACGCCGCGAGGCGAGGGACTTTGCTGACGTCGACCTTGCGCGAGGCGTGCCACGCGTCGTAGGCGGCCTGCATGCGCAGCCACACGTCAGGACCATCCCCGAAGGCCGCGCCGAGGCGGACCGCGACCTCGGCAGAGACCGGCTTGCGCTCGCGCAGGATGTCATACAGGTGCTGGCGGGACATACCGAGCGCATCCGCGATCGCCGTCTTCGGCAGCTTCAGCGCCGGCAGGATGTCTTCGCGCAGCAGCGCACCGGGATGGGTAGGGCAGCGCTTCGGATTCCGTTTTGCAAGGATTTCGGCCATAGCGATTCTCCAGCTAATGGTATTGCTCCAGGTCCACACGCAGCGCGTCCCCGCCTTCAAACTCGAACGTCAGACACCAGGGTCCATTGACGTGCACGGAATACCGCTGGGGCTTGCCATGCAGGGGGTGGAAATCAAAGCCTGGCACATCCATCTGTTTCACCGATGTGGCGGCATCCAATCTGTCCAGCCTGCGCACGATGCGCTCGTGCAGTCTACTGTCGATTTTCCGGCTTGATCCACTGGACCACAGTTCGGCAAGTGCCTTGTTCCTGAAGTTCTTCAGCACCAAGGCAGTGTACGCGGATAGCTGACTTGTGTCAAGTACTAGCTTACACACGCTTTGTGTTCAGCCGGTTTTGGCTGTGTCCCCTCCGCCCGGGGTTGGACCCGATCAGATTCGGACTTGAGCTGCCCAGGTGCGCATACGGCATGGAACTCATCGCGGTCGCAGCGCAATACCTCCGGCGGCTTAAGCATCTCGGCGGGACCCGCGTACCGCTCCCCGGCCGACTGCTTCGCTCATCAGCATCGGGTGGGGTTTCCGGTACCCCCGGCGTTTCGCGCGCGCGAACGTGGTATTCGGTTCACTCCATCATCGCCAGCTCGTGGCCATTCCGCTGCCCCTGAAGACTGCGCCAGCTGAGGTTGATCCGTCAACGGAATGAACATACCCTCGCCTGAAGGCGAGGGTTTCCGGGATATGGCTCAAGCCGGTGATTGTCGGCCCTACGGCCGACTGTCCACAGCGATGCCCGGACGACGCATCGACATCCCGACACCCCGTTCATCTCAGGCTCGAAAACAATCCGGACCCTGTAAGTAGCGGCCCGCTGCGCCGTTGAAGGGGCAGCGGACCGCCCTCGCAGAACAGGACGTAGGCTTTTCGTCGTTCAAAATGTGTTCGAACACACTTGATGGATAGGGCATCTTGATTCTTACAGCCAGCCTTTGCGCCTACGAATAACGTGCTGGCGTGGGGCTGACGTGGGACACTTGAGCACGCGGGGCGAACTCCTCATCCTATAAGGTTGCGTACACTCGTGAGGCACGAGCGAACCGGCGCACTGCCCCGCGCACCGAGCGGTAGCCGACATAACGAGCGATCTGCGCGGACGCCGCGCCGCATTCCAGACGTGTCGCACCGACCTGCAGTGGCGGTTTTCCCGTTGCACGGGCATGGTTGCGCCCGACCATCGGCGACTTGCCCGATATACCCACGATGGCGCACGAGTCGAGGAGATTGCCGCGCCGCCGGTCGACGAGATCGCCTCTGTGCGGGCGCATCTGTCCCTGTGGGTGCCCGACGCGTTGCTCCCCGACAGACTCAAACGAGTAGAGGAACCCCTGTCGAGTCGATGCCAGTCGACTTCAAAGGGAGAATCTGGCGAAATCGATTCTACGTGGCCGAAATTGACATACCAATAAAATGCGACCTTCGAATTTTCACATAATCTCGGCCATCTGCGGTCATTGGTGTGCGCTTCTGATCGTCTCCAAACCGATCGGTCGCAAAAGCGTCCGGATACGCGGGATTGACGTGTTCGAATATGAGACTCAAGTCACGGCATTCCCAGTTACGGTGCATAGCATGTCGCCAATATGCTACGCCTCAACGGATGTTGCGATTTGGAGGCGTGCCGAATTCAGTCCCGCGATACTGAGCGGTGTTTTCGGCTCTTGGCACCGACGCCATGCAGCTCTGCATACACCCCCCAGCACGGCGGATGTCCAGCACCGCTATGAATTTCTCCGTCGTACCAGACTTCGTCGCCATCGCCGGCCTGGTTGCCGTGTTCGGCACGCTGCTGTGGCGCACCCGGGAAAGCCGCCTCAATTTTTGGCTGGTCGGGTGGGTGCTTCTGCTGGCTCACATCGTCGCGGAGTTTGTGGCCAACAACACCCCCGGCGCCGCGGCCGGCGCGTGGTCGGTCGCGGTCGCGATGCTGGTCCTGACCGCCAACGCGTTCATCTGGGCGTGCAACGACCAGCTCGACATCCAATGGCGCAACCTGTCGATGGTGGTGTTGAGCGCTGGGCCCGACGTCGCCTTTCTGACGTTAGACACCTACGGCAGCCACGCGATCTGGGCTTACGCCGTACTGACCGTCGCCGGAGCGGGCTCAACGCTGTGGATGATGCGCGCCTGGCACGGCGCCGCCGATCGGCCGACGATGCGCTGGCGCACCTCCCTGGTGCTGGGCGCCTACGCGGTGCAAGGCGCCCTGGTAGCGCTGATGGCATTGCATCTGCCGGACGAGACGGTGACGTGGATGCTGGCCTGGCACTATCTGGCCGTCGCGGAGCTCTACCGGACGACTGCGCCGCGCCCTTCCGCGGCCAGTGTCCGCTTTACCATGATCTGCTTTATCGCTTGGGGCTTCGTCTGGCCGGTTGGCGACCTGATGTCCGTGTTATGGCCGCAAGTCCACGTCGATGGCGAGGTGTGGAATCTGCCGAAGTTCCTGGTCGCTACCGGCATGACGTTCACTTTGCTCGAAGAGCAGCTGTCGAAGACGGAGCACGCCTCGCTGCACGATGAGCTGACCGGCCTGCCCAATCGGCGAATGCTCATGCGCAGACTGCACGATATCATGGACCGCGCAAAGACTTCAGGCATCAGGATGGCGCTAATTGTGATCGACCTCGACGGCTTTAAGGAGATCAACGATACGCTGGGGCATGCCGCAGGCGATGAGGTGCTGCGATGGGCGACCCGGCAATTTCGGGCACAGCTGAATCAGCAGGATGTCTTGGCCCGCCTGGGCGGCGACGAATTTGCGATCATTCTCACCGATGTTCCGGATCGCGCCGCCGCGGATCGCGTTGCGCAGAATCTGCGCCGTGCGCTCGACACTGGCGTGGTGATTCTGGGCCGGCAGGTGGCGACTCACGCCAGTGTCGGCTTCTCGATATACCCCGATGAGGCTGACGATGCGGATCGTCTCTGTGCGGCGGCTGACCGCGCGATGTATGAACGCAAACCGTACCGCCAGGAGCAGCATCCGACGTGTGGCACGGACGCTTCACTGCGAACCCGCGCGAACTCTTCTGCGTTGGATGCGACCATGATACCGTACTCCTCCTCAAGCGGATCCGAATCTCACTTTCAGGCAAACTCCGGACAGAGCCTGTCGCTGCTCTCAGATCTCAGTTCGGCGCTTGAACGGGATCAGTTCGAGCTGGTATTTCAGCCAAAACTCGACCTGAAAAGCGGCCGGTGCATTTCCGCAGAAGCGCTTCTGCGCTGGCGACACCCCGAACGCGGCCTGGTTTGCCCTGGTGAATTCATTCCCATTGCCGAGCAGAGCGGAGTCATCGTGCAGATCACGCGCTGGGTGATCGAGCATGCGTGCGCCCAACACGTTGAATGGCGTCAATCTGGACTTGTCCTGCCGCTCTGCGTCAATGTCTCGGTGCGCGATCTAGAGGTTGCCGATTTCCCGGTGTTCGTGGGCGAACAGCTGAAGCGGCACGGCATCGTTCCGGGCTGCTTATGCCTCGAAATCACGGAGAGCGCGGTGATAAACAACGTGTTGCAGGTTCGGGAGGAACTTGAGAAGCTGAGACGGATGGGTATACATTTGTCGATCGATGACTACGGCACCGGGTATGCTTCGTTGGCCTACCTCCGGACGCTTCCGGTATCCGAAATCAAAATTGATCAGTCCTTCGTTCGTGGCCTGGCTTCGAACGGGGCGGACGAGATCATTGTGCGATCTACGATCGAGTTGGCGCACAACCTGCGCCTGAAGGTCGTCGCCGAGGGTGTGGAATCAGAGGAGGCTTTAACGCAACTGGTGCTGCTCGGGTGTGACCAGGCGCAAGGATATTACCTTTCGAGACCGCTATCGGCGCAACAGCTTGCGCTCTGGTGCAAGGTTCGGGAATCGCTCGAACACGCCGCTCTTGGCTTGTGCGGGTCCGCCGAGGATCCACAGGCTCCAGGGGAAGCCGCGGCCGGATAGTTCATGCTCTCCGCCGATTCTCATAGCGCGCCCCAGACGCATCGGGAGAAAGTTTTGGAT
The DNA here is from genome assembly GCA_021850555.1 of Pseudomonadota bacterium. The sequence continues at coordinate 3,690 of JAJZLX010000666.1, read as the reverse complement.
CGAACTCCTGATGCGCAGATTCGATCCCAACGCGGCACCCGGCAGCACCGCTGGTGGTTTCCGCTGCTGGCGCCATGAGATGCGCGATGCGCGCACCAGGGAGAGGTATATTCAACCACCGCCCGATGATGGGTTACAGCCATGACCGGCACGTCACAACCGCCGGATTTCGCTTATGCACAAACGAGTGCGATTGAACGGTTCTGGCTCCTGGACGTGGCGTACGTTTTCGGATGATATTCAGACCACCGTGTCCCCGCTGTCCCTGGAATCCGCGAGTGAGGGAGGTCGGCCTTCGGCGGGAAAGAGGGCGAATCGTTCACGCATTCTGTCACGTCATCCCCCTTCCGTTCACCGCGCCCCCCGGCGTAAACTACGCCGAAGGTGAATTAAGATGAGCACCAAAAAGCCCCGCAAAGGCCACCCACTTGGAAAATCATCCGGCCGGGTGGCATTCGATGACCGGGGAAATGCCAAGTGGGAGTGGCATGACGTCACGGGCCCATCCGAAGATGATATCGATACTCAGCGACTGGAAACGATTGGAGCGGATCTGAGCGTCGAGGGTGAGCACGTGCCCGATAGCTCTCTCACCCATGATCCGTACAATCGGCCAGCCCATCCAGGAGCCAGTCAACTGGGTCCCAAGAAGCGCACGCTGGATGACCTGCGGCGCCTCAGCGAAGAGATTATAGCGTCGCGGCGGAACAAGAATCGCGGGCAGCCATGATCGCGGCCGTCTTGCGCGACGCCGGGCCGTTACGCTCGTGGGGAAGCATAGTGGCGGCAGAGACGCTCTCGTCCATGAAGCGCGCACATCATCGAATGACCAGGCGTAGGGCAATACATCGCGAATGCGATTTGCCTGTTCGCACACAACAGTGCGGGCCCTTTGCTCGACCTGAACATGGCTCGCGTGCTCGAACGCTGCTTCGGTCCAGGCGCGCCAGCCGACATTCGCTATCATCGTGACTTGCAAGGAGTCGCCCGAGTCGTCGTGGCCGCAAGACAAGCTCGGCGGCTGAACTGGACTATCCTAGTCCTCGCTGCGCGGGTATGTCGGTCGTGCGAACCGGTCAGCCGAGTCTGTCCGTTCAGTCGCGTGTGCGCAGAGGGACGACAGCGCGCTGCGACCCGTTTTCCTGCGCCATCCTCGTCTTGATGAGCGCAGGTCTCAGAGACCCGACCCGTCCCTGCCCGGCGCCCGTCAGCATGCTCCTCCCATCGCCGGGACTCACCCCTTCGGGGCCAGCGTGCGGCCGGCCAAAAAACTCCCTCCCGGCAATTTTGTCACGACTCGCCCATCCTGCATCTGGATCACCTCATCGACCTCCCCGAGGAGGCGATGATCGTGCGTGACGAGCAGGACCGCCGCGCCGTGCTCTCGGGAGATTCGCCGCAGGAGCCGCACGACCGCGAGCGCCCGGTCCGTATCCAGGCTCGCGGTCGGCTCATCCGCGAGGATGATGCGAGGATCGTTCGCCAGCGCCCGCGCGATCGCGACGCGCTGCTGCTCGCCCCCCGAGAGCTGGTTCGGGTACTGTGCCGAGCGCTCGGCCACCTCCAGATACTCCAACAGCTCCTGCACCCGATCCTCGGCCCGCGGGCCGCGCACCCCCGCCAGACTCAAGGGCAGCAGCACGTTCTCCTTTGCCGTCAGAAACGGGATGAGATTCGGGGTCTGGAAGATAAAGCCCGTCTCCTCGCGGCGGATGCGGGCGAGGTCCGGCGGCGCACCGCCGTAGATATCCCGTTCCCCCAACACGAGCCGGCCGCTCGTGGGCTCGTTGACGAGGCCGAGGAGCGTCAGCAGGGTCGTCTTGCCCGATCCGCTCGGGCCCATGATGACGAAGAAATCCCCCGGGCGGACGGTGAGATCGATCCCCTTGAGCGCCTCGACGCGGTTGGCCCCTTTCCCATAGACCTTACCGAGACCTTCGGCCTGAATGGCGAATCCTTCCGGCGTCTCGATCGACGCAGCGGCTTTGGATTGATTTGCGCTCATCGGGACCTCAACCCGTGCTGAGGACGCTACGCGGCTCGACGCGCATCGCCCGATGCACGGCGAGGATGCTCGCCCCCGTGGCCACAACGCTCATGAGGATGAGCATCTGTACGATGTCGCCGGCCGTCGCGACCACGCGTCGGGGGAAATAGGGCTCGCTGAGCAACTCGAGGGCGCTGCCGACGAGGGTGCCGACGATACCCATGAAGAGCGCCTCCTGCAGGATCATGCGGTACACCACGCCGCCGCGCGCCCCCAGGAGCTTCAGGATCGCGATCTCGTGTACCTTGTCGAGCGTGAAGGTGTAGATGATGATGCCGATGACGATGCCGGCGATCAGCACCAGAATGTCGCGAAACAACGCGAGCTGGAACAGGATCAGCCGGTTCGAGCCCATCAGCTGCAGATTCACCTCCTGCGCGGCGGTATAGACCGCCAGATGCTCCCAGCGCCGGATGTGCGCCGCGATGGCCGCGGCGTTCGCTCCGCGACGGAGTTTCACGGCGATCGCGTTGACGTATAGGGTATTGGCCAAGCGTGCTTCGTCGTTTGACGTTACCGCCGGGATGAGGCGCGGTGAGGTACCGACAAGCGCCGCGGCTTGCTGCCGAGCGACGGCCCGCTCGCTGCGCAGCAGATTGGGATCACTCTGGAAGAGGTAATTCTGGGCATCCCACAGGCTCATGTAGATCACCGGGTCCGCCGTGAAGCCGACCATGTTGCGGGTCAGTCCCACCACCGTATAGTCGAAGTTGCCGAGCCGGACCCGCTGTCCCACGTGGAACCCTGTCTTCACGTCGGCCACGATCTCGTAGTGGCTCGCCTCGATCCCGCGGCCGGCAACAATGACCGGCGGCCCGCCGATCCTGCCGGCCTCGTAGCCAACCACGATGAAGCGCTGGGCTCGTGGCATCGCCATCCAGCCGGGCTTGACCATGGTCCGGGTGTTGAGGAGCGCATTGATGTACATGAACTTCATCAACCGCGTCGGCCGCGGCATCTGCGGCACGTGTTCCCACGCGGTGACGATGGGACTTGCCTCGGCGACGCCGGGGACGGCCTCGATGGCGTGGTAGATCGATTCCGGCAGTCGCGAGATCTCCACGAAGGGGCCAAAGGTGCCGACCTGGGGGTGAGCGCCGTTGGTCTGAACCACCCAGAGGTCCGCTCCGGTACTCGTGATCAGCGTCGAGGAATCGAGGATCACGCCCCGGATGATGCCGCCGATGGTCACCACCACCATGATCAGGAGCGACACCCCCAACGTGGAGCTGAAGAACTTGAATCCATGGTAGCGGACGTCGCGGAAGGCGAGATTCATTTCGGCTGCCCTGCACTCCCCGCCGCGCCCATCCCGGCGCCTTGGGCGGGCTTGCGGGGCGATACCCGCTCGCCAGGCTCGAGCCCCATGGGCATGAGCGCCACCCGGTCGCTCACCCGCAGGGGACCTGAAACCGCCACCAGCGGCGAGCGGGGGCTCTGCGCCAGAATGCGCACCGCGACTCGATGGACAATGTTGTGAGGGTCCACGGCAAATACGAACGATTTGCCGCCCATGCGCGCGACAGCCGGGGCCGGAACCAACAGTGCGTCCTTCGCCATGGCGACCCGGATGAACACGTTGGCCCACTGGCCGAGCTGGAACTCCGCTCGCGGAATCCGGAAAGTCACCTCCGCCACTGTCT
>JAJZLX010000355.1 GCA_021850555.1 Pseudomonadota bacterium | reverse complement strand
CCCGGTCGAGCCCGCCGCCCTGGATCACGAACCCCGGCACGATGCGATGAAAGATCGTGCCATCGAAGAAACCCTCGTCCACGTAGGCGAGGAAGTTCTCCACCGTCACCGGCGCCTCCTTGGGAAACAGCTCCACCGTGAAGCCGCCGTGGGAGGTCTCGAATCGAATCAGGGAATTCCGGGTCGAACTTTGGGCCATTGCCCCTCCGTCATGCGCTCATGTCCCGCCAGATCGCGGTGCGAGCGGACTGTAGCAAACCCGCGCGCGGCAAGCTCGTCTGCCACGGCGGAGGCCTGGGCCGCGCCATGCTCAAGGAGCAGCCACCCGCCCTGCGCGAGGTGGCCCGGGGCGCAGCGGATGATCTCACGCAGGCAAGCCAGCGCGTCGGCTCCCGGCGTAAGCGCCATGCGCGGCTCATGCGAGAGCACAGCGAGCGCCGGGTCGCCCTCGGCCACATAGGGCGGATTGCTCACCACCAGATCGAAGGTGCGCCCGTGCAAGGCGCCGAGCCAGCTTCCGGAAACGAACTCCACCCGATCGAGCCCCAGTGCTGCGGCATTGGCGCGGGCCACCGCGAGCGCCTCCGCCGAGAGGTCCGTTGCCGTGATCTGCCAGAGCGGGCGCTCCCTGGCCAGAGCGAGGGCAATCGCTCCGGAGCCCGTTCCGAGGTCGGCTACGCAAGCAAGCGGCTCTGGATGCAGCGCGAGCGCACGCTCCACCAGCAGCTCCGTTTCCGGTCGCGGCACCAGCACTGCGGGGCTCACGGCAAGCTCGAGTGTCCAGAAGTCCTTGCGTCCGAGCAGGTAGGCCACCGGCTCCCCGGCGGCCCGGCGCTCGATGAGCTGGCTGAATCGCGCGGCGGCCGCCGCGTCCGGTATTCTCTCGGGATGCGATCGCAGCCGTGCGCGGGATACGCCCAGCGCGTGCGAGAGCAGCAGCTCGGCATCGAGATCCGGCGTGGAATCAGGAGCCTGCGCGAAGACCGATCGCAGGCGCTGAGCACCGGCGGCGAAAAGCGCCCCGGTATCGAGAGCGGCACTCTCAATGGCGGTATCTATCATCAGACGGCTAAGATTGGCGGATGTCCATCACCCTATACCCCCCCACGCAGCCCCGCACCCTGGCCGAGCTCCTGGAGACCAGCCTCAAGGTCTTCCGGGTCTCGCTGCTGAAGTGCCTGCCGTATGCCACGCTTGCCATTCTCGCCGGTCAGCTCGCGACCTTCTACGACTTCTCGCGCGGACGCATGCCGAGCCCGAAGGACATGAACGATCCGACCTGGGTCGCCCTTTACACCATCGGCACCGTACTGGCCGTGATCCTGTGGATGGCGACGCTGCTGCGTCAATCGACGGTGGCCGCCGGACGGACGGCAAGCCGCACCGATCTGCTCGATGTCCTCAGGAACGCCCCGGCGATCGCCGCCATCTCGCTGCTGAGCGGCGCCGCGGTGGCAGTGCTCATCCTGCCGCCGCTTGCCCTGGCGGAGCCTTACCGGTCGGTCGGCCTGGCCGTCATGCTGGTGCCCGCGGTGTACATTTTCGTGGCGCTGTCGTTGTCCCTGCCCGCCCGGATGCTTGCCCACAAGGGCGTGATCCAGAGCCTGATGTACAGCCTGGAGCTCATCCGCGGCAACTGGTGGCGGACTACGGCGATGTACGCGGTCGGCCTGTCGATCATCATGGTGTTCTACCTGCTCGCCGCCGTCATGGCCGCCATGGTGGTGCCCGCCAGCGGCAACCCCTTGGCCATCGAGCGGGCCGTGAGCACCACCGCGGTGCTGGCCGTCGCCGCGATCGGCCTCACCTTCTACACCGCAATCACGCTGACCGTGTTCGGCGACCTGGAGGCCCGCAGGGCCGCCAAGCCTCGCTGATCGACTGATCAAGGAGCGCGACCGCCGAGCCGGATCACTTCAGGCTCGGCGACAGCCACTTCTGCGCCTCCGCGACCGTCATGCCTTTGCGGCGCGCGTAGTCCTCCAGCTGGTCGCGGTCGATCCTGCCGACCGCGAAGTAGTGCGACTCCGGATGCGCGAAGTACCAGCCGCTCACCGCAGCCGCGGGATACATCGCGAAGCTTTCGGTCAGGCGGATGTCGCTCCGCCGATCCGCCTCGAGCAGCTGCCACAGCTTCGCCTTTTCCGTGTGATCCGGGCAGGCGGGGTAGCCCGGCGCCGGACGGATGCCGCGATACGCCTCTTGGATTAGCTGCTCGCTGGTCAGCTCCTCGGTCGCATAACCCCAGAGCTCGCGCCGCACCCGCTCATGGAAGTGCTCAGCGGCGGCCTCGGCAAGACGGTCGGCGAGCGCCTTGAGGATGATGGCTGAGTAATCGTCGTGGTCCCGCTCGAAGCGCGCCACGTGCTCCTCAATCCCCAGACCCGCCGTGACCGCGAACGCGCCGATGTAATCGCGCACCCCGCTCGACTTCGGCGCAATGTAGTCCGCCAGGCACTCGTGCGGCCTGCCCGCGGGCTTTTCCTTCTGCTGGCGCAGGAAGGACAGGGTGAGCAGCGGTGCGTTTCGCTTCTCGTCCCGATAGACCTCGACGTCATCGCCCATGGAGGCGGCCGGGAACAGACCGAGCACCGCCTGGGCCCTCAGCCAGCGCTCGGACACGATCCGCTCGAGCATGCGGCGCGCGTCCGCATAGAGATTGCTCGCCGCCTCGCCCACCACCGGGTCGGTGAGGATATCGGGGAACTTGCCGGCGAACTCCCATGCGTTGAAAAACGGCATCCAGTCGATGTAGCCGAGCAGCTCCGAGAGAGGATAGTCCGTGAAGCACTGCACCCCGGGCGAGCGCGGTACCGGCGCCGTGTACATCGACCAGTCGATGCGCCTGCGGTTGGCCCTGGCCTGGGCGAGGCTGAGCGCCGGAGCCTTGACCTTGCGGCCGGCATGCTGCTCGCGCCTGCGCTCATGCTCCTCGTTGGCCTTGTCGATGAATGCGCCGCGCGATTCAGGATTGACGAGCGTCTGGCAGACACCTACGGAGCGCGAAGCATCCTTGACGTAGATCACCGGCAGCGTAAAGCCCTGGCGCTGCATCTCCCCGGCGACGTGCACCATCTCATCCAATGACGGTGTGATCAGGCCCGAGAGCCCGATGAAGTCGGCTTCCTCCCGGCGCGCGGTCTCCAGGATGCGCTCGCACGGCACCATGACGCCCAGATCGATCACCTCGAAGTTGTTGCACTGCAGCACCACTCCGACGATGTTCTTGCCGATGTCGTGCACATCCCCCTTCACCGTGGCCATGACGATGCGGCCGTTGGAGCGGTGCGCGCCGGCCTCCTTGCTCGCCTCGATGAACGGCACCAGGTGCGCGACCGCCCGCTTCATGACCCGCGCGCTCTTGACCACCTGGGGCAGAAACATCTTCCCGGCGCCGAACAGGTCGCCCACGATGTTCATGCCGTCCATCAGCGGCCCCTCGATCACCTGCAGCGGATGATCGAAGCTCGAGCGCGCCTCCTCGGTGTCCTCGATGATGAAGTCGTCGATGCCCTTCACCAGCGCGTGCTCCAGGCGCTTGGCCACCGGCAGCGTGCGCCACTCCAGGTCGTCCTTGCGCTTCGGCCCGCCCTCGCCCTTGTAGCGATTCGCAAGCGCGAGCAGCCGCTCGGTCGCATCCTGCCGCCGGTTGAGAATCACGTCCTCGACCGCCTCGCGCAGCTCCGGGGCGATTTCCTCGTAAATCGCGAGCTGGCCTGCGTTGACGATCCCCATGTCCATGCCGGCCTGGATGGCATGGTAGAGGAAGACCGAGTGCATGGCCTCGCGCACCGGATCGTTGCCGCGGAACGAGAAGCTGACGTTGCTCACCCCGCCGCTCACCAGCACGTGCGGCAGGCGCTCCTTGATGCGGCCGGCGGCCTCGATGAAGGCGAGCGCGTAGCCGTTGTGCTCCTCGATACCCGTGGCGACGGCGAAGATGTTCGGGTCGAAGATGATGTCCTCGGGCGGGAAGCCCGCCTGTTCCGTGAGCAGCCGGTAGGCGCGCTCGCAGATCGCCACCCGGCGCTCCACGCTGTCCGCCTGCCCCCGCTCATCGAAGGCCATGACGACCACGGCCGCCCCGTAGCCGCGCACCTTGCGGGCGTGCTCGAGAAACACCGCCTCGCCTTCCTTCAGGCTGATCGAGTTGACGATGCCCTTGCCCTGCAGGCACTTCAGGCCCGCCTCGAGCACCGCCCACTTCGAGGAGTCGAGCATCACGGGCACGCGGGCGATGTCCGGCTCGGCGGCCGCAAGATGCAGGAAGCGCACCATCACCGCCTGCGAGTCGAGCATGCCCTCGTCCATGTTGATGTCGATCACCTGCGCGCCGCTCGCCACCTGCTGGCGCGCCACCTCGAGCGCGGCGGCGTAGTCGCCCGCCTCGATGAGCTTGCGGAACTTCGCCGAGCCGGTGACATTGGTGCGCTCGCCCACGTTGACGAACAGAGACTGCTCGTCGATGTCGAGGGGCTCCAGGCCGGAAAGCCGGCACTTGACCGGCACCGCGGTCACGGCGCGCGGGGCGTGCGCGCCGAGCGCCTTGCGCAGCAGCCGGATATGCTCCGGCGTGGTGCCGCAGCACCCGCCCACGATATTGACGAGGCCGCTGTCGGCGTACTCGCGCAGGATCTCGGCGGTCTGTGCCGGCTGCTCGTCATACTCACCGAAGGCGTTCGGCAGCCCCGCGTTGGGATAGGCGCAGATGCGGGTGTCGGCGATCCGGCCGAGCTCCTCGATGTAGGGCCGCAGCTGGCGCCCTCCGAGGGCACAGTTGAAGCCGACCGCGAGCGGCCGCGCGTGCCGGATGGAGTTCCAGAACGCCTCGGGCGTCTGGCCCGAGAGGATGCGCCCGGAGGCATCGGTGATCGTGCCGGAAATGATGATCGGCACCTCGATGCCGGTCTCCTCGAACAGCTGCAGCGCAGCGTAGATCGCCGCCTTGGCGTTGAGGGTGTCGATCACCGTCTCGATGAGCAGCAGATCGATGCCCCCGATGAGCAAGGCACGGGCCGACTCGAGGTACGTAGCGACGAGCTCGTCGAAGGACACGCTGCGGTAGCCGGGGTCGTTGACGTCCGGCGACAGAGAGCTCATGCGGGTGGTCGGGCCCAGTGCCCCGGCCACGAACGCCGGCCGGCCGGACGCGCTCGCGAATTCGTCGGCGCTCGTGCGCGCCAGGCGCGCCGCCCGATAGTTCAGCTCCGCCACCAGCGCCTCAGTGCCGTAATCGGCCTGCGAGACCGCGTTGGAGTTGAACGTATTGGTCTCGATGATGTCGGAGCCCGCCTCGAGGTACTGCCGATGAATGCCGGCGATGATCTCGGGCCGGGTGAGCGTCAGGATGTCGTTGTTGCCCTTGAGGTCCCTGCCGTGGTGCCGGAAGCGCTCGCCCCGGAAGGCGCGCTCATCGAGCCTGTGCCGCTGCACCATCGTGCCCATCGCGCCATCGAGCAGCACGATGCGCTCATCGAGCAGCCGCCGCAGGTGTCTGATGCGCTCGCTGCGCTCGGCTTCATCGGGAGGCTCCATCGCGAAAGGTGCCGCGGCCGCCCGCGCAGCGTCCGGGACGGGAGCGGCCTCCTTCAGCGCCACCTGATGCTCGGGATGATTGCAGGTCGTCATTCGATGCCTCCGGCGGCCAGCGAGGATTCCCTCGCCGGGCGGGCGGGCGGGACCTGCCCGCCGGGACGCACCCCCAGCGCGTGGCAGATCGCATACGTCAGCTCCGCACGATTGAGTGTGTAGAAATGGAAATCGCGCACCCCGTGACGCTCCAGGCGGTGCACCTGCTCGATCGCCACACTGGCGGCGATCAGACGGCGGGTCTCGGGGTCATCCTCCAGTCCATGGAATCGCTCTTCCAGCCACGCCGGGAGGCTGGCTCCGCAACGCTCGGCAAAGCGGCGAACCTGGGGAAAGCGCGTGATGGGCAGGATACCGGGCACGACAGGCGCCCGGATGCCGGCTGCGGCACAGCGGTCGCGGAAACGCAGGAACACCTCCGTGTCGAAGAAGAACTGGGTGATGGCCCGCGAGGCGCCCGCATCGAGCTTGCGCTTGAGATTCTCCAGATCGAACTGCGCCGAGGGCGCCTCGGGATGGGTCTCCGGATAGGCTGCGACCGAGATGTCGAAATCCCCCACAGTCCTCAAGCCCGCCACCAGATCGGCCGCATAGGCGAACCCCCCCGGATGCGGCTCGTACCGCTCGACTCCTTGGGGCGGATCGCCTCGCAGCGCGACGATATGGCGGATGCCCTGGTCCCAGTACCTGCGTGCGGTGTCGAGGATCTCGCCGCGGGCGGCACCGATGCAGGTCAGGTGCGGAGCGCCGATGAGCGGCGTCTCACGGTGGATACGGCTGACGACATGGTGTGTGCGCGCACGCGTGGAGCCATCGGCGCCATACGTGACGGACACGAACCGCGGGGCAAGCGGCACCAAGCGCTCGATGGAGCGCCAGAGCGTGGCTTCCATGGCCGTATCCGAGGGCGGGAAAAACTCGAAAGAGACGTTGATCATGGGACATTCCCTCCTTAGGCGCTGATGACCGATCGATGCACTGGCGAACCTCGCTTCACTCACCCCGTACGGCCCAACGAAGCGGCGGACGGGGCCGCGCGGACCGCCAGCACATGCCGCCCGGCCTCAATGGGCTGGATGCGCTCGCAGCTGAAGCCGGCCTCGGCCAACCGTCGGCGCAGCCGCGCAATCGGATGCTCCACCACGCGTTGATGCGCGCTCTCGAGAGCCTCGTAAGGCTCGAACAGCCACAGCCGTCCCGTGTCCGAGAGCGCTCGCCTCCCTGCGGCGAGCAGCGCGGGCAAGGCATCCCGCGGAGCCGCCAGGTGATCGAGCAGCACGAGATCGAAATTCCGTCCCAGCCGCTCCAGATCCCGCGCCCCCAGGGCATCGGGGCCTGCGGCCAGCAGCACGCGGCAGGCAAGTCCCTCCCGCTCCAGCATCGCCCTGGCCGCTTGCGCCGCGCGCCGCGAATGAGCGATGGCTGCGCATTCCGCGCCGAAGGCGGTAATCGCGGCGAGCAGCTCCGGGTGCTCGACCCCAACCAACAGGACAGAGGCGGGCTGGCCCGCGGAATCGGCCTCCACGACGGCACGCAGCTCCCTGCCCAGCCGTGAGGAAGCCGGGGATGCCGCCGCACCGGCTCCGGGGGCCTGTGCTTGCTCCCGGTCCCGGACCAGCACCGGGTCCATCCGGTCGAGCTGGCCGAGCAGCCCGCGAAGAAAGCCGGCCGCCGACGTGTCCCGGGCCGGGCGGTAATGCACCCACTGGCCCTGGCGTACCCGCTCGATGAGGCCTGCTTCGGTCAGGATTCGCAGGTGCCGCGACACCCTCGGCTCACTCTGTCCGAGCACTGCAGCCAGGTCGGACACACTCAGCTCCCGATCGGCACATAGCGCCAACAATCGCAACCGCGTGGGCTCGGCGGTGGCGCGCAGCCAGACCAGCAGTTCTCGAGATTCAGCCATGCCTCAATATATCAAGATTTGCACAATTCTTTAACTGCATTTTAGCAAAAAACCTAGGAGCATGTCAGCTCATAGGAGCATGGAGATATCTCTTTGATTTAAAAAGGGCTTATCGTAGACTTTGATGGCGCGGAGGGATGGCAGCCGCCGCATCTTCAATGAATCAGCGGAGAGGCTTTCCCGCTATCTGCAAACAACGCGTCGACCGCTTCGGCGTCGAAATGGTAGAGCCTGCGACAGAATTCGCAGGTCACGGTGACCTCACCTTGCTCCCGAAGCACATCGCGCACCTCTTCAGGCCCCAGCGCTCGCAGCAGCGCCGTTACCCGCCCCTCCCCGCACCGGCACTCGAACTGCACGGGTGAGCCTCGGAACAGGCGCAGATCATGAGCCGGCAGCCCCCGCCCCAGGACGTCCTCGACCGGGCGCCGCAGCAGATCCCGGGCGGTCAGCCGCTCGAAGCCTCTTCGTGCCGAATCCCAAGCCTCGCCCACAGTGGACCCGGCCGTCTCGGGCAGCTTCTGCACCAACAGGCCCGCACTGTGCTCCTCGTCGGCCGCCAGCCGCACCCGGGTCGGAAGCTGCTCCGAAGCGGCAAAATACGCCTCCAGGGACTCCGCCAGGGACTCACCGGTGAGCGGCACGATGCCCTGGTAGCGCAGGCTTCGCTCGTCTGCCTCGATGGTGACGGTGAACCGGCCTTCGCTGCCGGCGAGGGAGCGGAAGGTCTGGCCGGCGCCAGGGCGTTCGGCCCCGAGCGCCTCGAGCTGCCCCTCATCGAAACGGGCGATCGCACGGACGCGGAAGTCGTGAGTGCATTGGGCGACCATCAGGCCGACCGCTCCATTGCCTTGAAGCTGCAGCGTCAGGCGACCGCGGAACTTCAGCGTCGCGGCGAGCAGCACCGAAGCCGCTACAGCTTGCCCCAACAGGGAGCGCACCGGGGGCGGGTAGTCTCCGTGCGCACGCAACTCGCGCCAGGCAGCCTTCAAATGCACCCAGTGCCCGCGCACGGGCTGATGCTCGACGACGAAACGGCGGACATGATCGGAATGGACATCGGCAGTCATGGTCTCAAGATGGGGCATCGACCGCGATTAATCAATCATGCGAGGTGCGCAGATTCAAATGCAGCTCACCTCCCGGGCTACCCTGGCAGCTTTCTCTTCAACAACTCATTGAGCTGCGCGGGATTGGCCTTGCCCCCGGTCGCCTTCATCACCTGGCCCACGAAGAACCCGAAAAGCTTGTCCTTGCCCGCGCGATACTCGGCGAGCTGCGCCGGATTCTTCGCCATCACCTCCTCGATCGCCCGCTCGATGGCGGCGCTGTCCGTGATCTGCTTCAGCCCCTTGGCCTCGATGACGCGGTCCGCGCTGTCGCCGCTCGTCCACATGGCCTCGAACACTTCCTTGGCGATCTTGCCCGAGATGGTCTCATCGGCGATGCGCGTGAGGAGCCCGGCGAGACGCTCCGCCGGCATGCGCCCCGCCCCGATGTCGAGCCCCTCCTTGTTCAATGCCGCCGAGAGATCTCCCATCACCCAGTTCGCGGCGAGTTTCGGCTGGGAGGGCACGGCGCGCGCCACCGCCTCGTAGTAATCGGCAAGCTCGCGGCTCGCAGTGAGCACACCCGCGTCGTAGGCCGGCAGCCCGTACTGCGCCACGAGCCTCGCCGCCTTGGCATCGGGAAGCTCCGGCAATTCCGCCCCGACGGCTTCGATGTACTCCTCATCCAGCGTGAGCGGCAGCAAATCCGGATCGGGGAAGTAGCGATAGTCGTTCGCCTCCTCCTTCGAGCGCATCGAGCGCGTCTCGCCCTTGTCGGGGTCGTAAAGACGCGTCTCCTGCACGACCGTGCCGCCGGACTCGATGAGCTCGATCTGGCGCGCCGCCTCGTACTGGATGGCTTTCTCGACGAAGCGAAAGGAGTTGACGTTCTTGATCTCCGTACGGGTGCCCAACTTGTCCGAGCCCTTGGGCCGCACCGAGACATTGGCGTCGCATCGGAACGAGCCTTCCTGCATGTTGCCGTCGCAGATCTCGAGATAGCGCACCAGGGTGTGCACTTTTTTCATATAGGCGATGGCTTCCTTGGCCGATCGCAGCTGCGGCTCCGAGACGATCTCGAGGAGCGGGGTGCCGGCGCGATTGAGATCGATCCCCGTCATGCCCGGCAGCCCCTCGTGCAGCGACTTGCCGGCATCCTCCTCGAGGTGCGCACGGGTGACGCCGATACGCTTGACCGAGCCGTCGTCGAGCAGGATGTCGATCGCCCCGTGGGCAACGATGGGCAGCTCGTACTGGCTGATCTGGTAGCCCTTGGGCAAATCAGGATAGAAATAGTTTTTTCGGGCGAACACCGACTGGCGGGCGATGCGCGCGCCGATCGCCGTGCCGAAGCGCACCGCCATGCGCACCGCCTCGGCATTGAGCACCGGCAGCACGCCCGGATACCCCAGATCCACCAGGCAGGCCTGGGTGTTGGGAGCGGCCCCGTAGGCGGTGGCCGCTCCGGAGAAGATCTTCGAGCGGGTCGCGAGCTGGGCGTGGATCTCGAGCCCGATGACCGTTTCCCAGCCGTTGCGAGGCTCCGTCCCTGCGCCGCCTCGCTCCTTGGGCCGGCTGCCGCCGTCCAAAATCGTTCCAGACGATTTTGTCATGCGAAGCGCTCCGGAATCCTCAGGTGCCAGTCCGTCTCCAGCTGGTAGCGATGGGCCGCATGCAGCAGACGCTGCTCGGCAAAATGAGGCCCGATCATCTGCAGCCCGACCGGCAGGCCCTGCGCGAAACCGCAGGGGACCGACATGGCCGGCACGCCCGCAAGGTTGGCGCTGATGGTGTAAATGTCGTTCAGGTACATGGTGATGGGGTCGGCGACCTTGGCGCCCAAGGGGAAAGCGGCCGTGGGCGTCGCGGGTCCCACCAGCAGGTCCACCTCGCCGAAGGCGCGCTGGAAATCCGCCGCGATCAGCTGGCGCACCCGCTGCGCCTTGAGGTAGTAGGCATCATAGTAGCCGGCCGAGAGCACGTAGGTGCCGGTCATGATGCGCCGCTTGACCTCGGCGCCGAACCCCTCGGAGCGGGAGCGCTTGTAGAGATCCTGCAAGTCCCTCGGGCTCTCGCATCGATGGCCGAAACGCACCCCGTCGTAGCGGGCCAGGTTCGAGGAGCACTCCGCCGGGGCGACCACATAGTAGGCCGGCACGGACAGGGAGATGCTCGGCAGGCTGACCTCACGCAGCACGGCCCCGAGGCGCGTAAAGACCGAGAGCGCCTCGCGGATGCAGCGTTCATTGTCCGGATCGAGCCCCTCGTCGAAGAACTCCTTCAACACGCCGATCTTGAGGCCATCGAGAGGCGCATCGAGCCCGCTCACATAGTCCGGCACAGGGGCATCGACGCTGGTCGAGTCGCGCCGGTCGAACCCGGCCATCTCCCGCAGCATCAGGGCCGCGTCTTCCGCGCTCGCAGCGATCACACCGCCCTGATCGAGACTGGAAGCAAAGGCGATCATCCCGTAGCGGGACACGCGCCCGTACGTCGGCTTGATCCCCGTCACGCCGCAAAGCGCGGCGGGCTGGCGGATCGAGCCGCCCGTATCGGTGGCGGTCGCCGCCGCAATGAGCCGTGCGCACACCGCAGCGGCGGACCCGCCCGAGGAGCCGCCCGGCACCCTGTCCGTGTTCCAGGGATTGCGCACCGGCCCGAAATAGCTGGTCTCGTTCGAGGAGCCCATGGCGAACTCGTCCATATTGAGCTTGCCGAGCATGACCGCGCCGGCGGCCTTGAGCCGCTCGACCACCGTGGCGTCATAGGGCGAGACGAAATTCTCGAGCATGCGCGAGCCACAGGTGGTGCGCACCCCGGCGGTGCAGAAGAGGTCCTTGTGACCGATCGGCACGCCGGCGAGCGGCCCGCCGTCCCCGCGTGCGAGCGCCCGGTCGGCCGCCTGCGCCGCATCGAGGGCCTGCTCGGCCGTGATCGAGATGAAGGCATTGAGCGCCGGCTGGCTCGCCTCGATGCGCCCAAGGCAGGCGCGCACCAGCTCGACGCTCGAGAGCTTGCGGGCGCGCAGATCGCCGGCGAGCCGGGCAAGGGTGTGCCTGTGAATCATGTCACTCGATCACCTTGGGCACGAGATACAGGCCCGAGGCGACCCGCGGCGCGTTCCGCTGGTAGAGCTCGTGCCCGTCCTCCTCGGTGACGGCATCGGGCCGCAGCCGCTGGGAAAGCCCCGGCAGCGGATGGGCCATCGGCGCGACACCCTCGGTATCGGCGCGGTCGAGCTCGCCGATGAAATCGACGATGCGCGAGAGCTTCTCCTGGAAGGCCGGGATTTCAGGCGGTTCGAGCTCGAGCCGGGCCAGGTGGGCGATGCTTTCGACTTGCGCGCGGGTCAGGGCCATGAGAGTGCCATCAAGAAAACGAAAATCCGTGCAGAAATCATACATGTTGCCTTGCTCAATGTCCTGTCGGTTGCTAGATTACGCGCCAATTTGCGAGCGGCGCCAGCCCGAGGCGGGCGCCCGGTTCCACCGCCCACCCCGCTTTCGGACGCTTCATGCTCAAACGCTTGCGCGGCTACTTCTCCAGCGATCTTTCGATCGACCTGGGGACGGCCAACACCCTCATTTACATCCGCGACGAGGGCATCGTCCTCAACGAGCCCTCGGTGGTCGCGGTGCAGGATGAACCCTCCCGCGGCGGCAAGGTCATTGTCGCCGTCGGCCTGGCGGCCAAGGGAATGCTCGGTCGCACGCCCGGCCACATCACCGCGGTGCGTCCCATGAAGGACGGGGTGATCGCCGATTTCACCTATACGGAGAAGATGCTCCAGTACTTCATCAACAAGGTGCACGGCAACCGGATGCTCAGGCCTTCCCCGAGGGTGCTGGTATGCGTACCCTTCGGCTCGACCCAGGTCGAGCGGCGCGCGATCCGCGAGTCCGCCGAGGGAGCGGGCGCTCGCACCGTCGCCATCGTGAGCGAGCCTATGGCCGCTGCGGTGGGTGCGGGCCTGCCGGTGCACGAGGCACGCGGCTCGATGGTTCTCGACATCGGAGGCGGCACTTCCGAGGTTGCCGTGCTGTCGCTGAACGGGGTCGTCTACGCCAACTCGGCGCGGATCGGCGGCGATCGCTTCGATGAGGCGATCATGAGCTACGTGCGGCGCAATTACGGCATCCTCATCGGCGAGGCGACCGCCGAGCGCATCAAGATCGAGATCGGCTCGGCCTACCCCGGACAGCAGGTGCGCGAGATCTCCGTCAAGGGCCGCAACCTCTCCGAGGGCGTGCCGCGCGCCTTCACGCTCAACAGCAACGAGATCCTGGAAGCACTGCAGGAGCCGCTGCAGAACATCGTGAGCGCCGTCAAACAGGCCCTCGAGCAGACCCCGCCCGAGCTCGGCGCCGACGTGGCCGAGCGCGGCATCGTGCTCACCGGCGGCGGGGCGCTGCTGCGCGACATCGACAAGCTCCTGACGGAAGAGACCGGCCTGCCGGTGGTCGTGGCGGATGACCCGCTCACCTGCGTAGCAAGGGGCGGCGGGCGCATCCTGGAACTGATGGACGAGATGGGCCCCGGCCACTTCGGGCTCGAGTAGCCCGGGCTCGTCCCGTGGCGGCATTCGGCACCCGGAGCGGATCGCCGCGAAACCGCGGGGGCTCCGCTGGCTTCCGGTTCTCGCTGTATGCGCTCGTCTCGATCGTCATCATGGTGCTCGATCAGCGGCTCGACTGGCTCGAGCGTGTCCGCTTCGCCCTGCAAACGGTCACCTATCCGGTCGAGGTCGTGCTGAACTCCCCGGTGACCGGATGGCATTGGCTGGAGCGGGAATTCGCCTCCCGCCATGCGCTCGAAGGCGAGAACCGGCGCCTGCGGGCGCGCCTGCACGAGCTCGAGATGCGCACGCTGCGCGTCGATGCGCTCGCGGCGCAGAATGCCGCGCTCATCGGATTGAAGCACGCCTTGCCGCCGGTCGCAGAGCGATGGCTGCCGGCAGACATCGTCAATATCGAGCTCGGCGGCCTGCGCCAGCGCATCCTGGTCGATCGCGGCGAGCGCAACGGCGTGTTCCGCAACCAGGCGGTGCTCGACGATTACGGGGTCGTCGGCCAGACCATACACGTTGGGCCCTGGAGCGCCGAAGTCCAGCTGATCACGGACCCCGATCACGACCTGCCCGTGCAGAACGAGCGGACGGGATTTCGCACCATAGCGGTGGGGACCGGAGATCCCGACGCGCTCGCGCTGCCGTATCTGCCGGCCAATGCCGACATCCGGGTCGGCGACGTCCTGGTGACCTCGGGTCTCGGCGGCGTCTTCCCCTCAGGCTACCCGGTCGGCCGGGTGACCGAAGTGCATCCCAGCGCCGCTCAGCCTCTGGCGCGAGTGCGGGTCGCCCCGTTCGCGCACCTTGCGACCGACCGCGAGGTCATGCTGCTGTGGTTCCGCCAGGGCAACCCCGCGTCACCGCTGAAGCTACGGGGTGGTCAGCTCACGAGCGGCAACCCTGCGGTCCAGCCTCTGCCCGCACCGAAGCCCAAAGCTGCCCCGGTCGCTTGCACGCCGGCGCCGGCCACGCAGAAGCCCGGTGCGAAGCAGCCCGGATCCGCACCGGCACAGGCTAAGGCCGCCGGTTCACTCACAGGACAGCCCAAGCCATGAGCGCCTCCCCCCGAGGCGCGATTTTCAAGACGGCGCTGATCGCGCTCGTGCTGACCCTGCTGCCCCTGCCGGCATGGATTGCCATCGTGAGGCCGGAATTCCTGGTGCTGACGGTGCTCTATTGGTCCATCCAGGCGCCCTGGAGCGGCGGCGTCGGGCTTGGCTGGTTCGCAGGACTGTTGCTCGATGCCTTCCAGGGACCGGTGCTGGGCGAGCACGCGCTCGCGGTGGCGCTGGTGGCCTACCTCGGGGTGCACGAGCATCAGAGAATCCGCACCAAGCCGTTGCTGCAACAGTCGCTGGTGGTGTTCGCGGTGCTCGTTCTATATGAATTCGTCCTGTTCGCCGTCGACGGTTGGAGCGGACACCCCCTGATCTCGCCTTTGCGCTGGGTGCCGGCTGCGACCGGCGCGCTGATCTGGCCGATCCTCGCCACCGCTCTCTCGCGCAGCTACCGGCCTCGCACGTGAGCCGCTGACCGTCAGGAATGTCCCCCGTCCGCATCAAGGATCACTGGCGCGAGCAGCGCATATTCGACCGCCGTGCGTGGTTCGCCGGCACGGTGATGGTGCTCTTCGCGCTCGCGGTGCTCGGACGCCTCTACTACCTGCAGGTCGAGCGCCATGACTACTACTCGGTGCTGGCGCAGGCCAATGGCGTACGCACCGAGCCCATCCCGGCCGCGCGCGGCCTGATCATCGCCAGCGACGGTGAGGTCATCGCCTCCAACCGACCGACTTTCGATCTGATGCTGACACCCGATGAGGTGCCGCACCTGCACGGATCGCTCGAGCATCTGGTGAAGCTCAAGCTGCTGCAGTCCGATGCCATCCCCGACCTGATGCGCACCATCAAGTCCCAGGAAAGCTTCGACAGCGTACCGATCCGTCTCGACTTGTCGGAGCGGGAAGTGGCGCGCTTTGCGGTGCGCCGCTACGAGTTTCCCGGGATCGACTTGAGCCCGCAGCAGGCGCGCTGGTATCCGTTCGGGTCGCTTGCCGTCGATGCCGTGGGCTACGTCGGCACGATCAGCGCCAGCGACTTGAAGCACATCAATCAGGCGGCCTACGCCGGCACCGCAGTCATCGGCAAGACCGGGGTTGAGGCGGCCTATGAGAAACAGCTGCACGGTACCAATGGCTACCGTCAGATCCTGGTGAACGCGCTCGGCCGGCCGGTGAGCCGGCCGGGCGTGCTCGCCCGGGACCTGCACGTCGAGCCACCCGTGGCGGGCAAAGACGTCATCCTCTCGCTCGACCTGAAGATTCAGCGGCTGGCCGAGAAACTGCTCAAGGGGCGGGACGGCGCGGTGGTGGCGCTCGATCCATGGAACGGGAACATCCTCGCCCTGGCCAGCTCTCCGGCATTCGACCCGAACCTTTTCGCCCGCGGCATCAGCGAGAAGCAATATCAGGCCCTCGTAAACAATCCGGACCTGCCGCTGTTCAACCGGGCGCTGCGTGCGCAGCTGCCCACCGGCTCGACCATCAAGCCGGCGATCGCTCTCGGGGCCCTGACCGACGGCATGGTCAATCCCAAAAAGCGGATCTATGCCTCCTCCGCCTGGCACCTGCCTGGCAGCGACCATCTCTTTCATAACGCCGCCCACGAGGTCTGCGGCTGGGTTGGTCTGAGAATGGCCATCATCATGTCGTGCGACGTGTACTTCTACCGTCTCGCGTACAAGATGGGCGTCGACCGGATCGGGGCCTGGCTGCCGAACTTCGGCTTCGGCCACCGCACCGGCATCGACATCCCCGGTGAGCAGTCCGGCCTCGCGCCGACGCCCGCCTGGATGGCGAAGCATTTCCCACACGATGACGGCTGGTACCCCGGCGACACGGTGATCCTCGGCATCGGCCAGGGCTCGTTTCTGGCTACGCCATTACAGATGGCGCACTACACGAGCATCCTCGCCACGCGCGGCCTGAGCTTCAAGCCCCGCCTGGTGACGGGGCTGCGCAATCCGCGCACCCACAAGATCCACTGGAAGCGGCCGATCCTGGACGGCAACCTCACGATGATCAGCCCGGCCTCATGGAAGGTGGTCATCGGCGCCATGTATGGCGTCACCACCAATCCCCGCGGCACCGCCTACTGGGCCATGATCAACAGCCCTTACCCCATCGCCGGCAAGACCGGCACGGCGCAATTGACTCGCGAGGAGGCGAACGGCGACTACAATAGGAAGGCGACGCCGGAGAAGCTGCGTGACGATTCCTGGTTCATCGCCTTTGCGCCCGTGCAGGCCCCGCGTATCGCCGTCGCCGTCCTGGTCGAGCACGCCGGCTGGGGCGCCACGGCCGCAGCGCCGATTGCCCGCAAGATCATGAACGCCTACCTCCTGGGCCCGAACGGCAAGCTCCTGCCCGCAACCCCTCCGGAGCCGTTCTCGGAGCCCGCAGGCCTCAAGCCGCGGGTCGTTGCCGGGGTCTCGCCAACGCTCACCGCTCTAGAGCAGGCGGCCCGACCCGAGAATCCTCCGATCGGCTCGCGCGTCCTGGCATCGGAGGCGCCCTAGGCCGTGCTCCACGAAGAAGTGTCCACGGAGTCGCGGACGCGTCGCACGCTTGGCGGGGCGGCGCGGGTGCTGCTCGCGCTTAAGGTCGATGGCCCGCTCCTGACCGGCCTGGGTCTCGTCGCCGCATTCGGCCTGGTAGTGCTCTACAGCGCTTCGTCAGAAAACACTCCGATGCTGCTTCGAACCGTGCTGCGCCT
The DNA here is from genome assembly GCA_021850555.1 of Pseudomonadota bacterium. The sequence goes on along the minus strand of JAJZLX010000355.1, from coordinate 24,212 downwards.
CGCGCTGGGAGCGGTCATCATGCTCGCCCTCGCGCGGGTCAATCCCAACGTGCTGCGCCGCGCGTCGCCCTGGCTTTACGCCGTCGGCATCCTGCTGCTGCTGGCCGTTGCCGCCATCGGCCACGTGTACCTCGGCGCCAAGCGCTGGCTCGATCTGGGCCCCGTGCAGTTCCAGCCATCGGAACTGATGAAGCTCGCGGTACCCATGATGTGCGCCTGGTACCTGCACGAGCGGCCACTGCCGCCGCGGTGGAGCGACCTCGCCGTGCTCAGTGCCATCATCCTCATGCCGGTGGCGCTGGTCGCGAAGGAGCCCGACCTCGGAACCGCCATGCTCATCGGCGCAGGGGGCTTCACCGTGGTGTTCCTCGCGGGGCTGCGCAAGCGGGTCATCGCCACGCTTTTGCTCCTGGCCGTGGCCGGCATGTTGTTCGGAATGCGCTTCATGCACGGCTATCAGCGCGAGCGCCTGGTGAGCTACCTGAACCCCGAGGCCCATCCGCTCGGCGCCGGGTATCACATCATCCAGTCGCAGATCGCCATCGGCTCGGGCGGGGTGTTCGGCAAGGGCTGGATGGCCGGCAGCCAGGCTTTGCTCGATTTCCTGCCCGAGCGGACCACGGATTTCATCTTCTCGGTGATCGGCGAGGAGTTCGGCCTGCTCGGCGTGCTGGGGCTGCTGCTGCTCTATGCCTTCGTCATCGGCCGCTCGTTGTATCTGTCCATGCAGGGACCGGACACCTTCTCCCGGCTGCTCGGCGGCAGCGTCGCGCTCACATTCTTCATTTACGTTTTCATCAATGCCGGCATGACCACCGGCCTGGTCCCCGTGGTCGGCGTGCCGCTGCCGCTGGTGAGTTACGGCGGCAGTTCCGTGGTGACGGTGCTGTCAGGTTTCGGTATTCTGATGTCGCTCTATTCGCACCGGAAGCTCATGGGCTGAGGAGCACCTGTCCCGTGCCTCGATCAATTCTTCCCGCTTTGCTTGCATTCGCCGTCCTCGCGCAGCCGGCCGCGGCGCTCGCGGCCACGGCCGCGGCGCCGTTTTCCCATGCGCAGCTCGCCCGGTTTGCCTCGCGGGTCGCGCGGCGCGATGCGCTTGACCGGCGCTGGGTGCTGCGCGTGCTCGAGCAGGCCCGTGAGCAGCCCGACATCATCGACATGATGAACCGTCCCGCCGAAAAGGAGCTGAAGTGGTGGCAGTACAGGCGGATCTTCCTCACCCGCAAGCGCATCGCGCTCGGAGTGCGGTTCTGGCGCAAGCATCGCGAGGCGCTCGAGCGCACTGGCGCGCAGTGGGGCGTCGCGCCGCGCTACATCGTGGCCATCCTCGGTGTCGAGACGTACTACGGGCGCATGACGGGCTCCTACCGCGTGCTCGATGCGCTCTCTACCCTGGCGTTCGACTACCCGTCTCGCGAGAGCTATTTCGGTCATGAGCTCGAGAAGTTCCTGGTCCTTGCGCATCGCGACGGACTGGACCCGCTCACGGTCAAAGGCTCCTACGCCGGGGCGATGGGGCCGATGCAGTTCATGCCGTCGAACTGTCTACGTTACGCGGTGAGCACCAACGGGCACCCGCCCAACCTGCTCACGAACTGGGGCGATATCTTCGCGAGCGTCGCCAACTACCTGCATGCGCACGGTTGGCAGGCGGGAGAGCCCGTCCTGGCCCCGGTCAGCATCGAGCCGCAGGCGACTTTTCGCATCGACCCGGATGACCTGGCGCTCGACCGCACGATCGGCGGCCTGGCGGCCGAGGGCGCGAGAGTCGAGAGTAGCGCTCCCGCCGACACGCCCGTGGCGCTGCTGCTGGCGCAGAAGCGGACAGGACCCGCTTATCGCGCCGGTTTCCACAACTTCCGGGTGATCCTGAGCTACAACTACAGCGCGATGTACGCCATGGCGGTCAACGACCTGGCGCAGGCGATCGCGCGACAAATGAGCCAGCCGCGCCCCGCATTGGCCAGCAGGGCCGGCTGAGGTGAGGGTAGCGGCGCTCCTCGGCGCGGCTGCCATCGCGGCCCTGCTGGGCGGCTGCGCCACCACGCGACACCCGGAAGCGAGCCCCGGCGCGGGCCTTCCACCCCTGCCCGACAACTGGCGCTCGATCCCGAATCCGGTACCACGCTATCTGCCGCCCGCGCCTCGGGGCAATCCGCCCTTCTACGACGTGGACGGAAAGCGGTATTACGTGCTGGCCAGCGCGGCCGGTTATGACGCCGTCGGCGTGGCTTCGTGGTACGGACCGAACTCCGAGGGCAGGTACACCGCCGACGGCGACCGCTACAATATGTACGCCATGACCGCCGCCAACAAGGTTCTGCCGTTGCCAACCTTCGTGCGGGTCACCGATCTCGCCAACGGCCGCAGCGTCATCGTGAAGGTCAACGACCGCGGCCCGTTCGTGGCGCACCGGCTCATCGATCTGTCCTATGTCGCCGCCGCCAAGCTCGGCATGCTCGCCACCGGCACCGCGCTCGTCGAGGTGCGGGCCATCACGCCCGGCAATCCCGATGTGCTCACGAGCGCCTCGGAGCATCCATCCCCGATGCTCTATGTCCAGGTGGGCGCCTTCGCCGTGCCCGCCAACGCCGAGCGGGTCCTCGCGAGACTGCACGCCGCCGGGATGTCGAATGCCTTCATCCTTTCCCCGGCGGTGAGCGGAGGCCGGCTGTACCGGGTGCGAGTGGGCCCGGTGGGCAGCGTGCCGCAATACGACCGGCTCGCCGCCCGGCTCGCAGCGCTCGGCTATCCCGGCGCCTGGCTGGTGAAGCCGTGAGCCTTGCCGCGCGAAGAACTATCCGGCGGGAGCGCACTCTTAACCTTGCGCACTCGCCGCACCATCTGCAACGGAGGAATCTCTAACATGTCCCGCCCATCCGTCCTGGCCGCGATAGCGGCGCTGCTGCCCGGCCTGATTGCGCTCGTCCCGGCCCGCGCGGCTGTGCCTCCACCGCCACCGCCGCCGCTGAACGCGCACTCCTACATTCTGGTCGACGTCAATACCGGCCAGGTGCTCGCGGCGAAGAACCCGGACGAGAAGATGCCGATGGCGAGCCTGACGAAGCTCATGGCCGTGTACATCGCCTTCTCCGCGCTCAAGAGCGTACAGCTCTCGCTCGACACCCCCGTGCCGATCAGCACCGCCGCATGGCGCACGGGCGGCTCGCGCATGTTCGTCAACCCCGGCTCCGAGGTGTCGGTGCTCAATCTGCTGAAGGGCATCATCGTCGACTCGGGCAACGACGCCACCGTTGCTCTTGCCCAGAAGATCGGCGGTACCCGCGCGGGCTTCGTCTCGCTCATGAACGAGTATGCCCGACGCCTCGGTCTGCACTCGACTCACTACGAGGACGTCGATGGCCTGCCGGTTCCCGATCACTATACGACCGCGCGCGATCTCGCCAAGCTCAGCATGGATTTGATCCGCGATTTCCCGCAGTACCGCTTCATCTTCAAGATCAAGAAGTTCACCTGGGACCACATCACGCAGCGCAATCGCGTGACGCTGCTGTGGACCGATCCGTATGTGAAGGGCATGAAAACCGGCTACACGAAAGCCGCCGGCTACTGCATGATCATCTACGCCGATCGCAAGGGAATGCGTCTGGTGTCGGTCGTGCTGAAGACGCCGAGCTGGGACGCGCGGGTCAATGACAGCCAGGCGCTCATTACCTACGGCTACAATTTCTTCAAGAACGAGAAAGTCGCGGCCGCGCGCGAGATCCTCTCCAGGCCGCGCGTCTACGAATCCGCCGCCGGTTACGCTCCGGTCGGCCCGGCGCGCACCGTCGAGCTCACCGTGCTGCGCGGGCACAATGCGCTGCGCACGCATATCGAGTGGAACCATTGGCCTCTGGTCGCGCCCATCGCCGCCGGCGCGGATGTCGGCACGCTCGTCGTCACGAACAGCGCCGGGCGCAGTCTCGAGAGCGTGCCGCTCGTGACGCTTGCGCCCGTGCCCGAAGGGGGCCTGTTCACGCGGATGAGCGACGCGGTGCGGCTGTGGTTCCTGCACGCGTAGCCGGGCTCGGTACCACGGCGGACGGGGGCACATGGCCGCTCCATTCCCGACCTGCTACCTGAACGGGGACTATCTGCCGATCGCTGAGGCGCGCGTGTCGCCGCTCGACCGGGGGTTTCTGTTCGGCGACGGCGTCTACGAGGTGATGCCGGTCTACGACGGCAGGCCGTTTCGCCTTGAGGCGCACTGCGCCCGCTTGACACGCAGCCTTGCCGAGCTGCGCATGAGCGACCCGCTCTCTCGAGACCAGTGGCGGGAGATCTTCTCCTCGCTCATCGAGCGCAGTGGCGGCGGCGACCAGTACCTGTACTGGCAGGTGACCCGGGGGGCGGAGCACGGCCGCAATCACGCTCCGCTTCCGCAGGTCCCGCGCACCATTTTCGCCTTCTCGTGCCCGCTGCCGGCGGCCTCCCCCGCGGTGTTGGAGAAAGGACTCGCCTGCGTGACCGCCGCCGACACGCGCTGGGCCCGCTGCGACATCAAATCGACCGCCCTGCTCGCCAATGTGCTGTTGCGCCAGCTGGCGGTGGATGCCGAAGCGGCGGAGACCATCCTGCTGCGCGACGGCCAACTGACCGACGCCTCCGCCTCCGCGGTGCACGCCGTCATCGGGGGGGAGCTGCGCACCCCGCCGAACTCGCGGGAAATCCTTCCCAGCACCACCCGCACCGTGGTGGAGGAGCTGGCGGCGCGCATCGGCATACCGTGGCGTGCGGCTCCCGTCAGCGAGACGGAGCTGCGCGGCGCCGAGGAGATCTGGATCTCGGCCGCGACGCGCGAGGTGCAGCCGGTGGCGAGCCTCGACGGCCGTCCCGTGGGCGGGGGTCGGCCCGGAGCCTTGTGGCGCCGCGTTTACGAGGAATTCCAGCGCTGGAAGCGTGAGCTTCAGGACAAGCCGTGGTGAGCGGGCCGCTGCTGACATTCCCGGTGGACTATCCGATCAAGGTGATCGGCCGTCCCTCCGACGGGTTCCGCGCCCGGGTGCATGCCATCGTGTTGCGCCACGTGCCGGCCCTCGAGGCCGAGCGCGTCAGCGAGCGATTGAGCGGCAACGGCAACTTCCTGTCGATCTCCTACGCCATCCTCGCCGAGAGCCGCGAGCAGGTCGAGGCGCTTACCGCCGACCTCAAGGCCTGCGAGGGCGTGATGATGTTGCTCTGATAAAGGGTCCGCGCGGGCAGCCCGCGGCGCTCAGAGCCGATAGGCGCGCTTCGCGAGCCGGTAGGCGAGGTCGAGCGCGGTCTCGGCAGCCTCGTCCTCGGCCAGACGGTGCTCGGTGACGAGGCGCGCCAGAAAAGCGCAATCGACGCGCCTCGCCGCATCGTGGCGCGCCGGAATCGACAGGAAGGCGCGCGTGTCGTCATTGAAGCCCACGGTGTTGTAGAAACCGGCCGTCTCGGTGGTCCGCTCCCGGAAGCGACGCATGCCCTCTGGACTGTCATGGAACCACCAGGCGGGCCCGAGCTTCAAGGCCGGGTAATGACCGGCAAGCGGCGCGAGCTCCCGGCTGTAGGACGACTCATCCAGCGTGAAGACGATCACCGCGAGCCGAGGATCGTTGCCGAAGCGATCGAGCAGCGGCTTCAGCGCACGAACGTAGTCGGTCGGCTGCGGGATGTCGGCGCCCTTATCGCAGCCGTGGCTTTCGAACAGCACGCGGTTGTGGTTGCGGAAGGCGCCCGGATGGATCTGCATCACCAGGCCGTCATCGATGCTCATCCTGGCCATCTCCGTCAGCATCTGGGCACGGAAGAGCTCGGCTTCGGCGCAAGTGAACCGCCCGGAGACGACCTTTGCGAACAACCTCTGCGCCTCGCGGTCCGACAGGTCCGCGGTGGCCGCCGTGGGATGGCCGTGATCGGTCGCCGTGGTACCGAGAAGCGCAAAAGCCGCGCGGCGGCGCCTGTGCGCCGCGAGGTAACCGTGCCACGAATGGACATCCTCGCCCGTCATGGCGCCGAATTGCCCGAGCGCTGCGCGGAAATGCTCACGTTCCGGGTCGATCACCGGATCCGGCCGGTACGTGCTGATGACTCGCCCGGGCCAGCCGCTGCGTCGAATGGCCGTGTGAGCCTCGAGAGCGTCGGTCGGGCTCTCGGTCGTCGCCAGTACTTCGATGTTGAAGCGCTCGAAGAGCGCGCGCGGCCTGAAGGCGGGGGTCTGGAGCGCTGCGCCGATCGATTCGAAATATTCGTCAGCGGTATCGGCCTCCAGGCGCACCGTAAGACCGAATACGTCCGCGAACACCTGGTCGAGCCAAAGAGCCGAGGGCGTACCGCGAAACAAGGCGTACCGGCTCGCAAACTGCCTCCACGCCTCACGGGGCTCGACCGATGGCGGTCCACGCCGGGATGCGACACCCAACCGATCGAGCGGCACGCCCTGACTGTAGAGCATGCGGTAGAGGTAGTGGTCCGGCGCAAGCAGCAACTGCACTGCGTTCTCAAATGGCTCATCGTATGCGAACCAGGCCGGGTCGGTATGGCCGTGCGGACTCACGATCGGCAGATTCCGTACTCCCGCATAAAGCGAGCGCGCCACGGCACGTACGGTAGGGTCGGACGGGAAAAGCCGATCAGGATGCAGAACGAGCGGCCTCGGCATGACAGGATTATGAGGTAGCGGTACCATTCCTGGCAATGCAGGACGCGGTCGTTCGTGCGCCCCGTCATGACCCGGAGATCACCGCTCTTGAGATCGGATGAGACAGGCGGCTGGATGCACACTCCGCGTGCGCGCGCCGATTCAAGCGAGCCGGAGAAGATCCCGGGGCTGAGCGCACGGACGCTGGCGCGCGTGCCCGCCGGCGTGCCGCGACCCAACTATGACCGGGCGGGCACGCATATCGGCACGGTGCACTTCGGGCCCGGCGCCTTCCATCGGGCGCACCAGGCATTCTACTTCGATCGCCTTCTCGAGCACGACGCGCACCGGGCCATCTGCGCGGTGTCTTTGACAACTTCGCGGACACGCGATGCGCTGCAGCCGCAGGACGGCCTGTACACGCTGCTGGAACTCGATGCGGCGCCCACCTTGAGCGTGGTGGGCGCAATCCGCGAGCTGCTCGTGGCCTCAGAGGATCCGGCGGCCGTCAGTCGCCGCTTGAGCGCCCCCGACACCTCGCTCGTCACCATGACGGTGACCGAGAAGGGCTACTGCCTGGATGGCGCCGGCGGCCTGGATTTCGATCATCCAGACATCCGCCACGACCTGAGCCGGCCCGAGGCACCACGCAGCCTGATCGGGTGGCTCGTGCTGGGATTTGCGCTGCGACGCGCGCGGGGACTGGCGCCCTGCCTGACGATCTGCTGCGACAACCTCAGCGACAACGGCTCGAGGCTGCGCAACGCCGTGCTCGCGTTCGCCGCACGTCGTGACCCCGCTCTGGCCGGATGGATCGAGGCGCAAGCGCGCTTTCCGCGGACCATGGTCGACAGCATCACGCCGGCGACGGATGCCGCGCTGCGCGAGCGTGTCGAGCAGTGGCTCGGGATGCGCGACGCGTGGCCGATCCAGCGCGAGCGGTTCGTGCAATGGGTCGTGGAGGAAACCGACTGCGCCGGACAGCCGGACTGGGCTTCGGTCGGCGTGACGCTGAGCCGGGATGTTGCGACGTACGAGCGGGCCAAGCTTCGGTTGCTCAACGGCGCCCATTCAACGCTCGCCTACGTCGGCCTGCTGGCCGGATTCGAGACGGTGGCGCAGGCGGTGACGCACCCGGCGCTACGCGGTTTCATCGAGCGGCTGATGGCGCAGGACATCGAGCCGACGCTCGCCGCGACCCACCGGGAGGAGCTTGCCGGCTATCGCCGCTCGATCCTGCGGCGCTTCGAGAACCCAGCGATACGCCACCAGCTGGCGCAGATCGCGTGGGACGGATCGAAAAAACTGCCCATCCGCATCCTCGGGACGATGAGCGAGGCGCTGCGAGCTCATCGCCCGCTCGGGCGGCTCGCCGTGCCGATCGCCGCGTGGATGCAGTTCGTGCGCACGAGGGCGCTGTCCGGATCGCCGATCGTCGATCCACTGGATACCCGGCTCATCGCCTGCGGCCGGCGCGCAACGGGCGATGCACGCCATGACCTGCCGGGGTTTCTCGAGCTGCCGGGCGTATTTCCGCCGGACTTGGCGCAGAGCGAGAGATTTCTGCGAACCGTCGGCGATGCGTACGAGCGCATCGTCGGGGGCGGTGTGCTCTCGGCTCTGATGCCCGATTGAACGCCGCTCAGGCAGACTCCGCTGCGTACAGGCGGCGCATCAGGTGCGCCAGCAGCCCCTCCCGCGCCGCCGCGACCGACTCGATCCCGCACAGGTCGGCGAGCCGCACCATCGCCAGGCCCGGATAGCCGCAGGGATTGATCCGGTTGAACGGCTCGAGATCGTTGAGGACGTTCATCGCGATGCCATGGTAGCTGGCGCCGCGGCGCACGCGGATGCCGACGCTCGCCAGCTTTTTCCCCTCCACATAGACACCGGGAGCACCACGACGGCATTCGGCCACGATGCCGAGAGTCGCCGCGTAGTCGATCACGCTCTGCTCGAGCGCGGTCACGAGGTCGCGCACGCCCAAAGCGGCGCGCCTGAGGTCCACCAGCGGGTACACCACCAACTGCCCCGGACCATGGTAGGTGACCTGACCGCCCCGATCGATCTGCACGACGGGAATGTCACCGGGCGCGAGCACGTGCGCCGCGCTCGCGTTCATCCCCAGCGTGAACACCGGAGGGTGCTCGAGGAGCCAGACCTCATCGGGCGTCTGCGGCCCTCGCTCGTCGGTGAAGCGCTGCATCGCCCGCCAGCTCGGCTCGTACTCCCTGAGGCCCAGGCGGCGCACCACCGGCGCCGGCATGCAGCCCGAGGAGGCGCGCGCGTCCTCGCCGGGAGCGCACCCGGCATTGCGGTCGGGAGGGACTGCGCAGGGAGCTGGCGCAGGCACCGTCTACTCCGCGGCCGCGAGACGCGAGTTGTCTAGCCCGGCGTTGTTGCGGTTGAGTGCCTGCTCGGCGCGGTAGCTGGAGCGCACCAGGGGGCCTGAGACACACTCGAGGAATCCCAACTCCAGGGCGCTCTCGCGGTAACGATCGAACTGCGAGGGAGTGACGAAGCGCAGCACCGGCAGGTGATTCACCGTGGGACGAAGGTATTGGCCGAGGGTGACGATGTCGACACGGGCCGCGCGCAGGTCCCGGAGCGTCTCCTCGATCTCCTCCTCCGTCTCGCCCAGGCCCAGCATCAGACTGCTCTTGGTCAGCACGTCGGGCCGGTGGCGCTTGCCGTGCGCAAGCACCTCGAGCGTGCGATCATAGCCGGCGCGCGGATCGCGCACCGGATGGGTCAGGCGCCGCACGGTCTCGATGTTCTGCGCAAACACGTCCAGGCCCGAATCGACCACGGTCTGCACATCCGCGGGCACACCCTGGAAATCCGGCGTCAGTGCTTCGACCGCCGTGCCGGGATTGCGGTGCTTGACCGCGCGGATGCAGGCGGCATAGTGAGCGGCGCCGCCGTCCGGCAAGTCGTCACGATCGACCGAAGTCAACACGACGTACTTCAGCTTCATCAACTGCACGGTCCGGGCGGCGTTCTCGGGCTCGTCCGGGTCCAGCCAGCCGCGCGGATTGCCGGTATCCACCGAGCAGAAGCGGCAGGCGCGCGTGCACACCGCTCCCATGAGCATGATGGTGGCGGTGCCGGCGTTCCAGCACTCCCCGATATTCGGGCACTTGGCCTCCTCGCACACCGTGGCGAGGCGGTGCGCCTTGACGATGCCCTTCACGGACTGGAAGCCTGCGCCAGAGGGCGCGCGGGCCCGCAGCCATGAGGGCTTGCGCAGGACCGCAGCGGGGCCGGCGGCGGCCTTCTTCATACCGTCCCGGATGGCCGTAAATCCTTGAGACGTAACGTATTTCTGGCCACTGCGCGCGGGAGCGGGCTCCGCAACCACGGGGATGTCTTTGAGGCTGGGCATGGCCGTATTGTACGGTCCGGGAGACCCGGGACCTAATTCATCGGCCCGAAGCCGCCTGAGGCGCTTCGGGCGAGCCAGCGCAGCTGCGCATGCGGGCTGCCGGCCACTCGTGCCGGCCGAGCTTGCCGATGCCGATCAGGACATCTCATTGCGGGCGCGCACGTGCTCATCGAGCCAGGCGAGGCGCTCGGGCGAGCCGGCATCGTGCCACTCGCCCAGAAACACCTCCCCGCGCAGGCGCCGCGCGGCGATCGCCCGCTTCAGCAGCGGCAGCAGGGGCAGCCTCCCGGGCCTGCAGCCGGCGAAGAATTCCGGGCGATACAGGCCGATTCCCGTATAGGTGAACCGGTCGGCGTCGCGCTCCACCACCACACCGTCATGATCGACACCGAAGTCGCCTCGCGGATGATGCATTGGATTGGGCGCAAGCACGATGCACGCATCCGCATCGCCGCCGAGACTCCTGCAACGGCTGAAATCCATGTCCGTCCAGATATCGGCGTTGACGACCAGGAACGGCTCGGGTCCGAGCAGCGGCAGTGCCTGCAGGATGCCGCCGCCGGTCTCGAGCGGCTCGGGGCCTTCGTCGCTGTAGGCGATATGCAGCCCGTAGCGCTCACCATCACCCAACGCCGTGCGAATCCGCTCGCCCAGCCACGAGAGATTGACGACCACGTCGCGGACGCCGGCCCGAGCGAGCGCCTCCAGGTGATAGGCGATCAGCGGCTTGCCCGCCACCTCGACCAACGGCTTGGGCAGGGTGTCGGTAATCGGCCGCAACCGCTCGCCGCGGCCGGCCGCCATCAACATCGCTCTCACCGGTGAGGTCACGACCGCGGCATCGCCTGCGCGGCAGCGCGCTCATTGGCGCGCGGCAGCTCGGCAACCACGCGCCGCTCGAGCAGCTCCGAGAGCTGCTCGAGCTCCGCATAGCGCCGGCAGGTGTCGCACACGTATTGCAGGGTCAGCGGCAGATCGCGCAGATACCCGCTCTTGCCGTCCCGATACCACAGGCGCGCGAATATGCCGAGCACCTTCAGGTGACGCTGCACCCCGATCAGGTCGAACCAGCGCAGGAACTCCCCCGCATCGGCACCGGCGGGTCCTCCCCCGGACCGGAGCCGATCGCGGTAGCGGCTCACCCAGCCGGTCACCCGCTCGCGCGGCCATGAGATATAACAGTCCTTCAGCAGCGAGGCGAGGTCGTAGCCGACGGGACCGCGCACGGCGTCCTGGAAATCGAGCACGCCGGGGTTGCGCTCGGCGACCACCATGAGGTTGCGTGAGTGGTAATCGCGGTGAACGAGCACCTGCGGCTGTGCGAGCGCCTCGGCGATCAGGAACTCGAACGCCGCCTCCAGCACCTGCCGCTCGGGCACCGGCAGCTCGATCGCCAGGTGTCGCGCGAGGAACCACTCCGGCATCAGTGCCATCTCGCGCAGCAGCGGCCCGCGGTCGTAGGCAGTCAGCTCCTTCGCCGCCTCCGTCCCCCGCAGCTGGATTCGCGCCAGCGCCTCCAGCGCATCTTCATACAGACGCTGCGCGTCGCCTCCGTCGACGAGCCGTGCCAGGTAGTGTGTGCCGCCCAGATCCTCGAGCAGCAGCAGTCCGCGAGCGACGTCCGCCTCGTACACGTGCGGCACATGGATTCCGAGCGGCTCGAGCAGTCCGCTCACGTGCAGATAGGGCCGCACGTCCTCCTTCCCGGGCGGTGCATCCATGACGATGTAGGTGCGCTCGTCGCACATCACCCTGAAGTAACGCCGGAAGCTCGCATCACTCGAGGCCGGCTCGATCCTCAGGACTTTCAGGCCGATCTCGCGCGACAGCCAACCTTCAAGAAGCGCGAGCCGCGCATCCGAGTCAATCATTTGCGGTGTTTTCGGCCTACGGGATTCCAATCCGGCCATTATAATGCCGTCCCTCATGCTGAGTTGGAGCCTTCGTATAAAGCGCTGGATCCGGGAATTGCGCTGCGTTGCCCACGCCTCACGCAGGCCCGGCGCGGACTTGCCCGGGCGCGTCGCACTGACCGTTCCTGGAGACAGGGCACCCAGCCCTCGCGCCCGGCTCGGTCGTTCGCTGCTATCGCAGCTCACCCTGCTGTCGTTCGGCGGCATCGTTTCGCATGGGGCGCTCGCCTCCGCAGCGTGCGCCTGTCCGCGCCCGCAGCCGGCTACCCCGCCGCCCGCGACGGCACCGGCGAGAGGCCCGGCCGGAAAGCTCGCCGCCGGTGGCGTGGTCCACATCACCAGCGACCGGGCCACCCTCACCCGCAACGGCCAGGCGGTGCTCGAAGGCCATGTCGTGCTGCGCCAGGGGCAACGCAAGATCCAGGCGAAAAAAGTGCTGTACAACAGCCGCAACGGCTCGATCCAGACCCGCGGCGGCATCGAGTACACCGATCCGATGGTGCACGTCACCGGCAAAGGCGGCAGCTACTCTCCGCTCGAGGGCGCGCGGTTCGAAAACGCGCACTTCTCCCTGCTGCGACCCTCGGCCCGCGGCACCGCGCGGCTGATGCGGCTGACACCCCAGGGCCTGCTGCACCTCCAGGGGGTGGCCTTCACCACCTGCCGGCAGAGCCCGCCCGCATGGGTGCTGCGCGCCGGCAAGATCACCCTCGACACGCGCAGCCGGGTCGGAACCGGCGAGAATGCCCGCATCGATCTGCACGGTGTCCCGATTCTCTACCTGCCCTGGGTGTCCTTCCCCCTGGGCAACGTGCGCAAGAGCGGCTTCCTTTTCCCGACCTTCGGCAACACGTCGCGCGGCGGCTTCCAGATCTCGACTCCGTACTACTGGAACATCGCGCCAAACGCCGACTTCACCCTCGAGCCCACCGAGTACCAGAAGCGCGGCATCGATGCGGGCGGGGAGTTCCGGCTCCTCAGCCGGCGCGGGTACAGCGAGCTCGATTGGGACTATCTGCCGAACGATACGGCCTACCACGGCAGCCGCAGCCGCGTGAGGCTGCGCAGCGTCACGAGGCTGCCGGCGGGGGTGCGCCTGACGCTCGACGGGGAGAATGTCAGCGACAGCCGGTATTTCGAGGATTTCAGCAGCGGACCGCAAGGCGCCAGCACCGCATTCCTCGACCGGCGGGCCATCCTCTCTTATCGCAGCGTGCACTGGAATATCCGGGGGATGGCCCAACAGTTCCAGACGATCGACAACACTCTGCCGCTCAACGATCGGCCGTACTCGCGCGCCCCGGACCTGAATGTCGATGCCGATTACGGGTGGGGCCCCGGGGACCTGGTGCGTTACGGGTTCCAATCCGAAGTGGTCGATTTCCGCCGCTCCGACCACGCCACCGGCGCCGAGGGGTGGCGGCTTGACTTCAAGCCCGTCGTCTCGCTCAATCTCGGCGGGCCGGGCTACTACATCCGCCCGTCCATCGCGTGGCGCGCCACCCAGTACGAGCTGTCGCACACCGTCCCAGGCGAGCCGAGCGCCCCATCGCGTACGCTGCCCATCGCCAGCGTGGATACGGGACTGAAGCTGGAGCGCACGGCCGGGGCGCACGGGCGGCGCCTGATCCTGCTCGAGCCGCGCCTGATGTACCTGTACGTGCCGTACCGCAACCAAAGCCAGCTGCCGATCTTCGATACCGGCCTGCCGGACCTCGAGCCCGTCGAGCTCTTTCGCACCAATCGGTACGTGGGCGCCGACCGCGTGGGGGACGCCAACCAGGTGAGCGCCGCGCTCACGACCCGCCTGCTCAACGCCCGCGACGGCCGTCAATATCTGGCGGCGACCATCGGCGAGGAATTCTATTTCACGACCCCGCGCGTGACGCTGCCCGGGGAGCTCATGCCCACGGACCGCCGCTCGGACATCGTGGCCCAGCTCGCGCTCACCGGCTTGCATCACTTCAGCGCTCATGCCGACCTGCAGTGGGATCCACAGGACTCCCGGACCCAGCGCGCCGACATCGGCATCCAGTACCGGCCCTCGGGCGAGCGCGTGATCGACCTGAGCTATCGCTACGAGCGCGCAGGCATCGAGCAGGCCGCCCCGGGGACCTTCTCCTGCACCGCGGCGTCGACCTTCGCCAGCGGCTGCTGCGCCTCGACAATCAGCCCCCTGGCCAGCAATTGCGGGATCCGGCAGGCGGCCATCTCGGCGGCCTGGCCCATCGGGCGCTCCTGGCTCGTCTTCGCCCGCGGGGTCTACTCTCTGCAAGACCATCAGGCACTGGAGAGATTCGTCGGCTTCGAGTACCGTTCCTGCTGCTGGAGCGTGCGTCTCGGTGCGCGCCGGTACGTGGCGTTCCGGCCGACCGAGGCCGGGCAGACCACCGGCGCCCAGGACACCGGCGTCTACCTGCAGGTGGAACTCACAGGGCTCGCCAGTGTCGGATCAGCGCCGGATAAGTTCCTGTCCGAGACGATTCCGGGATTTACACCAGCCGGATCCGCGGCGGCCGGCTACACTCGGCAGGACCCGAACTTCCCGGCAACGACTCCTTAAGACGATCGAGGATTCATGCGCATGCGGCGGCTTTTTTCCTTACCCCTCCGGCCCGTTGCCGGCGCCCGATCGCTCGGGACGATGTGCGCCCTTGGGGCGCTCGCCCTGCTCGCCGTGCTGCTCATCCCAGGCCAGGCGCGGGCACAGACCCGCCAGATCTCCACCCAGGGCGAGCTGCTCGACCGGATCGCCGCCGTCGTCAACACCGGCGTGGTGCTCGAAAGCCAGCTTGACGACCGCGTCAAGGAAGTCAAAGCCCAGCTGCAGGCTGAGGGACTGACCCCGCCGCCCGAGAGCGTGCTGCGCAAGCAGGTGCTCAACAGCCTGATCCTGGAGCAGGTGCAGCTGCAGCAGGCCCAGCAGGAAGGCATCACGATATCGGACGACGAGCTGAATTCGGCACTGCAGGAAGTGGCCAAACGCAATCAGATCGCCTTTGCCAACCTGCCGACGGCGCTGGCGCAGGAAGGCATCAACTACGCCTCCTACCGCGACCAGATGCGCGATCAGCTCATGATCGGCCTATTGAGGCAGCGTGACGTGCTGCAGCGCATCGTGGTCACACCGCGCGAAATCGACCAGTTCCTCGCCAGGGAAGCGAAGCAGCCCTCGGCCGGCGAAGAGTACGACGTATCGCAAATCCTCATTGCACTCTCTTCCGACGCCACGCCGACGCAGATTGCCGCCGCTCGGCATCTGGCGAGCAAGGTTGACCGGCTCGCGCAGTCAGGGAAGAACTTCGCCAGCCTGGCGGTCGCTTATTCAAACGCCTCCGACGCCTTGAAGGGCGGCAATCTCGGCTGGCGCAAGGGAGCCGAGCTGCCGACGTTCATGACCAACATCATCCCCCGCCTCAAGCGGGGCGAAGTGAGCGGCGTGGTACGCACGCCTTCGGGCTTTCACATCTTCAAGCTGGACAATGTCCGGCGTAACGAGAAGAGGGACATCGTCGAGCAGGTCCACGTGCGCCACATCCTCCTTATCCCCAACGCGCTGCAGGACAACGCAACGGTACGGGAGCGGCTGGAGAAGATCCGCCGGAATATCCTTGCCGGCAAGGTCAAGTTCTCGGTGGAGGCGGCTTCGGTCTCCCAGGACCCGGGCTCGGCCTCCGACGGCGGCGACCTCGGCTGGCAGAGTCCCAGCGTCTACACGAAGCGGTTTGCCGCCGCGATCAGCAAACTCAAGGTCGGGCAGATCAGCCAGCCGTTCCAGACGCGCTACGGCTGGCACATCGTGCAGTTGCTCGGCCGCCGCCAGTACGACGAGACCAAGGAGATGAAGCGGCTGCAGGCCATGGAGGCGATCCGCGCCAGCAAAGCCGAGGAAGATACCGAGCTGTGGCTGCAGCGGCTGCGCGACGAGGCGTACATCAAGGTCCTGAACGGCTGAGCCGGGCCGGCCCAGATGCTCCCGCGCATCGCGCTCACTTCGGGCGAGCCCGCGGGGGTGGGCCCGGAGCTGTGTCTGCGCATCGCTTCGCGGCGCTTCGACTGCGAGCTGGTCTGCCTCGGCGACCGGGAGCTGCTCGGCGAGCGCGCCCGGCAGCTGGGTCTTCAGGTGAGCTTGCGCCCGTACGATGGCCCGGCACACGCCCATGAGCCCGGCTCCCTCATCGTCGAGCATCACCCGCTCTGCGCCCCCGTCACCGCCGGCCGGCCCGATACACGCAACGCCCGCTACGTGATCGGCCTTCTCGAGCGCGCGTGCGATGGCGCCCTCAGCGGCGAATTCTCCGCGATCGTGACCGCCCCGGTGCACAAAGGCATCATCAACGATGCCGGGCAGCCCTTTACCGGCCATACCGAATATTTCGCCGAGCGCACCGGGGGCTCGCCGGTCATGATGCTCGTCACGGGCTCGCTGCGGGTGGCGCTCGCCACCACGCACCTGCCGCTTCGCGAGGTGAGCGCCTCCATCACACTCTCATCGCTCTGCGACACCCTGGCCGTGCTCGATCGCGACCTGAGGACTCGATGGGGCATCGAGCGCCCCCGCATCGCCGTCTGCGGCCTGAACCCGCACGCCGGCGAGGGAGGACACCTGGGCGATGAGGAAATCCGCGTGATCGCCCCGGCCATCGAGCGCATGAGGCGGCAGGGCTTGGCTGTGCACGGCCCCCTTCCGGCCGACACCGTGTTCGTGCCTCACGTTCTCTCGGCTTACGACGCGATCCTGACGATGTACCACGACCAAGGCCTGCCGGTGATCAAGCATGCGGGGTTCGACACCGCGGTCAACGTCACACTCGGCCTGCCGATCGTGCGCACTTCGGTCGATCACGGCACGGCACTCGATCTGGCCGGAACAGGGCGCGCCGATCCGGGCAGCCTCCTCGCCGCCATCGAGCTGGCCGTGACTCTGGCCCTTCCCAAAGCTGCAAGCGCTTGATCGGGGCGAGGCGCAAGGCGGCGAGCGGACGCAAATCCGCTCTGGACAGCCCATGAAGCAGGGCAAGGGCAGCGGAACGCGAGCGCGCAAGCGATTCGGCCAGCATTTCCTGCACGATCCGGGGGTCATCGAGCGCATCGTGGCGGCGCTCTCGCCAGGCCCCGGGGACTGCCTGGTGGAAATCGGTCCCGGGCGTGGGGCGCTCACGCGAGCGTTGCTGCAAACCCCCTGCCGCTCCCTCGATGCGATCGAGATCGACCGCGATCTGGCGGCGCTGCTGCGCGAGGCGTTCGCCGCGGAGCGTCGTTTCACGCTTCACGAGACGGACGCGCTGCGTTTCGACTTCACGGCTCTCGCCCGCGAGCGGGGCCGGCTGCGCGTGCTCGGCAATCTGCCCTACAACATCTCGACACCGCTGCTGTTTCACCTGCTGAAGAGCGTGCAGGCGATCTCGGACCTGCACGTGATGCTGCAGCGGGAGGTGATCGAGCGCATGGCGGCGGCCCCCGGCGATGGCGCATACGGCCGGCTCACCGTGATGCTCGCCCCCTGGGTGAGCGTCGAGCGGCTGTTCGACGTCGGACCCGGCGCTTTCCAGCCGCCGCCCAGAGTGTGGTCTGCGGTCGCCCGGCTGATCGTGCGGCCCCAGCCCGCCTTCCCCCCGAGCCCCGCATTTGCCGCTATCGTGGCGGCCGCGTTCGCCCACCGCCGCAAGACGCTGCGCAATGCGCTGAGGGGCCTCGCCACCGCCGATCAAATCGAGCGCTGCGGGGTCGATCCGGCTGCGCGTCCCGAGACGCTGCCGCCCGAGGCCTTCAACGCGATCGCGGAACGGGCCGGTGCTGCTCCCGGCTCCAGCTTGAGTTAGTCTAGGGGCCTGTCTCACTCGGGGGCGCCGTCGCCCCGAAGCGCCCCCGAGTCGGATGGTCTCCCGATCGGGGGCAAAGGCGCATCCTGATTATGACAGCCGAAGCCTATCGCCGCATCCTGCTGGTGGTCGACCTCACCGAGGACAGCCTGCAAATTGGCAGACGCGCCGTGGCCGTGGCCGCGCCATTTGGCGCGAAGATCGAGCTGCTGCACGTGATCGAGTTTCTGCCGATCGAGCCCATGGCCGAGACGCTGATGGCCTCGGTGCGCATCGAAGACGAGTTGCTCGCTCGCGCCCGCTCGCGCCTCGCGGCGCTGGCCTTGGAGCTCGGCGTGCCGGAGGCGCCCTGCCGGGTCGAAACGGGCAGCGTCAAGGCCGAGATCGTGCGCATCGCCCGGGAGCGCCAGGCGGACTTGATCGTCCTCGGCAGCCATGAGCGCCACGGATTGTCCATATTGGTCAATCTCACCGAAGACACCGTCCTGCACGCCGCGCCCTGCGACGTCCTGGCCGTGCGCGTCAGCAGGCCGCCCGGTTAAGATTGGGCGCATGGAAGCCGCTCACAAGATCCGCATCGACGTCGAAACCAGCTACCTGCGCGAAGAATCGGACCCGCGGGACCTGCGCTACGTTTTCTCCTACACCATCACGATCCGCAACGAAGGCGGTTCGCCGGCGACACTCCTGAGCCGATACTGGAAGATCACCGATGCCAACGGCGGGGTGAAGGAAGTGCGCGGCGAAGGCGTCGTCGGCGAGCAGCCGCGCCTTGAGCCCGGTCAGGGCTTCCGCTATTCGAGCGGCGCGGTGCTCGAGACCCCTGTGGGCACGATGCAGGGCAGCTACCAGATGATCGACGGCGAGGGCCGGCGATTCGATTCGCCGATCCCGCTGTTTCGCCTGGCGATGCCCGGGATCCTGCAGTGAGCCGCCATGCCGTCGGCGATGTACAGGGATGCTACGACGAGCTTCGCGCCCTTCTCGAGCGCATCGGATTCTCCGCAGACCGGGACCGGCTGTGGTTCGTCGGCGATCTGGTCAATCGGGGACCGAAGTCGCTCGAAGTGCTCAGGCTCGTCCGATCTCTCGGCGACAATGCCGTCGTGGTGCTCGGCAACCACGACCTGCACCTGCTCGCCGTCGCCACCGGGGGCCGGCGCGCGCGCCCTTCCGACACCCTGGAGACGATCCTCTCGGCGAGCGATCGGGAGAAGCTGCTCGAGTGGCTCGCGAGCCGCCCGCTCGCGCACTTCGAGGGCGGTGATCTCATGGTCCATGCGGGGGTCGTGCCGCAATGGACGGTGGAGGCGACACTGGCGCTGGCGAGCGAGGTCCAGTCCGCCCTGGCGCAAGAGCCGCAAAGGATCTTCGACAACATGTACGGCGACCAGCCGGATCACTGGAGTCCCGACCTCGCCGGCACGGATCGCCTGCGCTTCGTGATCAACGTGCTCACCCGCATGCGCGTCTGCACCCGTGAGGGCCGGATCAATCTCCAGATCAAGGGCAAGCCACCGGCGGAGGGCTCTCCTTGGCTTCCCTGGTTCGACGTCAAGCGCCTCACCGGCGCCGCGCGTGTGATCTGCGGCCATTGGTCGGCGCTCGGGCTGCTGGTGCGCCGGGACGTGGTGGCGCTGGACACCGGCTGCGTGTGGGGCGGGGCGCTGACGGCGTTCGATCTGGACTGCGGCACCACTGTTTCGGTCCCTTCGCACGGCTATCGCGCCATAGAAGATTAGGAGATCCGCCATGGAGCCTCTGCACAGCATCAATTTTCAACAGTGGATCGAGCAACACCGGCAGCTGCTGAAGCCCCCGGTCGGCAACAAGCGCGTGTTCGAGGACGGTGATTTCATCATCATGGTGGTCGGCGGCCCGAACTCGCGCAGCGACTACCATGTCGATCCGGGGCAGGAGCTCTTCTACCAGATCGAGGGCGACATGCTGCTCAAGACCCGCCAGGATGGGCGCCTCATCGATGTGCCCATCCGCCAGGGAGAGATGCTGCTGCTGCCGGCGCTCGTGCCGCACTCACCGCAGCGCCCCGCGGACACCGTGGGCCTGGTGATCGAGCGGCGGCGCCGCAGCGGCGAGCGCGACGGCTTTCAATGGTATTGCGAGCGCTGCGCAACGCTGCTGCACGAAGAGTTCATCGAGCTGACCGACATCGAGAAGCAGCTGCCGCCGGTATTCGAGCGTTTCTACGCGAGCGCCGCAGCGCGCACCTGCAAGCGCTGCGGCAGCGTGCTTGAGCGCTGAGCGCCCGATTCCGGGCGACCTTGTGAAGGGTGGCGGCTGCGGCTAGAGCCACAGCCGGTCACGCGCGTCCCGCGGCACTGCCGCCAGACTCAGTCCGGGTCCGGAATCCCGATCCGGTGAGTCGATTTGACCTCCTCCATGACGAAGTAGCTGTGCGTCTGCTGCACGCCGCGCACCCCGGCGATGTAATCGCCGAGCAGCGTGCGATAGCTCGCCATGTCTTTGACGCGCACCTTGAGCAGGTAGTCGAACCCGCCCGCGACCATGTGGCATTCCATGATCTCGTCGTGGGCCTTCACCATGTCCTTGAAGCGCTCGAACGCATCCGGGGTCGTGCGGTCGAGCGACACCTCGATGTAGGCCAGCAGGCTCAACCCCAGGCGGCGCGCGTTCAGATGCGCGAAGTACCCGTTGATGAATCCGCTCGCCTCCAGGCGACGGATGCGCTCCAGCGTCGGGGTGACCGTGAGATTGACCTCCCTTGCCAGCTGCGATACCGGGACGCGCCCATCTTGCTGCAGCAGCGCAAGCAGCTTGCGATCGATGCGATCCAGGGGGCGAGCGCTCCGGAAAGTAGTTTTTGCCATATATAGTTAATTTTACTACTATTAGCGCAAAAATATGAAATTACTCTCTGTATTAGCGGATATTATTAGAACAATCAACTAGCTAACCAGCACGATACATGGCCGCCCAAGCCGAGCTTCACCGGACAGATTCCCCGCCCGAATGCGACCTCGAATCACTCCGATGGCAGATCCGCTCCGCGACGCTGCGCTGCGAGAAAGCAGCGGCGCAGGCGATGTCCGAAGAGCTGCTCGCGCACCGTCAAGCGCTCGAGGAGGCGCGCCGACAGGCCGTAGGCTGGGTGGAGGCGGCCCGCGCGCACGCGCGCGCCGGCTCCCTCGTCGAGTCGCTTCTCGGACAGTTCCCGCTCGACAGCGCCGAGGGCAAGGCGCTGATGGGCCTGGCCGAGGCGCTGCTGCGCACTGCCGATCCCGCCTGCGCCGACCGTCTCATCGCCGAGCGTCTGCGCGTCGTTCGGGGCCACCGCACGAGCGGCCTGAGCCCCGGTATCCGGCTGGGCCTCGCGCTCCTGAGCGCGGCAGGGCGCGTGCTGCCCGATCCGCAAGCCCTGTTCGTGGCGCCGCCGGGCATGGCGCACGCCGTGGTAGCGCCGGTGACTCGCCGCGCCATGCGGCGGGCCATGAGACTGATGGGACAGGCCTTCATCGTCGGGGAGTCCATTGAATCGGCGTTGAAGCGCGGCGGAAAAGACCCGGCGCTCGCTCTGTGCTCCTTCGACATGCTGGGCGAAGGCGCCCGCACGGACAGCGATGCCCGACGTTACTTCGACGCCTACACGCGCGCGATCGAGGCATTGGGCCGGCAGCCCGCGGCGCCCGTCCACCGGCGATCGGGCATCTCCGTAAAGCTCTCCGCGCTGGAGCCCCGTTATGCGCTGGCACAACGTCCGCGGGTGCTCGAGCGCCTGGTGCCGCAGGCCATCGCCCTTGCCCGCAGCGCGTGCGCAAGCGGCATAGGACTGACCATCGACGCCGAAGAGGCTGACCGCCTCGATCTGTCGCTCGACATCGTGGAGGCGCTGGCCCGCGATCGACAGACGCGCCACTGGGAGGGACTGGGACTGGCAGTTCAGGCCTATGGGCGGCGCGCGCCGCTCGTTCTGGAGTGGACCGCGCGGCTGGCGCGCGAGACGGGCCGGCGCATGAGCGTGCGCGTGGTCAAGGGCGCTTACTGGGATGCGGAAATCAAACGCGCCCAGGAGCGCGGCCTTGAAAGCTTTCCGGTGTACACGTCCAAGGCGGTGACCGACGCGAGCTACCTGGTGTGCGTGCGCAGGCTTTTCGCCGCGCAGGATGTTCTCTATCCGCAATTCGCCACGCACAATGCGCTCACGGTGGCGGCCGTGCTGGCGCTGGCGCCGGCGGGAGCGGTGTACGAGTTCCAGCGCCTGCACGGCATGGGCCAAGCGCTCTACGCAGCGGTACGCGCCACCCGGCCGGACCTGCCGGCGGTTCGGGCATACGCCCCGGTCGGCACCCACGAGGAGCTGCTGCCCTATCTGGTGCGCCGGCTCCTCGAGAACGGTGCCAACACTTCTTTCGTCCACCATTTCCTCGATAAACGGATTCCCGTGGAGCACGTCGTGGGTCAGATTCTTCCCGAGTCCACCGGCGCGCCCGCCGGATCTTCGAGCCTCCTGAGCGAGCCGCCGCGGCTCTACGGCGCGCGCGAGAATTCCCGCGGCGCGGACTTCGGCAATCCCGCCGACATCGCGGACCTGCAGGCGCAGCTGCAAGCGCGCGCCGGCCGACGCGATGACGGCGGGCCACTGCTTGCCGGCGGGGAGAGAGCCCGGCCGCAGGTGCCGGTGCTCTCGCCGGCCACCGGGGAGACGGTCGGCCTCACCCGCGATGCCACCGAAGCGGAGATCCTCGACGCCATGGCCGGCGCCGCGCGCGCCCAGCGGGCCTGGGACAGGCGGCCGGCGGCCGAGCGCGCCGCATGCCTCGCACGAGCGGCGGATCTGCTGGAGAGTCGCCGCGGCGCCTTCCTCGCTCTGCTGGTGCGCGAGGCCGGCAAAACTCTCCCCGACGCGGTGGCGGAGGTGCGCGAGGCAGCGGACTTTTGCCGCTATTACGCCGAGCGAGGCAACGCGCTGTTCGGCAGTCCGCAAGTGCTGCCCGGCCCGGTGGGCGAGCGCAATCTGCTCTCGCTCGAGGGCCGCGGCGTATTCGCTTGCATCAGCCCGTGGAACTTTCCGCTGGCCATCTTCACGGGACAGATTGCCGCAGCGCTGATGGCGGGCAACGCCGTGGTCGCCAAGCCCGCGCCGGCAACGCCGCTCGTTGCCCACGCCATGACCAGCCTGCTGCACGAGGCGGGCATCCCGCGGGAAATCCTGCAACTGACTCCGGCCGATGGACCGCTGTTCGGCGCCATCGCACTCACCCACCCGGCGCTCGCCGGCGTGGCGTTCACCGGCTCGACCCGTACGGCCGCCACCATCAACCGCACGCTCGCCGCACGCGAAGGTCCCATCGTTCCACTCATTGCCGAAACCGGCGGCGTGAACGCCATGATCGTCGACGCCACCGCGCTCGCGGAACAGGTTGTGGATGACGTGATCACCTCCGCGTTCACCAGCGCGGGCCAGCGCTGCTCGGCGCTGCGGGTGTTGTATCTGCAGGAGGACATCGCCGACCGGATCATCGAGATGCTGATCGGCGCGATGCGCTGCCTGCGGCTCGGAGACCCGGCCGATCCCGCCACTGACGTGGGGCCGGTGATCACGCGCGAGGCGCTCGAGCGTCTGCGCGCCCATGCCGAGCGCATGGAGCGCGATGCGAAGCTCCTGTACGCCTGCCCGACCATCGGTTGTCCGGCCGGCGGGCATTTCTTCGGGCCACACCTGATCGAGCTTGCCTCGCTCGACCAGCTGAAGACCGAGGAATTCGGCCCTATTCTGCACGTGGCCCGCTATCGTGCCGGACAGCTGCCCGAGGTGATCGAGGCGGTGCGCGCCACCGGCTTCGGTCTGACGCTCGGTGTGCACAGCCGGCTCGAAAGCCTCGCCGAGCACATATTCCGCTCGCTGCCGGCCGGCAACACCTACGTCAATCGAAATATGATCGGCGCGGTGGTCGGCGTTCAGCCCTTCGGCGGCCAGGGCCTCTCGGGCACGGGCCCCAAGGCCGGCGGCCCGCACTACCTGCAGCGCTTCGCAACCGAGCGTACCCTCACCATCAACACCGCCGCCATCGGCGGCGCCGTGGAGCTCCTCGCCTAGGAGGCGCCGGCTCTCAGCGCCTCCACCAGCTCGCCGAAGGAATCGATCGGCTCCGCACACACGCTCCCGCGACAGACATACGCCGTCGCCGCCCCCCGCGGTGCCTTCTGCGCGAGCGCCGGCGGCAGATCGGGCACATCGGCCGGTATCGCGAGCACCATCCGGCGCGGCGCATACAGCCGCGCGAGCTCTCGCCGCCACGCCTCGATGGCGGACGCCTCACCGCGCAGAATGACGATCTGCGGCGGGTGCAGCAGCTCATCGAGCGCCGTCAACATTGTCATGTGGGCCTGCGGATATTGCTCGAGCGGCGCCCAGCCGGCGCGCACCGTGCGCTCGGCCGCCTCGAGATAGCGGCTCTCCCCGAGCAGGTATCCCAGGCGCAGCAGCACACGCGCCGCCACGC
>JAJZLX010000674.1:5965-8511 GCA_021850555.1 Pseudomonadota bacterium | reverse complement strand
GTGCTCGGTGTGCGGCGAGCCGATCGAGGAGGGCCGGCTCAAGGCCGTTCCCTACACCGATCGCTGCCGCAACTGCGCCAAGGGATGAGCGGGGACAGCCGCGGGCGATCGCACGGCCCGGGTCGCATGTGCCCCGGGCGGGCGGGCCGCAAGTCCGCGCCCGGGGGCTCTCGCGCAGCACAGACGGCGAGGCGAAGTGGACCGGGGGGCTTGCAAGGAGCACGGATCGCGCGGTGCAATGCCGAGCTCGATGCGCCTGAGGCGCACAGGAGCCGGGTTACCGCATGACTCATCCGAAACCTTCCGGCGTCATCACCATCACCACGGACTTCGGTCATCAGGGGCCGTTCGTCGGGGTCATGAAGGGGCGCATCCTCAGCCGCTTTCCGCAGGCGCGCCTGATCGATCTCACGCACGAGATCCTGGTGCATTGGCCGGCCGAGGCCGGTTTCTGGCTCTCGAGGGCGTTTGACTACTTCCCGCCCGGCACGGTGCACGTGGCCGTGGTGGACCCGGGCGTGGGTACCTCGCGGGATATCCTCGTGGTGAGCGCGGCGGGCCATCTGTTCACCGCCCCGGACAACGGCCTGCTGGCCCCCATCGTGGCCCGCCATCCCCAGGCCGAGATCGTGCGCCTGCGCGCCGAAGGCCTGGCCCTGCTCAAGATTCATCACGCGAGCGCCACCTTCCACGGCCGGGACATTTTTGCGCCCATCGCCGCTGAGCTCGCTTCGGGGCGCTGCCGCATGCACGAGCTCGGCGAGCCTGCGCAAGCGCAATCCCTGGTGCCGGCCTGGGTCGAGGAGCCGCTCGTCGAGCCCGCGTGCGTCACCGGCCTCGTCATCACCATCGACCACTTCGGCAATCTGATCACCAATATCGAGGCCCCCCTCATCGAGCGCTTCCGTCTGCCGCTGGTCCATGCGGGCCATCACGCCGTGCCGTTGCTGCGCACGTATGGGGATACCCGCCCGGGTGAGTACCTGGCGCTGGTCAATTCCTTCGGGGTGGTGGAGATCGCGCGAGCCGAGCAGAGCGCTGCCGAAGGCCTGGGTCTCGGCCGGGGCGCACCGGTCATCGTACGGGACAGGATGAAGTAACCCCTTGCGCCTATTGCTCCGCGGCCGAATTTCATTATAGTTCGCTGTCTTGCTGCGTGCTGAGTTCGCACTATACTATTGATTTGACTCAGGATTTGCATCGCTAGATGTCGGAACGAGACACCGAGAGCTTCGATCTCGACGAGGAATTCCTGGGCGGGGCCTCCGAGGAGAGCACCGACTATGACCGGATGCTCGATCGGGTGGACAAACGCCGCAATACTCCGGTCAAGCGCGGCAAGGCCGCGTGGAGCCGGCTCGAGGAAGTCCTTGCGGACAAGAAGCTCGAGAAGGATCTTCGCGATTTCGACGAAGAGCTTTAGCGCTTCACCCAAGCGTAGAGCCGATTCGATCGACTTAAGAGCAGGGCGACCGAAACCCGGTACCGCCAGGGGGTCTGCTCGACCTCGAGAGTCTGATCCGGCTACCCCGCCGACCGGCCAGGAATACCAGTGACCCGCAGCGCTTCCGAGTGGATCGTCCTCAAGTTCGGGGGGACCAGCGTCTCCTCGCTCGCCAACTGGCGCAATATCGCCCGGGTGGCCTCCGACCGAGCGCGCGAAGGCGCGCGGGTGCTCATCGTGCACTCGGCGGTGAGCGGCATCACCGATCGGCTGGAGAGACTGCTCGATGCGGCGCGCAGCCAGACGCACGAGGAGGAGCTGCGCTTCATCGAGGAGCGCCACCTGCGTCTCGCCGCAGACCTCGACATCCCCCTGGGCGAGCTTTGCGAGCGCCAGCTCGCCGAGCTCAGGCAAATCGCCGCGGGTGTCGCCCTGATCGGGGAGGTGAGCGATCGCACCCGGGCGCGCGTCATGGCTTGCGGGGAGCTGATGGCCACCGATCTGGGTGCGCGCTTCCTGCGCTCCCAAGGTCTCGAGGCGCAGTGGGCCGACGCGCGCACCATGTTGTGCGCCGAGGAACAGGCCAACGCTTCGTCGAAGGCGAGCGTGCTCTCGGCGGTGTGCAATTTCGCACCCGACCGCGCGCTCGAGCAGCGCCTGCGCGCGATGACCCCGATCGTGGTGACGCAGGGGTTCATCGCCAGCGACGCCGACGGCAACACCGTGTTGCTCGGGCGCGGCGGTTCGGATACCTCCGGGGCGTACTTCGCCGCGAAGCTGCGCGCGCAGCGGCTGGAGATCTGGACCGACGTGCCGGGACTGTTCAGCGCCAACCCGCGCTCGACGCCGACGGCGCGACTGCTGCGCGCGCTGCATTACGACGAAGCGCAGGAGATCGCCACCAGCGGCGCCAAGGTGCTGCACCCGCGCTGCATCCTGCCGGTGCGCCAGTACGGCATTCCGCTGCACGTGTACGCCACGCAGGCCCCGGAGCTCGAGGGCACGGTGCTCTGCGCCGAAGGCGACGACACGGCGCAAGTCAAGGCGGTGTGCACCAAGAAGGGCATCACACTGGTCTCGCTCGAGAGCCCCGGTATGTGGC
>JAJZLX010000674.1:0-5955 GCA_021850555.1 Pseudomonadota bacterium | reverse complement strand
GATGCCTTCCAGGTCTTCAAGCGCCACGGCATGTCGATCGACCTGGTCTCGACCTCCGAGACCAATGTCACCGTGTCGCTCGATCCGGCCGCCAACACCCTGGATGCGGCTTTGCTCAATGCCCTGGTGAGCGATCTGTCACGCCTGTGCCGCGTGCAGCTGATCGGGCCGTGCGCCTCGGTGAGCCTGGTCGGGCGCAACATCCGCGCGATCCTGCACCAGCTCGGCGGAGCGTTCGAGTTTTTCGCCGAGCAGAAGATCTATCTGGTGAGCCAGGCGGCCAACGACCTCAACTTCACGTTCGTGGTCGACCAGGCCCAGGGCGACCGGCTCGTCGATCAGCTGCACGAGCTGCTCATCCGGCCGGCGGCCGGCGATCGCGCGCTGGGACCGACCTGGGAGCAGCTGTTCGCCGGGACACCGTCTGCCGCTGCTCCGGCCTCGCCATGGTGGCGAGAGCATCGCGAGTCGTTGCTCGCGGCGCTTGGAGAGCGCGACTGCGCGTATGTCTACCACCTGGACAGCGTGCGTGCGCGGGCGCGGGCGCTGCGAGCGATGGGCTCGGTGGCGCGCGTACACTACGCCATGAAGGCCAATCCGCATCCCGAGGTGCTGCGTGCCGTCCGGAAGGAGGGCATAGAGCTGGAATGCGTCTCGCGCGGCGAGATCGAGCGCGTGCTCGAATCGTTCTCGGACCTGGATCCGAGTCGCGTGCTCTACACGCCGAATTTCGCATCGCGCGAGGAATACCGCTGGGCGCTCGAGCGCGGCGCGCGCCTGACGGTCGACAACCTGCATGTGCTGGAATGGGAGGATCTGCTGCGGGGCCGGGAGATCCTCCTGCGGGTCGATACCGGTGTGGGCGCCGGCCACCACCATCATGTGCGCACGGCCGGTGCGCATGCAAAGTTCGGGGTGCCGGTCGCTGACCTGGATCGCTTCGCGAGCGAAGCGCAACGCCGCGGGGTGCGCATCGTGGGCCTGCAGGCGCACGTGGGCAGCGGGATCTTCGATGTGAGGACCTGGGAGCACACCGCGCGCCAGCTTGCGGGGCTCGCCCGGCACCTCGGCGAGGTGCGCGTCATCGACATCGGCGGGGGTCTTGGCGTGCCGGAGCGGAGCGATCAGCGTGAGCTCGATCTTGACAAGCTCGATACGCTGCTCGCCGCCGTGCGGGCCGAGCATCCGCAGCTCGAGATCTGGATGGAGCCCGGGCGGTATCTTTCCGCGCCCGCCGGCGTGCTGCTCGCCCGTGTGACCCAGATCAAGGCGAAGGGGCAGGTGCGCTACGTGGGGGTGGCGACCGGCATGAACTCTTTGATCCGGCCCGCGCTCTATGGGGCATACCATGAGATCGTCAATCTCACCCGCCTCGCGGAGCCGGCCAGCGAGGTGGTCAATGTCGTCGGTCCGATCTGCGAAAGCGCCGACGTGCTTGGCCACGACCGTCTGCTGCCGCCGACGCTCGAGGGGGATGTGCTCCTCATCGCCAACGCCGGAGCGTATGGTCGTGCCATGAGCTCGCACTACAATCTGCGCGATCCGGCCGAGGAGATCGTTCTCTGAAGCGCGGGAGCCAACGCAGGACGCCGAGAAAATCCGCCGGCGGCGGCGGCCGCACCCGCACCCGGAAACGCCCCTGGCGCAGGCGGCTCCTCGGGGCGGGCCTCGCCGTCGCGCTCGCCGGGTTTCTCCTCTTCACCGGCTATGTGTTGTATCTCAACAGGCTAGTCACGAGCCGGTTCGAGGCGCTGCACTGGACGCTGCCGGCCCGTGTGTACGCCGCTCCGATGCAGCTGTACGCGGGACTGCCGCTCACCGAGGCGCAATTGGAGCATGAGCTGCGGCGTCTTTCCTACCGCCGGGTGGAGCGGCTTCAGGAGCCCGGAACCTATCGCGCCGGGGCCGGGCGGGTCGCTGTGATGCTTCGGCCCGCGCAGTTCCCCGACCGCGCCCGCCCGGCGATGCTTCTCACGGTGAGCTTCGGCCCGGCCGGCATCGCGGGCCTGAGCGAGGGCACGGGCCGGCAGGTGCCGGTGATCCGCCTCGATCCGCTGCTCATCGGCAGCATATTCCCGAGCGACGGGGTGGATCGCATCGTCGTCACCCCGAAGCAGGTCCCGCCGCTGCTGCCGGCCGCACTGAAGGCGGTCGAGGACCGCACCTTTGATACCAACTGGGGCATCGATCCGGCGGCCATCCTGCGCTCTGCGTGGATCGATCTGCTCGCCCATCGCTACGAGGAGGGCGCGAGCACCCTGACACAACAGTTGGTGCGCAGTTACTTTCTCAACGACCGGCGGACCCTGTGGCGCAAGCTGCGCGAGGCCATCATGGCGGTCTCGCTGACCATGCACTTCAGCAAGGCGTCCATCATGAACGCCTACCTCAACGAGATCTTCCTCGGCCAGGACGGCAGCCGTTCCATCCACGGTTTCGGGCTCGCGAGCGAGTTCTACTTCGGTGAGCCGCTCGCGGAGCTCGATCTGCCGCAGATCGCAACCCTGGTGGCCATCGTGCGCGGACCGACGTATTACAATCCGCGCCTCCATCCGCATCGCGCGCTCGCGCGGCGCGACAGGGTGCTGCGCATCCTCGCCCATCAGGGTATCGTCACCCGGGAGCAGGCCGAGGCCGGCATCCGCCAGCCGCTCGGCGTGACAGCTCTCGCCTCCGGCGCCTACTACCCGGCCTATATGGACCTGGTGCGTCAGACGCTCAAGCGCGACTACCCGGAGCGGGAGCTGACCGAGGCGGGCTTGAGGATCTACACCAGCCTCGATCCGAGAGTGCAGGAGATCGCCCAGCACGCGCTCGATGCGCAGCTGCATGGCCTGGATCGCTGGCATCACCGCCCTCACGAGCGGCTGCAGGGAGCGGTGGTGGTGACCTCGCCCCAGACGGGCGACGTGCTGGCGATCGTCGGCGGGCGCGACGCCGATTACGACGGCTTCAACCGCGCGCTCTATGCGCGCCGCTCCATCGGCTCGACGGTCAAGCCGTTCATCTATCTGACGGCGCTCGAGACAGGCGACTACAATCCGGCCACCATCATCGAGGACGAGCCGATCGCCGTCAAACTGGGCGTGGGCCGGTACTGGCGCCCGAAGGATTACACACGCGTCGACCTCGGGCCCGTGCCCCTGGTGCGCGCACTCGCCGACTCGCTGAATGATGCCACGGTGAGGCTCGGCATGGGGATCGGCCTCTCCAAGGTGGCCAACACCCTCAGGCGTTTCGGCCTCACCGAGCGGATCGATGAGGTGCCGGCGATGCTCCTCGGAGCAAGCGATCTGTCGCCGTTCGAGCTGGCACAGCTGTACAACGGACTGGCAGACGGAGGGTTTCGCACGCCGTTGCGCGCGGTGCAGGCCGTGGTCAGCGCCGACGGCAGGCCGTTGAAGGCGTTCCCGGTGCGGGTGACGCAGGTGGCGGCGCCCGCCGATGTCTACCAGGTCACCACCATGATGGAGCAGGTGCTGAACAAGGGCACGGGCACTCCCGCGCTCGCCATCCTGCCGCCCGGCCTTACGACCGCGGGCAAGACCGGCACGTCCCAGAACGATCGGGACAGCTGGTTCGCGGGATTCTCGGGCAGCGATCTGGTGGTCGTGTGGGTCGGATACGATCACGATCAACCGACCGGCCTTACCGGCTCGATGGGAGCATTGCCGGTCTGGGCGCACATCATGGCCTCGATCGGCACGTTGCCGCTCAGCATGCCGCCGCCGCAGAGTCTCACCGATACGTGGATCGACTTTGCAACGGGGCTTGAGACGACGCCCGCTTGTGACGCAGGCAACGCGGTCGAGGTCGCAGTGCCGGAGGGAGCGCAGCTGCCCGAGATGGGGGGCTGCGGCCTCGGCCAAGGTCTTCTATGAATCGAAATTTTCGCAACGCCCTGGCGGCGGTCCCGTTGATGACGGCGGCGGTATTGTCGGGGTGCACCGTCTACGGTCCGCCCCTCGCCACCCGCCCCGCCGGGCCGCAGCCCTCATCGGCCCGGCGGGGCATGATTCAACAGCCGCCCGCCGCGGCGCAGCCGGTGGCGCCGCTGCAATCGACGCCCGCTCCCGAGGTGCCGCCGCCCGCTGTGCGGCATTTCCAGCTGAGTGCACCCGCCGCGGCGCTGGTGAGCATGGCGCAGGCGCAGCAGCGGGACGGTAACTTCGGGCTCGCGGCTCAGACGCTGGAGCGGGCGCTGTCGATCGAGCCGCGCAACC
This sequence comes from Pseudomonadota bacterium, assembly GCA_021850555.1. The sequence goes on along the minus strand of JAJZLX010000674.1, from coordinate 1,732 downwards.
CCCTGGTGTGGATGGCGCTCGGAAAGGAGAGCCTCGCGGCCGGCAATCCCGCCCAGGCCTACGGCATGGCGCGCAAGGCGTTGTATCTTGCCGGCGGCGCCCCGGACGTGCAGGCCTCGGCCTGGGGATTGATCGCCGCGGCGCTGCGCGCCGAGGGGCGAAATCAGGCCGCAGTGGCCGCCGAGCGCAAGGCCGCTGAGCTCTTCGCCCAGTGACCGACCGCCGGGGTCTGAGTGCTCAGCGGCGCGAGCCGTGCAGCAGCGCGGCGAAGGCCGCCGCCTCCGGCGCCAGACTTGCCTCGGCTCCGGGCGGACCGCCGGCCGCCTCCGACTCGGGAAACAGCCGGTAGCTCTCGCTCATGACCGCGCGGCCGAGCTCGGGGGCGAGCGCCTCGATGAGCTGAGCAAGCCTGCCGCGAGCGGTCGCCAGGCGCGCGGGCCGGCGCATGATCGCTTCGCAGACGATATCGGCGGCCTGCTCAGGCTCAAGCAGCGGGAAGCGTTGATAGACGCGGGTCGGGGCCACCATGCCCGTGCGCACGAGCGGCATATTGATCACGGTGAAGCGCACGCCTCGATCGCGATACTCGGCGGCGGCGCAGCGGGTGAAGGCCTCGAGCGCCGCCTTGGAGGCGTTGTAAGCGGCGAAGCGCGCGGCATTGCTCAGCACCCCGATGGAGGAGATGCTGATGACATGCCCCGCCCCCCGGGCGACCATCGACGGCAGCACGCCGAGCGTCATGCGCACGGCGGCAAAGTAGTTGATCCGCATCAACCGCTCGTAGTCGTGGAACCGGTCGTAGGTGTTCTCGACCGCCCTGCGGATCGAGCGGCCCGCATTGTTGATGAGCACATCGATTTGGCCGTGCTCGCCGAGCAGGCGCGCGATGAGCGCGGTGCCCGCTTCGGCGTCGGCGAGATCGCAAGCATAGGCGGCCACCTCTGCGCCCTGGGCGCGCAGCTGTGCGGCCGCCTCCTCGAGCTTCACCGGATCGCGCGCCACGATGATGAGCTTCGCGCCGGCGGCGGCGAGCTTCTGTGCCGTCGCACGTCCGATCCCTGAGGAGCCGCCCGTGATCAACACCGTGGCGCCCCGAACCGCGTCGATGAGGCGGTGGCCGCCGGGGCGGTCCGGGTCGAGCTGTCGTTCCCAGTAATCCCACAGGCGCCAGGCGTAGTCCTCGAGCGGCGGCACGCCGATCCCGGCGCGGGCGAGCAGCTCGCCGCCGCGGCCGGCGTCGAACGCGGTGGGGTATTCGAGCAGATCGATCGCCGATGCCGGGATGTTCTGCTCCGCGAGCGCTTCGCGCGCCATCCGCGCGAGCGGCTGCAGCGCCGCCCCGGCGGCATTCGCCGAGGCCGTGAGCGCCTCGAGCACCGCCGGCTCGATCCAGGAGGAGACCGTGGGGGCGTGCGCTGCCTCGGCAAAAAGGTTCAGCACCTCCATGACGTGCCGGTCGCGCGGATCGGTGAGGTGAAAGCAGCGGCCGTCCTCGCCGGCCAGATGCGCCAGATGCTCGAGCCCCGCGGCCACGAAGTCCACCGGTACCAGGTTGATGTGCCCGCCCCGCGGCCCGATGAGCGGAATCCAGCGGGGCAGGGCATCGCGAAGGCGCTGGATGAGCTTGAAGAGGTAGTACGGACCGTCGATCTTGTCCATGACACCGGACCTGGAGTCCCCGACCACCATTCCGGGACGATAGATGCGCCAAGGCACGCCGCTGGCGCGCACC
>JAJZLX010000478.1 GCA_021850555.1 Pseudomonadota bacterium | reverse complement strand
TTGTTTTTCGCGGCGCGAATGGGCCTTGGAAGACCGGCAAAGCCGAGTTTCACCTCACAACGGCTGCCGCCGCCTCACTGATCGCCATGGTCATAGCGACGTTCAAAGAGAAACATGGCGTCGCGCCCCGCGAACTATTCATCCACGGCCGCACGACTTTCCGCGATGAAGAATGGAATGCGTTTGTCTCCGCCTGCCCGCCAGAGACCAAGCTGGTGGGAGTCCGCATCCAAAAAACAAAAGGCGAGGTTAAGCTTTATCGGGACGGTCTGTACCCGGTGCTTCGCGGCACGGCGATGCTGCTGGATGACAAGAACGCGTTCCTCTGGACAACCGGCTTTGTGCCTCGCCTTGCAACCTATATTGGCCCGGAGACGCCAAACCCTATCTTCATCACCGTCCTTCGAAGCTCAGGTGGTTTTCCACCGATCATGCAGGTTCTCGAAGACATTATGGGTCTGACAAAAATCAATTATAATGCCTGCAATTTTGGAGATGGCCTGCCCGTGACGGTCCGCTTTGCGGATAAGGTGGGTGACGTGCTGGTGATGGGAGCCGCGCGAGGCGAGGAAAGGCAGCCTTTCAAATACTACATTTGAGTCATCCCGGCAGAACGAACGTCCCTACAGCCTGATTCTCTCCACCTCGGCCTGCGTCAACCGTTCGCGGGAGCGGTCATACAGCTTTGTCGTGCGCGGGCTTTCATGCGCGGCCATCGCCTGGGCGTGTTCAAGCAATCCGCCATTTTCGAGATAGGCGGTGATGCCGGTTGCGCGGAAGCTGTGATTGCCGATCGGCGCCATGATGCCGGCGGCGGCAGCGCGGCGGCGGATCATCGTCCAGGCCGCCTGCTGGTTCATCGGCTCGCTGGTCAACGCATTGCCGTTGTGGCCGGGGCTGGTGCGAAACAGCCAGCCCTTGTGGTCCTCGGCGATCCCGGCCTTCGCGGTGTAGGCGTGCAGCGCCTCGGCCAGCGCGTGATGACACGGCATCGTGTGCTGCTTGCCGCCTTTCTCATGCAGGCAAATCTCCCAACTCGAACCCTTCGGCCGGAGATCCTCCACCTTCATCTTCAGCGCCGCCGCGATGCGCGCGAAGGAATAGGTGAGGGTGGCGATCAGCGCGCGGTCGCGGAGATCCCGCGTCGTCTCGGTCGGTATGCTGTCGATCAGCTTCCACCATTCCTTGCCGTCGAGCACAGGCGTCTTGCCGGTCTTCACCACATGGGCCATGGCAAGGATTCGATCGAAATCCTCACACATCGGGATCGGCTGGTTGAGCCGGCCGGCTCAGTCTTTCTGGCCTGATGAGGCTGTGCACTAAACCCTGCTGATTTCGTCCCTCCAAAACCCTGCACTTTCAAGCCTCTTTTTCTGCTACTCGCGGCGTGCACTAATCTGTAGTATAGTGCCCACGAGCACGGGAAGGAGAGAAGCTTGGGGCGGAGTACGGTGTCCGGGTGGCGATCTACGCGCGGGTCTCCACAGGTGAAGAGAACCCCCGCTGCCGCTGCCTTTCGAGCTGCCCGACCGGTTGCGGCCACCTAGTCCAGCAACCCCGTCGGCCGCCTTTGTGTGAAAATCACGCGGGAATCCTTGCCATGGTCCAATTTGCTATCAGGGATTCCGTCCACACAGCCTAGGGCCGTGATTTCCGGCTGGATGCGCCCACCAGATGAACAACCCTCAAACGTCAATCGCGCCATTCTCCAGAAAAACAATGACTTTTTCAAACCGCAGATCCCTTTATCGCGGAATTTGGGCTATGATGAGACCTTGCGTGCTCCTATGAGTAGCGCCTCGAACTCCTCCCTGGTTGGCGCCGTCAGCCGGCCGAACTTCAACGCATCCGCCATCGCGCGCGTCGGGTCTGCCTGATCCAGGAAGCCCAGCGCGAAGCCGAGCTTTTCCGGGTAGGGCACTTCCGCCCAGGGGCGTGGTTCCGCACCAATGCTGAGACCGCGGAAAGGCATCGTCGGCGTGGGCTCGACGCCGGATGCCCAGACCACCTCCTCGCCGTCCTTGGCCGCTACGACACGCGCGAGCGGGGCCGCAGTCTCACGCACCAAACGCACGATCTCTCGCCCCGTGCGCTGGAATCCATGGCGGCGGGCAACGAGACGGGCTAGGCGCCGCAGGGTCACCGTAGTCTCGGCGGTGACGATCGCACCAATAAGGGTGGCGAGGGTGAGCGCGTAGTCGGCATCGTAGAAACGGGCCTGATCAACGGCCACGGGCGGGGCGGGCGAAGGATTGGCCCGACCCGTTTGGATCAGAATAGGGTCGGCCGGCTGGGTGTCCGTCGCCGGCTCATCCGGTTCCGGTGGCCCCCTCCTATCGGACTTGGTGGCGCCGGCGGTGTCCGGCTCCGGCACGCGCTCGAGCTCCGGTGGCGGCGCGGCCCTATCCTGCTCCAACAGAATCCGAAGTTGGCCATCCAGCCTGTCCATGCATGCCGTCGGATCGAGAAACCAGTCGGTCGACCACAGGCGCAGCAGCCGCCAGCCCAGCTGCTCTAGGATAATGTGACGCACTCGGTCCCGATCGCGTGCGGAGGGCGAAGCGTGATAGGTCGCCCCATCGCACTCTATGCCCGCCATGAATCGGCCTGGCGCGTCGGGATGAACCACCCCGAGGTCCACCCGGAACTTTGATACGCCCACCTGCGTGCGCAGTTCCCAGCCGCGTTTCTGCAGTCCTTCGGCTACCGCCATCTCGAAGTCGCTGTCGTAGCCGTCCCTCCCGTCCGTCGGCCGAATGCCGCTACCAAGAGCTGCCGGGCCGCGCTCAGCGAAATCCAGGTAGTGCTTTAGTTCCTGCACCGCACGGGCACTGGTGCGGGTTAGGTCGATCATTTCGGGGCCGAAACTCGCAAAGATCATCACCTCGCTGGTGGCGCGGGTGATGGCCACGTTCAGTCGGCGCTCGCCGCCCTGCCGGTTCAGCGGGCCGAAATTCATCGACATCGTCTTCGCGCCGGGTTCCGTTGGTCCGTAGCCAATACTGATCAGGATCACGTCGCGCTGGTCGCCCTGCACCGTCTCCAGGTTCTTCACGAACACCGGCTCCGCGACGGCGTCGCCGAAGAACTGCTCCAGCTCGACGTAGGCGCGGCGCTCGGCGTCCAACAAATCCTCGATCAGTCGCTGCTGCTCGGCATTCAGCGTGACTACGCCGATCGACTTGTCCCTCTCGCGCGGATCTCGCAGGCGGCGCACTATCTCGGCCACCAGCGCCTGCGCCTCGGGCGGGTTGGTGCGTGACTTGCCCTTCGCGTAGACGCCATCGACCCGCCGCAGTGTCACGACGTTGTCGCGTGTGTCGGCGGATGGGTAGGTGACCAGAGAGGCGTCATAGTAGGCGAGGTTGGAGAAGGCGATCAGGCTCTCGTGCCGGCTGCGATAGTGGCCAGTCAGCCGGTGGTGCGGGGCACGAACGGCGAGCGCCTCGTCGAGGATGCTCTCGAGATCCTGCATGTCGAGATCCTGCGTGTCGCCATCGTCGGGGGCCGCCCTGTTGAAGAAGCTGGTGGGCGGCATCTGCTTGGGATCGCCGACGACGATCACCTTTCGGCCGCGCGCAATCGCGCCGATGGCGTCCGGCACGGTGATCTGCGACGCTTCGTCGAACACCACCAGGTCGAACATCGACTGGTCTGCGGGGAGGAACTGCGCCACCGAAAGCGGGCTCATCATCAGACATGGCGTGAGTGTCAGCATGCTGTCACCCATCTGCGAGACGAGCTGTCGCACCGGAAGATGCCGCGCCTTTTTTTGCAGCTCGCGGGCCAGCACCCCCAGGCCCCGCGGCGCGTTCGGTGCTTCCTTTGGCGGGATTGCCTGCGACAGGACGGCACGAATATAGTCGGCGGTGATCTCTGCGAGTTCTTTGTCGAGCTGGCGGAAGGTCTGGATTAGCGCCTCGTGATTCACGGAGGAGAAGCTGCGCAGCTCGGGTCGCTGGTCGATCATCAGCGGCGCCGCCCAGCGGCAATAGGCGGTGCGGAATGCCTCCGGCGCATCATTTGTCGTAACGATGCCCTGCTCCAACGCCGCCACGATCCGGCCCAGCCCAGCCGTCTCTGCCTCGCGCCGGATGGCCACCCAGGCGCACCACACGTTCAGCCGTGCCGAGCGGGCCACAATGGCGGCCGCCGCCGCTTCCGCCTCGGCGAGGCTGACGGAGTCTGCCAGTGCAGCCTCAGCCCTGAAGGCCGCCAGGCTGGCCTGAAAGTCGCTGAACGCAGTTGCGAAGGACGCGGCGGCTGCGGCGATCGGCATGCCCAGCTCCAGCAGGTCCCGACCATCGGACAGTAGCCCGCGCAATCGGTCGCGCAGCGTCGCGAGATCGCCACCGGTGCCTGCCATGGCGAGCAGCGCGGCTCGGGCTTGGGCCCCGGTCTCCGCCAGTGCGGCAAGGCGCGTCGGGTCTGTCTCGAGGCCGTGGACCGGCAATCCCGGCGGCAGGTCTGCCAGGGCCCGCTGCACCGCTCCAGCATGCGCCTGAGCCTTTGCCAGTGCCTCCAGCGCGACTTCGGTCGTCTTGCTGGTCGGCCATGTCAAATGCGCCTCAATCTGCCGGCGCAGGCGGTTCTGCGCTCCGCGACGGAACAACCACATTCGGCCCGCCGCCTCCGTCCGAGCCTGCATCCAGGCGGCGATAGGGGCAGAGGTGAGGGCTGCCTCGGTGACAGGGGCGGGCAACGATTTCGCCGCAACCGCATAGTCGGCCAAGGTCCGGGCCGAGAATACCATTGCTTCGAGCCCGGCCTTCCCATCGGCGCCCAGGGCGAATCCAATGTCGCTGGTGGCGCAGCGCGGAAGCAAGCGGGCCAGGGCCGCCATCGCCTCGGTGGCCAGCAGCGCGTCGTCGTCGTCGAGCGCGGCACGTCGCGCGAACTCGGCGCGGGCCTGGCGCAGGGCGCCGAGCGAGGCCGTGAACGCGCGGGCCGCATCGGCAACGCGGGCAGCCCAGGCAAAGGACCAATCGTCCTGGCCCACCTTCGCGAAATCGGCTTGGTCCTGCGGCGTCACCTGGCCGAAGGTCAGGCCGAGCCGCTGCGCGCAATCGGTGACCGCCGCCATTGCCTCTGGTGTCGGCGCGCGATCGGGGCGTTCCAGCGCATTGCCCCAGTCGAGCATGACCGGATGCAGGCCGCCCCAGCGGGCTACCCGCCCAATTGCCTCGCGCGGGCTGATACCGGCCGGCCCGGGCGTGTGCAGGGCGCGGACCAGTCCGTTCAGCCGGTCGCGCACGCTGCGCAGCGCCGTGGCCTTCTGTGCCCATTCGGAGGCAGTCCGGTCGCCGGCTCTATCCCAGGCGGCGCCTAGCTGGTCCAGTACGGCCCGCTTGTTGGCCTGGCTGGAGTGGAGTTCCAGGCAGAAACGTCCCAATCCGAGCTTGCGCAAGCGGCGATGCACGACCTCAAGCGCCGCCATCTTCTCGGACACGAACAGCACTTTCCGGCCGATGGCCAGGTTATGCGCGATAATGTTGCCGATGGTTTCCGACTTGCCGGTGCCGGGTGGGCCTTCCAGTACGAAGTCACCGTCGGCCCCGGACGCATGAATCGCCACGATCTGCGAGCTATCGGCATTGAGCGGCGCGAACAGCTCGGCCGGATCGATCCGGTCGTCGATCTCCCGCAGGGGAAGGAATTCGGCGCCGCCGGTGTAGGGCTCGCGTGGACACTCGATCAGGTGGCGGACGAAGGGCGAGCCCTTCAACGCATTGGCACGGTCCGCGAGGTCCTTCCACATGAGATATTTGGCGAAGGAGAAGGTGCTCAATGTCAGCTCTTCAACCACCTCGAATCCCGGCGTGTCGCGGACTCGCTCGCGCACGAGGCGCCACACCTGCTTGACATCGATGCCAGTTTCGTCCGTTGGCAGTTCGCCGGCCAACTCGGGCAGGTGGATCTTGAAGTCCTGCCGCAGCATTTCCAGCAGTGTCAGGTTGAACACCGGGTCGTCGTCATGACTGGTCAGATACGGCTTGGCGGCGGCGCTTCGCCGCTCAAGGCGCACTGGCAGCAGGATCAACGGGGCGCGGTAGCTCCGCATGGTCTCGCCGCTCGGCCGCCACTTGAGCGAACCGAGCGCGAGGAATAGCGTGTTCGATCCGCCCTCCTCGACGTCGGCCTTCGCCTTGCGGAACAGCTCGATCACGCTGCGTTCCAGCGACTTCGCATCAACGTTGGCAATGATCTGATCGCGGTCGAGCGCGTCTCGGGCCGTTTGCTCGGCGAGGTCGTCGCCGGTCCGAAGCAGCCGAAGCTGTGTGTCGGGTTCGGCTCCCGCTGCCAGACGGTCCGGCGGCGAGATGATCGTGATCCGTCGCCCCGCCGTGATCTGATCCTTCAATCTCGCCGGATCGGGGCAGAAGATCGGAATGGCAGAACCCGAATCGCGCAAGTTGAGCAGGCGATTGCGCATGGACAGGTCCAGCAGCTTGCGCTTCCAAAATTCGATCCGCTCTGCCGCAGTCTCCGGCGGAGGCGCGGCGTCGCGGCCGTAGTCGAAACCGCCCAGCCCCGGCGGGGTCTCGACGGTCAGCGGGCCAACATCTTCCGGTCCGACGTCGGCCGGAGCTGCTCCCGGCTGGGCGATCGGGTGGATGCCGCGGCCCCGCGCTTGCTTGATGTCGAGGGCATAGACGAACTCGTCCTCACGCTCTTCGGCGATCTGACGACGCGCCTCAGCCTCCGCCTTCGCGAAGGTTGAAGGCGTCGCACCCGTGGCGAGCGTGGTCTCAAACAGCAACAACTCCTTCTGGTCGACCGCCTTACGCAGCTCCGTCGCATCGTCGACCGTGGGCGTCGGAAAGGTCTGGGGCTGAAGCCAGGCGCCGGCGAAGGCATGGCCGCGGGTAAAGACCACGACGGGGTTCAGCCCCATCGCCTCAGCCGCGGCGGCGAAGAGCAGTGTGGTATCGAGGCAGGTCGCTAGCCCTTGCGTCTCGATGTCGGAAGGCGTCCGCACCTTCTGGCCGGTGGTCTCAAAGCTCGCAGGCGGCAGGGCATAGCTCACCCGCCGTGCCCCAACCGCCGCCCAGGCCGCAGCGGCCAACTCCCATGCGCGGTCCTTGGATTTCTTCTGGTAGCCGTCCAGCGCGCCGGACCCACCTCGTGCCTCCAAAGCACGGGATGCGTCCTTCAGCAACCGGGCGATGGCCGGGTCGTTCGGCATAACGAAGGCCGCCAGCAACTCGGGCATGGCAGTCGCGCCGCCCCACTCGTTCCGCGCGAGCGCCTGGATGGTGCGCTCCTCGCGCGCCAGGACTTCGTCTCCCTTCAGAAGCTCCACCGAGACATCGGCGCGCATCCGCTCGGTCAGCCCATCCAGCAAGCCGCCGGCCAGACCAACGCGACGATCGCGCACGCGTGTCTCGGCGCCACCCTCGATGCGATCGATCGCCCAAGTGCGCGGCAAAAATATCGAAGGCTGCACGTCGAGCCGGAGTGTCAACCCTTCCGCGATTGCTTTCGTATTGTTCCGAATGACAAGTGCCAAAAGGATCGGGAAATCGCACTGGTGGGTGGCGAAGGAGATGCGCGGGACGATCTCGATCGCGATCTCGAACGGTGGCACCTTCGGCAGGGTATCGGCCGCGGCATCCGGCCTAATTATTGCGTTCTCGGACATGCCACCTCCCAAGCTCGCGGCACAGGTCCATTTGACCCGGCGGCGAAAGCATCGCATGACTTCGCCGATCAGAAAAGTTGGCTGCCGCAATAGAAGCGAAACGGCAGGGAAAAATGCAGCAACGCGAAACAGGTCGGCAATGCACGGGTATCGCCAAGGTGTGAAAACGCGTCCACCCGTGACCCCACCCCGGAGTGGTTCATCGCATTGATATTATTCGGTAACCGTGGGATGCAGAGGGGTCACGTTTCACGCGAAGCGTGACCCCTCTGAAGAGCCGAATTCACGCCTATATTCAATAGCATGCGCCTGTTCTGGGTGGGGGTCACGATGGGGGCGTTTTCACAGCCTTGCCCGGACACTTCCCGTCCCTGACGCCGACATCGTCGCGGACGATGAAACAAGGGCGCCCGCGTTGGCGCAGGTGGCGGCGTAACCATCGAGCGACAGAAAGCACCCGCTGGCCTTCGTCTGCCCGGGGTGCCATATGGGGAGCGAAAGGAGCCTTCCCATGCCCAAGCGCAATCCGCTGGCGCGGGAACTCCGGTTGAACCCGCTTTATCGCGCTCGGCGTGGCAAGACGCGCCACCAAGCCGAGCAGCGGGCTGACCGTTGGAGTCGCGCCGCCAAGCACAAACCGCCGAAGGGATCGCCTGGATCAGCCCATGGTTCGGGCGATTTCTTTGGGTGGTCGAGCCATATTTTGCGCCTGAAAAATACCCCTGTTACCTTATTACTTATAAGGTAACAGAAACCCCCGCACACACCCCGCGCCCGCTCAGCGCACAGGCCGCCTGAACAGAAGCCGGATGGGGGCAGCCCTCGCCGGGGATGCAACGGGGGCCGCAGCCCCCTTGCCAACGCCCGCGCGGTAT
>JAJZLX010000459.1 GCA_021850555.1 Pseudomonadota bacterium | reverse complement strand
CCGCCGCCCTCGCCCGGGCGCTGCGCCCCTCGCGAAACCCGTAGCCGCTGCGGTGCAACAGCTCGACGAACATCAGGCTGTGTCCCGCCTCCTCGCGCACTTCGTGCAGAAAGCGCGCGCGGCGCACGACATCGTCGCAGCGCTGGGCGAGCTGCGCCAGGCGAGCCATGAACTGCGACTCGAGCCACAGGCCCGCCTCGAGCAGATGCGCATACTCCAGATGCGAGAGCAGCTGCCGCCGCTTCAGCGACAGCGCCTCGAACTCGGGCACGCCGGCAAGGGACAGCAGGCCGGGCGGCAGCCACCAACAGTCCCGATCGACGGCGTCCCAATCGATTCGCGAGAGCGGATCCTGGTACCGGATGCGCGGCAATTCGGCTACGCTCGACATGTCAGCCTCACGGGAGACGCGTTCTGCTGCTCGACCTTTTCTACGAGCTCGCCATGCCGCCGCAGCTCGAGCGCTCCGAGGTACAGGCCTACACCGATGCGCTCGAGGAGATCGAGCTCGCGGACCGGCTGGGATTTCACGGGGTGTGGCTCGTCGAGCACCACCTGATGAGCGGCTACTCGCACCTCTCCAAGCCCGACCTCGTGCTCGCGGCCCTGGCGCGGCGAACCGCGCGTTTGCGGCTCGGCCTCGGCGTGATTCCCCTGCCCTATCACCATCCGCTGCACGTCGCCGAGCGCATCGGCACGCTCGATGTGCTTTGCGGCGGGCGGCTCGAAGTCGGGATCGGCCGGGGATTCTCGCCGCAGGAGTATGCGGCCTTCGGCGCGCAGCCGGCCGAGAGCCGCGCGATCGTGGAGGAATCGCTCCTCATCCTGCGGGCGGCGGCCACTCCAGCGCCGATTGTCCATCACGGCAGTCATTTTCACCTCGACGGCGTGACGGTCCTGCCTCGCCCGCTGCAACGCCCCTATCCCCCGTTGTGGACGGCAGCCGTGAGCCCGGAGACGTTCGAGTGGGCCGCGCGGGAAGGCCTCGGTGTCCTCGCCGGCCCCTTCAAGCCGTGGGCGATGATCGGCGCTGACCTGCGCCGGTATCGTAAGGCCTGGCGATCGGGCGAGCCGCTGCGCGTCGGAATGACGGTCGGCATGCTGTGTCTGCCGGACGGCAGGCGCGCACGCGCGCTTGCGGCCCCGGCCTTGCGCTGGTCGTACGGCGAGCTGTTGCGCGTGACGACACCCGTGCTCGAGCGGCTTCTGCCGAGCTATGAGCACTTTCACGATCTGGGGCGGTTCCGGCGGCTGTTCGAGCTCGGCGCGCGGCTGCGCGTGCTCGAGCTCGCAGGCCTCGCGATCGTGGGCACGCCGGAGCATTGCCTGCAGCGCATTCGCGAGTTGCGCGCCGCCGGGGTCACGCACCTGCTCTGCTTCATCGGGGCCGGCGCCCTGCCAACCGAGGTGGTGCGCGAGTGCCTCGAGTGCATCGCGGCCGAGGTGCTCCCGCGGCTCGCCGGGGCCTGATCTGCGGTGAGATCTCATGCCGCGGCACCGGGGCCATCAGTGCGGGCCACCCCTGCAGCGGGGGTGTCCGACCAGTAATTCGCCGATGCGATCCAGCCGTCCCAGAGCGCTTCGGCCGTGACGCGCCCGCGCCCGAGGGCCTCGAGCAGCTCGCGACGGCGCCGCAAGGCGCGTGCGTGCGCGCCATCATACAGCTCCGACAGCTCGCTCTCGTACTCCTCCGGCGCGGTGGAGCACCCTCCCAGCCAACTCGCCGCCGCCGCTCCGGCGAGCGCTCCGGAATGCACCGCGGCCTCGATGCCGGCTCCGGTCACCGGATTGGTGAGGCCGGCGGCATCGCCGGCCAGGATGACGGGCACGGCGCCGAGATGTCCGATCGCGCGCAACCGTCCGCCGACGGGAATGAGGCCACCGGTGAGCGTCAAGGGCGCCCCGGCCGACACCCTTCCCGCGGCCGCCAGATCCTCGTGCAGACCCCGCAGCAGGGACTTGAGCCGATGTCGATCCTGAAAGTCGACTCCGACTCCGAGGTTCGCGACGCCTGCCTTGGGGAACAGCCATCCATAGCCGCCTGGGTACTCGGCGCGCAGAAAGATATCGGTCGCCTCGTATGGCCGGGTGAGCGGCACCCTCGCCTGCCGGGCCGCCACGAGCTGCCGGTTGCAATGCCCGATCGCGGCGCCCACGAGTGAGCGGGGGCCATCGGCGCCGATCAACGCGCGCGGACGCAGCAGCCGCCCGTTCGAGAGCCGCACGGCGCCGTCGGCCAACACCTGAGCCACGGCCGCGCCGAGCAGGATGCGCGCCCCTGAAGCGACCGCCTGGCGCGCCAGCGCTCGATCGAACGCGCCTCTGCAGATCATGCGGCCGCGAAAGTCCTCGCTCACGCGCGGCTCAAGGCTCTCCACCACGGTCACCATCCGCGCGATGCGCTGGCTCGTGACCTCCTCCCAGCAGAGCCCCTGCAGACCCAGGGCGCCCGACACGAACTCCGCGCACTGCAGCGGATCGCCGACGCTGCGGCGCCGCTCGACCGCGAGCACACTGCACCCGGCACAGGCCGCCACGGCGGCGGCTCTTGCTCCGGCCGGCCCGAGTCCGACCACCAGCACCGCCGGGCGCTCCTCGATCCACCGGACCGCATCGCCCGCTGTGCCGACCCGGCTGCGCGCCGCGGCGCCGCGCACGCCCGTCTGTCGGTGCGAGGCACGCTTCACTCCCTCGCCGCATGCGGTGAGCCTTCCCGCGGTGGCGCGATCCGCTGCGGCCTCGCCCGGGGGAAACATGGAGGCCACCGCGCTCGCTCAGTGACGCTTGGGACAGAACTGCTCGTGCAGCGTCTTCATCAGCGCGGCGATCTCCTTGCTCGCCAGGACATAGTAGACGGATTGTCCGCGGCGGTGAGCCTCCACGACGTGGTGCTCGCGCAGCAGCGCCAGGTGCTGCGAGACCGCCGACTGGCTGATGCCGACGCTCGATTGAAGCTTGTTCACCGACTTCGGGCCCTCGGCCAATTGGCACACCAGCATCAGCCTCACCCCGTTGGCGATCGCCTTGAGCACCTCGCTCGCCCGCTCAGCATTGGCCTGCAGCTCGGTGAGCTCGCGCGGGTGCAAGGGCGCGGTGAGCTTCACGGCGACCGCGGCGGCTCTGGCGCGCCCTTTCATCCGCCGCACCCGGCGAAGCCATCGGCGAGCATCTTGGCCTCGTAGGGAGCCGCGACATCGGTCCCGGCCACCAGCGCGGATCTGACCGAGTCCCAGTCGGCCGGCTTCACGGTGAGCAGCCAGCCCTTTTCATAAGGGTCCTCGTTGGCGAGCGCCGGCGTGGCCACCATCGCCTCGTTGATCGCCACCACGGTGCCGGCGCAGGCGAGCTTCGCCGGACCGACCCATTTACCCGACTCCACCGTGGCGCAGGACTTGCCGGCCTTGACCTCCTTGCCGACGGCCTTGGGCGTATAGGCCACGAGGCGGCCGGCCATCGCCGTCGCCACTGCGGTCATGCCGACCCTGACGTTGCCGTCGCCGAGCTCCTGATACCAGATGTGGTTTTGCACGTCATACAGCAGGTTGTCCGGCAGATTGCAACCGCGAACGTTGGCCATTTCGAATCCTCTTTGCGAACTCTCTAGCGAGGAGCCCGCCGGGGGCTCATTCCGCCGCGGTGCGCAGCGGGCGCGAGGCGCAGCAGAACTCCCCGAGCCCCCGCACCTGCAGCTTGCCGGCGACGAACAAGTACAGATGCATCGCCAAGCGCGCCATCATCTGCGCCTGCGCGTCGCAGCGGACGCCGTCGGGCTGCAATATTAGCAGATTGTAATGATAGACGAGCTCGCGGCAGCTCTCCCGGCAGGCGTTGAAACTCGGCTCCTCCCGCGCCCCCTGACGGTGCAGCGCGAGCAGCCGAAACCCCTCGCGCCGGTCCGTGGTGGGCTGCTCGCCGCGGGCGCACACCCAGCGCTCGAGCACCTCTTCGGCCAATGCGAGCAAGGTCGCGGCATCACCGGCTTCGGGTCCCTTCTCCAGCAACGCCGTCAGGCACTCCTCGATCTGTGCGAGGGTTCTCAAGTCACTCCCTTGACCGCGAGCAGCCTGAAGGCGTCCGATACGTTCTCGTGCAGGCCGACCTGACGCGGTGAAAGCCCGAGCGCGAGCCCCAGGAGCTGGGTGAAATAAATGATCTTGACGCGGGTGACCTTGCCGAGCTTCTTCTCGGCGCGCACCTGGTGCATCTCGAGGCCCGAGTGGCAAGTGGGGCATTCGGTGGCGATCACCTCCGCTCCGGCCGCCTCGGCCGCCTGCAGAATGTTGAGCACGAGACGGGTCGAGAGGTCGCTGTCCGAGAGCGTGTGGGCGCCGCCGCAACAGGCTGTTTTGAGCGGAAACTCGACGTTCTCGGCGCCGGCGGCCGCGAGCAGGTCATCCATGAAGTGCGGCTTGGACGTCGACTCGCTCTCCGGGCCCTTGTCCTTCTCGGGAAAGATGTGCCGGGGCCGCGTATACATGCACCCGTAGTAGTTGGCCACCTTCAGGCCCTTCAAGCCCCCGCGCACCCGGCGCCGCAGCTCCTCCTCGCCGATGGCGCGCTTGATCCACTCCAGCGCGTGCAGCGTCTCGACCTCCCCCGGCCGGTAGCCCGGATCGCCGGCCTTGCGCGCCAGGCGCCCGACCACCTCGGCACTGTCGGCATCGTGCGTCAAGTCGTATTCCGCCTTCTTGAGGTTGTGGTAGCAGCCGTTGCACGGCGCCATCACCACATCCATGCCCATCCGGTTGGCGGTGAGCGACAGAATCCGCGCCGAGAGATACGTCTGGACCTTCGGGTCGATGTTCTTCGCCTCCATCGCCCCGCAGCAGTTCCAATCGGGCACCTCGACCAGATCGAGGCCGAGCGCCTTGCCGAGCTGGCGGGTCGAGCGGTGATAGGCATGCCCGGTTCCCTCGAGCGCACAACCCGGATAGTAGGCCACCCGGCGGTATTTGTCGGATTTGCTCTCGGACATGGCGCTCTTCCTAATCGTGGGTGATGCCGGCGGCGTCGCGACGCGCGGTGCCGATCAGCTCATCGAGCCCGAGCAGACGCCGCTGCCCGGCATGCTGCTCGTGCACATACTCCTTCAGCACCTCGCGCGAGCGCGCCCAGCCGCTCGTGCGCGGTGCTTTCAGCCGCGACAGCCCCATCCGCGCCAGCATGCCGAGCGGCAGGTGCCTGAGCAGCCGCCGGCCCATCTCGATGAGCCAGTCCTGCCTCAGCGCCTGGCCGGTGCGCTTGAAGAAGCGCTCGATGAGCCTGCCCTCCTCGATGCGGCCGCGCTCGATGACCTGCTCGGTGAACACCTCATCGAAGACCATGGCAGGGGACTTCCGCGTATGGCCCTTGAGCTCCAGCCAATGGCCGAGCGCCTTCATGACCCCTTCCGGGAACACGTCGCGGGGACAGGCGTACGTGCACTTGTTGCACGAGACGCACTGCCAGATGATGTCCTTGTCCCGAAGCAGCTCAGACTCCATGCCCATCCGCACCAGGTAAATCCAGAACCGCGGGTTGAAGTCCGGATTGACGGCATTGACCGTACAGGCGTTCGTACAAGAGCCGCACTGCCAGCAGCGGTGAATGTGCTCCCCGCCCGGGAGCGAGGCGATCTCCTCCTGCAGCTGCTCGTTGTAGTCGGTCACCACCCGGGGCTGGATGAAGGTGCTCCAGTGTCCGGACACATCGACCCCGTCGACGACGAGCTTCTCGTGAGTGCGAAGATTCTCCGGGCGAATGAGCGATTGTTCGTGTATGGGCATGATGGCTCAATCAGGCGGTCGCCGTGCGCAGGGGGCGGCCTCGGTGGCGGCACCCTCGATGCTCCTCGGGCGCCGCGTGTGCGCGTCGCCCTTGATGCCATCGAGGCCGAGCAGCCGGCGCGTGTACTGCGAGGGGTCCTCTTCGGCACTGAAGTCCACCCGCAGGTAGGTGCCCCCCTGCGCGCAAATGTACTCCGCATACACCTGCGCGCACAGCAGGTCTACGTAGTAGATGACATCGCGAAACACTCCGTTTCCCGTAAGAAACCCGCTGAGCTCCTCGCGAAGCGTCAGAAACACCGGATAGCTGTCAGACACATCGATGCGCTCCGAGCCCTCCTGGCCGCCGAACCAGATCTCCCGCAGCACACCGGTATTCGCCGCCGCGTCCCACACCCATCGGGTCATCAGGGGGAAGCGCTCCGGTGAGAGCTGGTGCAGCAGTTCCGCGCCGAAGTCCCTCGTCCATCTCGGTCTCTCGCCCTTGCAAAACAGGCCGCCGAACTCGCAGAGCTGCTCATCGACACGGCTGTTGTCGCGCAGCGCTCGCACGAGCCGCACGACCTCCTCCCTGAGCGCGTCGAAAGCCGGACGCGCAAGCCAGGGACCGATCCGACGGCGCACCGTCGGCATGAAGGGGACCAGGATCCGCAATGCCTCCGGCTCGAGCGCCGCCGCATCCGCTCCGTCCTGCCCGAGAAGCTCGCGAAACAGCGCACCCTTCATCTTGAGCGCCTGAACGTATTGCTCGATACCGCCGCTCGCCTCGCTCTCGGCAGCCAGGTGCGCCAGTGCGCCGGTGAGCCGCGGACCGCTCAACTCGAGCCGGATCGCGGCCGTGGGCGAGTGCGCGAGTGATCGGCCCATGCTGCGCCTCAGGCGCTCGCCCGCGCCGGCCTGGCGAGCGCCAGCGCCCGCATCGCGGCCGCGTGTCCCTGGGCGATCGAGTCATCGATCGTCTCAGGACCGGTCGCGGCGCCCGCGACGAACACTCCGGGGCGGGTCGTCTCCGCGGTATTGCCGTACGAGTCGCCTCGCTGCAGGTAGCCGTGCGTCTCGAGCGCCACGCCGAAGGTCTCCGCAATCGATCTATTCTCGACATTCGGATCCATGCCGATCGCGTGCACCACCAGGTCGAAGGGGATCGTGATCGGCCGCTTGACCAGCGTGTCCTCGCCCTTGACGATGATCTTCTCGCCATCGGAGGTGACTTCCGCGATGCGCGCCTTGATGTACTTGATCTTGAACTCCTCCTGGCTGCGCCAGTAATACTTCGTCTCGTACAGTCCGAAGGTGCGGATGTCCATGTAGTAGATGTACACGTGGCACTCAGGCAGCTGCTCGCGGATCTCCATGGCGATGTTCGCCGAGACCGTGCAGCAGATCTTCGAGCACCAGGGCCGCCCGATCTGCCGGTCGCGCGATCCGACGCACAGCAGTATCGCCACGCGCTGCGGCTTGCGCCCGTCCGAGGGGCAGTGCACACCCTTGCCCGAGGAGATCATCTGCTCGACCTGCATCGTCGTCACGACGTCCGGGAACGTCCCAAAGCCCCATTCGGGCTTGTTGAGCGAGTCGAAATGGGTGAATCCCGTGCACAGGATCGCGGCGGCCGCCTGGACCGTGTCACCGCCTTGGAGCTCGGCGGTGAAGTGGCCTGGCTCGCCGGTGAAGGTCTTGACGGTCGTGCCCGTGCGCACCGTCGCCAGCTGCTCCTGCTCGACCCGGCGGACCATGCCGCCGATCGCATCCTTGGCCCATTCCCCCGAGGGCACGAGTTTCGCGTAGCCTGAGAGAATCGGCGCGCCGCCGAGCTGCTCGGCCTTCTCCACCAGCACCACCCGTTGGCCGACGTCCGTCAGCGCGTGCGCCGCCGCCAGGCCCGCCGGTCCGCCGCCGACGATGAGCACCGGTTGACTCATCCGGCGTGCTCCGCGGAGTGCGTGAGAGGCTTGAAGCCGGGGCCCGAGGTGATCTTCCTGCGCGGGTCGTACAGGTTCTCCGGCCGCCCCGCGGCGACCTCCTTGAGGTACTCCTCGAATTCCGCCTTGCGCAAGCGCCAGTCGATGCCGAGCTTCTCCATGAGCGCCTCAGTCGGGGAGGCATGCCAGTGCGACTGCACGATCTTGTACGGATGTGCCCCGCACACCAGCGCCGCGAACTGGCAGTCGGCCAGCACCGCCAGGCTCACCCCCTGTCCGTCCGCCTTGCTGATCCACTGGTTCTTGTCGAGCGTGGTAATGCAACCGGTGTCATGACCGATCATCACATCGGCGCGCGCCTCCTCCACCGCGACCCGGATCTTGCGGTCGATGGCGAACGAGCGGGTGAACTCGCGCTCGGAGATGATGTGGCGGAACCCGAAGCCGCAGCAGTCGTACCAGGTCTTGTAATCGATGACCTCGGCGCCGAGCGTCTGCATGATTCCCGTGGAGACCGCGACGCGGTTGCCGTCCAGCACCTTCTCGTCGTAAATGACGTCCTCCGGCACCATCTTGTACACGTGGCAGGCCGGATGAATGGTGGCGCGAATGTGACTGCAGTCGACGGTCTGGAGCTTCTTCACCTCCTCTCTCATGACGTGCAGCCATTCGGAGTAGTGCACGATCTCCTCCGGGATCAGCAGCTTGCCGTCGACCAGACGCCCGAGCTTGCCGAGAATCTGGCGCACCCGCTCGCGCAGCTTCGCCGACTGCAGCAGGTAGCCGCGCACCTCCTTGTAGTTGCCGAACGAGGTGCCGCAGTGCACCAGAGGATAATAG
>JAJZLX010000686.1 GCA_021850555.1 Pseudomonadota bacterium | reverse complement strand
GGCGAACACGGCGTAGAAATCATCCAGCAGGTCATTGGCTCCGGTGCGGCACCGGACCCCTTCCCGCTCCGCCCGCTTCACCTGCGAGCGCAGCTTCGCGCCCAGGCGCTTGGACAGGGCCTCGAAGCTCTCCGGTAACGCGAGCTGTAGCGTAATCTTGTCGTTGCGCATGGCCCACTCGCCCAGCCGGGATTGCGTGTCCCGGAACTCCAGGTACCGGCAGCCCAGCTTCTCGGCAGCCTGCGATGCCCGCAGCATCATCTGCCGGGCGACCTCCGGGTCCGCCGTGAGCGCGCCGCCATAATTGTAAAAGGCCACGGACGTGGCGAAGTTTCCGAGCAGGCGGCTCTTCTGCTGGATCACCGGCAACACCCCGACCAGCGATCCGGACGCATCCCGCGCCTGCACGAAGAGCGTCCGGTGCCCGAAGACCTCCCGGGCGAGCTCGGTCCAGCCGCTCAGGTGATAGAGGCTGGCGTCTGCAATTTGCATCACAAAGGGATCCCAGTCGGCGCCGGGGGTCTCCTCGACGGACAGGCGGCACTCGCTCGCGCCCGTCCCGGCTAGAGCGGCCATGGATGCCTCGCCTCCTCAGCTTCGCGCGACACCTCCTGAAACGCGCTACCGCGCGCTCTGGGCTGATGGGCCCTCTGATTGGGCATCAATGCCCCGGTCGGCCGCACAGGCGTCTGGTGCGCTTTCAGGCCCATAGCTCGTTGCCGCCGAAGTAAAGGTAGAACGCATCGTTGTCGATCATCTGCACCCTCAGCGTCTCCTGGGGAACTGGCACCTCCCCCGAGCTTCGCAGGTAAATCGGCAGGGTCAGGCGCGCATGAAAGCCGCAGGCGCCGAAGACCTGCGACAGGCGAGGATCGCTCGACCAGGCCACGAGCTCCGCCAGTCCGCCCCGGCTCCTGGCCTGCCGGACCGCGGAATGCGCGAGGGCGCGCCAGTCGGCGAGGTCCTCCGACACCGTCCACAGGTCGGCGAGTCGGGCTTGCCCGGGAGCGTAGCTCAAGACGAAATACCCCAGGACCCGCCCGGCCTTCTCGAGCGCGTAGAGCTCCACCGGGACGATGGGACAGGCCAGCACGTGACGTAAGAGATCCGGGGAGCGCCCGAAGAGCGCCAGATCCGCACACCTGTCGGGCAGAGCGTCCGCGATCCTCGGCACCTCGTCGACGCCGATCCGCCGCACCTGCCAGCCGCCCACACCGGCTCTGGGGGCAGACAGGGACCAGAGCAGGCTGCGCGCAATCCGAGGGGCTACCTTCCAGCGAGCTGCACTCGGCCTCTCCAAGATGCGAAGCGGTGACAGCGTGCGCACATACCCCGTGACCGTACCGCAGGGACGATAGCCGATGAGCGGCATGATCTTGAGCGTGTGATCGCTGCCGCCGACACCGAGCAGAAAGTCGGTCATCCCCGCGACGTGCTTCATCAGCAAGACGCCGGCGCCGACCGCATCGCGCCGCGCAGCCCAGTCGATCATGTGAATCACCCGCGCCTGGATTGCGCCGGAGCGAAGTGTCCCCGGACAGGCGGCACCGTGCGCGAGGATCTTCTTGCCGTCCGTGACCACGAATGAGCGTGACCCGGACCAGTCCGGGCGGCCCTGCCAGTACTTCCAGTGCAGGTGCGCAGGATCCTCGTGCGGCTGAAGACCCGCCTGGCGCATCAAGGCGACAATGGCCGGCCCGTCCTCGGGGGTCGAGGGCCGCACCCATCGGTCACCCGCTGCACTGGGCGTAGGAGTCTGAGCGGACGGCATTGCTGGGAATTCCTGGACCACGTGGGACAAATTTCACAGATTGCGTGCGGTTTCGCCTCCCGCACCCGCCTATGGTACAAAATGCGCCACCGAACCATTGGATAAGGGCTGCGGCGGAGCTGCCTCCGCCCGGAGGCGCCGGAGCAGATGTCGGACATCACCACTCCCGAGGACTGCGAGTCTTCCGTGGCCGCGCAGCCGGCCGCCACGACTCACGCCCGCAGCCTGCCGCAAACTTCCGTTGTGAGCCGTCTGGTTGCGGTTTACGGGCTTTGGATCGCGGCCGCCGTCCTGTATTGGCCGAGCGCCGTGGCGCTGAATGCGCTTTGGACTTCCTTCGCGCAGAAGGAACCCTTCACGCACGGTTACCTCGTCCTGCTCATCTCGCTGTGGCTGATCTGGCGCGACAGAAAGCGGCTGGCTGCGGCGCCGATCCGGCCGGTGCCGCTCGCGCTGATCGGGCTCGCACTGCTCAGCGCCTTGTGGGTCTGGGCCTGGCGCGCGATGATTCAGGAAGCGCATGTGATGCTGCTTCCCCTGATCCTGCTCGCGGCCATCGTGGCGGCGCTCGGCTGGCGAGCGGCGCGCGTGCTCGCCTTTCCAATCGGTTACCTCTACTTCGCGATGCCGATGTGGAGCAGTATCAACGGGTATGTGCAGGCCTTGAGCGCCAGGATGACCGCCGTGCTCATCTGGATTACGGGTCTGCCTGCGTATGTGCAGGGTGTTTATGTACACCTGCCCGGCGGAACGATTGAAATTGCCGGTACCTGCAGCGGCTTGCACGAGCTCATCGTCGGGCTCGCGCTCGCCACCTTGTACGGGGAGATCTGCGGCGAGCCGCTGAAGCGCAGGCTGAAGTTGATAGGCGTGATGGGTGCCCTCTCGCTCGCCGTCAACTGGGTGCGGATTTTCACCGTGTTCGTCGCCGCGTACTTCACCGACATGCACAGCTCGCTCGTCCGCCATCACTACTGGCTGGGCTGGTGGCTGTTCGCGGGGGTGTTCGCACTCTTCCTGTGGTGGGCGGAACGTCAGCCGGCGAGCAGCAGTAGCGGACAGGCTCCGCGGAAGGACGAGCCTGCGTCCGGCCGCCGGCTGAAATTCACACAGATGGCCGCGACATTCGCCGTGATGGCGGTGCTGCCCGTGCTGGCCTACGGGATGGACTGGGCGCACTCGGGCAACCCCGCGGTCGGGATCGACTGGCCCACGGCGCCTTCCGGCTGGAGCGGACCCCGACCGGTTAGAGGTGGCGCGTGGCGTCCGTATTTTCTCCGCCCCGACGGCGAATCTCTGGTGAGCTACATCAGCGCCGATGGCGAGCGGGTGGAGGCGTTTTCGGTGGCGTACCGGGCTCAGACTCAGAACGCCAAGCTGCTGAGCTACTGGAACCATCTGTTGGGCGAGAAGGGGCGGCTGCGGAGTGAATCGGTGCACATCGTGAGCTCACCCTCGGGGCAGTGGAGGCAAACACTGGCCGTCGGTCCTTCCGGAACCCGCTCGCTCATCTGGGTTCGCTACCGCGTCGGCAAGCGCTTCTTCGTCCGGCCGCGCGTCTCCCAGCTCTGGTACGGACTGGCGGCGCTGGCGGGCCGGCCCCTTTACTCGCTGACGGCACTGCGCACCCTTTGCACGCCGGACTGCAAGGCGGCCCGAAGCCGCCTGAGCGCCGAAGCGGAGGATCTTCAGCCTTCCTTCCGATAACGGCGAGGCCGCGGACGCGCACCCGGCCGATGCGATTATGCGGGGCTCTTTGCCTTCCGTGAAATCCTATGTCACAACAAGAACAGCGTATCCAGCGGGTCATGCTCCTCGATCTGGACTGGCGGCACACCGGGTACCTGGCGGCCGCCTTGCGCGAGGCGGGCATCCAGACGCTGCTCGTGAGCACCGGGTGGCCGGATCGCATCGGCCTCGGCGGCTATTGCAGGCAAGTCCGCAGCCCGCAGTACACCTCACCGGAGTACCTTCCGTTTGTCCGGGACCAGATCGACCTGTTTCACCCCGAGCGGGTGATTGCGCTGTGCGAGCCGTTGCTCGAGTTGTTCTGGACGCTCGATCCGCCCCCGGTTCCCCTCTATCCGCCCACCGAGCCCTGGCAGCGCGAGATCATGCTCGATCGCAGGCGGCTGTACGACTGCGCGGCCGCCGCGGGGATTCCCATCCCGCCCTCGCGGCCGCTGGCAGACGCCTCGGATCTCGACCGGGCTATCCGGCAGTTCGGCTTTCCCCTGGTGATCCGCGGCACCGGCGGATTTGCCGGCGGCCAAGTCCGCATCGTCGAGGCGCCGGCGCAGGCGCTGGCGGCATTCGAGCAGATGAAACGGGTGTCGCCACAGACGCCGTTCGCGCAAGCGTTCGTATGGGGCGCGAGGCAGCTCATGGGAGGGCTTTTCGCACAGGGAGAGCTGATTTGCCCGTTCGCCCAGGAGATGATCGAGTCGCATCCGCCAGGCACGGGCCCGTCCATCCGGGTCCGCACCCTGCGCGAGCGGCGGCTCGAGGATCACACCCGGGCGTTATTCCGCGCTCTGCGCTGGACCGGCATCGCCGCCGCCGAGTTCATACGTGACGAAGCCGGCGTGCCGGTGCTGATGGAAGTGAACCCGCGGCCGTGGGGCTCGATCGTCGTGGCCGAGAGAATGGGTGCGCAGATCTGCCGCACCTTTGCAGAGACCCTCGCGGGCCGACCGAGCGTCCCTCCCCGGCCGTATGAGGCCGGTGTGGAATGCGTTCTGCCGGAGGCGTTCGTCGCGGCACGCCGGCAAGCCGGCATCTTCGCGACGCTACGGAAGCTCGAGGCCCATGAGCTATGGGCCTGTGCCACGGCGCTGCCCTGGAAACGGCCCCGGCTCACGCTTCACGTGGTGCGAAGGCTGTGCCAGGGATTGCGATGATGCACGCCCGTGCGCGAAGCCTCGGGAGAAGCGACTAATACCCGCCCATGCCCCCTCCCATCCCCGGCATCCCCTGCAGGGACGGCTGCATGGACCGCTCGCCGAACAGGTCGTACGTGAAGTAGATGCCGACGCGATCATCGTTGTAGGAGGACGCGAAGAATCCCGAGCTCCCCGGCGAGCCGGTCTGATGCCAGCGCTCAACGTAGAACCAGACCATCGTGCGGGCGAAGCGCTTGGAAACGGTCAGCCGGATGGTCTCGCGGCGCGTGTTCGCATGAAGCTGCGAATACTGGTCCCAATACCCCTGGGCAGACAGCTGCACCCGCAATGTCGGGCGCAACTGCCGGCCGATGGTGGCGGTTGCTCCATAATCCCGGGAGTTGTACTGGCTGGCGGTGACGCTCGTCTGATTGAAGACCTGCTGCCCGTACGTACCCGTCAAAGACAGGCTGGTGCGCGCGCGGTTGAAATTCCAGCCCACATCGGCGCTGCGCTGGTTGAAGGGCTGAGCGACCGCGTAACCGGGGTTCAGCGATGCGCCGCCCTGCAGGCCGATCTGCGCACTCGGCGATGCCAGCGAGCCGCCGTTGGTGGTGTAGGTCTGCTGGCCGTCCACGAACACGGTCGAGAACGGCGAGATCTGGCGACTGAGGCGAACCTCGTACCGCGGAGCGCCGCGCGTCGCTCCGCCGCCGAACCCGATCGTATTGTAACCGGCGCTCAGCATCAGCTCGGTGCGCACGAATTTCGCCTTGTACGACAGCGAGACCTGGCGGATATCGTAGCTTGTCGATGACCCGGCAAAGTAGCTTTGCACCGCCGCGCTGTCGACGTATTTGGTGTGCGCAGTGCTGGCGTTGAGCGACAGGGATGCCGCTCCCGTGAGCGCATGCGAGAACTGCGCGCCGCCCTCGTAGGTCTGCGAAGCAAATGGCGAGGTCTGATAAGTCGTGCGTGAGTACGTCCCGAAGAGCGTCAGGCGATTGGTCAGCCCGAAGTGCAGATTGACCAGGGGTCCGGTAGAAACGTCATTGATGAGCTGCAGGCTCTGGGGCGTGGGCGCCGCCAGAGGATCGGTCATGACCTCGCCGAAGCCGTCGGAGAGCTGCCACTGGAGGATGCTCGTGGGCTTGCCGAGCAGACCCGAGCCGAAGAACTGACCGTAGAAGCTGCCGCCGAAGGAGCTCTTGATGTATTGGATCCGGTCGAGATTGCCGAGCAGATTCAGGCTGAGATTGCCCTGCCTTTTGTAGTCGACGTTGAACCCGACAGTCGCGATGCCGTCGCTCACTTGATTGTGGCTCGTGAGCAGCGCGTTGTCGGTGTAACCCAACCCCCCCAGCAGATCCACGTAGCCGCTGTGCTGCGCGGGCGTGGCGGCGGCGCCCGCCGGGCTCACCTCCTGTGCTCGCGCATGCGCGAGCCAGCCCAAGCCGAGCAGGGCAAGACAAAGATGCCGTGTGTCGAGTCTCATGCTTATACATCCCCGTCACACCGGCCCAAGTGCCGGCATGAATTGAGTCCCCCGGGTGACTCGGGCAGCCCTTGCCCGAACGAATCAGCAAACGCGGCTTCGCCCCGCAGCAACGCGCCGTCTAGGCACTGGTCGTATTCGGGCGCTCGCTGCCGTAGCCGTAATAATAATACGCGGAGGCCGCCACCCGCAGACTCTGGTTGAGCACCAGCGAGACCGAGGGGTGTCCCTCGAGCGCCTTCAGCGCATCGAGCAGCACCGGCTGCGGGGTGGACTCGGCGCGCACCACCACGACGATCTGGCCGGCGAGCCGGGCGAGCACGGGCGACTCGGTGGTCTGCAGCAGGGGCGGGGAGTCGAACACCACGATGCGTGTCCCCTGCTCCCCGAGCTGCTCCGCGGTGCGCTCCATGCGGGCGCTCGAGAGCAGCTCGGTCGCCTCCTCCGCCCCCTTGCCGGCCGGCAGAAACGCCAACGCCGGCACGTCGGTCGGCCGGATGAGCGATTCGACATCGAGATCGGGCTGGCGCAGCGCATCGAGCAGCCCCGGCGCCTCGGCGAGTCCCAGCACGTGGGTGAGTTGCGGCTTGGCGACGTCGCCATCGACGAGCAGCACTCTTACGTCCTTCTCGAGCGCGAGGCTGAGCGCGAGGTTCAGGGCCGTGAAGGTCTTACCCTCCCCGGCCATGGCGCTCGCGATCATGATGAGATACCCCTTGGGCGAGCGGGGCCCGCCGCGGCCGATGGCCTGCGTGACCAAGGGATGCTTGATCTTGCGGTACTGGCGCGAGAGCAGCCCCATGTCCTCCTCCGGCGGCAGCAGACCCGCGGCCCGCAGCACCCCTCGATCGAGGGCGATGGGCGGCTGCTGTGGGGCCGCGGCATTGCGGGCCTGCGCCGGCGCGGCCGGGTGCACGGAGGGGACGTGTGTCGGCGGCTCCGGCGCGGGTGCGCCGGCGGGGTGCTGCTGCTCCTGGAGCTTGCGGATGGCTTTTTCAACGACGCTCATAGAAGCTCCACGACCATGTTGGAAATGTGCGCCTGCAACAGCAGCACGGCCACTCCGACGAGGAGCAATCCGCCCGCCCAGCAGGCATAGTGCAGATTCCCTCGGCGCGCCTCAACGCGGTGCTCGCCTGCCCACGCCATGCTCACGGTGCCGAGCACCGTGAGGCCGGTCACCGCGCCGAGCTGACGGGCACTCACGAACACCGGCCGCAACAGGTGCAGCAGGTACGCCATCCCGATGCCGGCGCCGATCGCGAGGAAGAGCGTGCCGAGGATGAGGAGCGGGCGCTTGGGCGAGACGGGCGTGTACTTCGCGGTCGGCGGATCGATCACCTGGAAGTCCACCAGGCCCGTCGAGGCGGCCTGCTGGCCGAGGCGCGTGCTGTCGAGCCGCGCCAGCAACGCATCGTACTGCTTCTTCGTGACGGCGTAGTTACGCGTCAGCCGGGCGTATTCGGCTTCCACCTGCGGCGCGGCGCCCATCTTCGCCTTGAGGGCGCCCATCTGCTGCTTGAGGTCGGCGATCTGCTGCTCGATGGAGGCGACCTGGACCTGCTGGGCGTTGTACTGCTCCTCGACGTGCTGATAGACGGGGCTTGCCGCGAGGCCGAGCGCGGAGGCCGCTCCCACGTCCCCTTTCTGCGCGGCCGCCATTTCCTTCTTCTGCCGCGCCTTGAGCTCCCGGATCGTGCGCTTGAGCGCGATCACCCCCGGATACTGATTGGTGTACTGCAGCAGCATCTGGTCGAGCTGCTGCTCATCCTGCGCGATCTGCTGCTCCGTATCGAGGGCGGCGCCGCTCGGCACGGTATTGCTCGCCGAGGCGCCGCCTGTCGTGAACCGCTGGCCGGTGTGCAGCTCCTGCGCGAGCGCATCGCGCTCGCGCTCGGCCACGTACAGGTTTCCCTCGAGCGATCTT
Organism: Pseudomonadota bacterium; assembly: GCA_021850555.1. The sequence continues at coordinate 565 of JAJZLX010000686.1, read as the reverse complement.
AACTGGCTGTCATCGCCCTGCAGCTGGGAGAAGGCATCGCCCTGCTCCCCCGGCACCAGCCCGATGTTGCGCCGCTTGAACTCCGCCAGCTGCTGCTCGGTGGCCGACAGGCGCCGCCCGTAATCGGCGATCTGCCCGGTGAGGAACTGCTCGGCCTGCTGCGAGCCGTTGCTCCTGCCCCCGAGCGAGCCCTCGACGAAGTCGTTGAGCAGCTTGTTGACCACGCGGATGGCACGCGCGCGATTGGTGTCCTCGTAGCTGATGGTAAAGAGCGTCACCTGGTCCTTCGGCACCTTCGGATTCACATCCGCGACGATATTGATGTTGTCCCGCAGAGCATCGATCACCCCCTCCTGCTGCCGGCCGGTGATGGCGCCCGCCATGAGGTTGGTCTCGTTTGCGACCTTGCGCAGCTGCGGAGTGCTCAGCAGCACGTCGCTCACCTGCTGGATCTGGGCGGCGATATCATCGCTCAAGCTGATGCCCTTGGTCGCCTGACTCAGCGTCGTGCCGGTGTTGACGAAGATCTTCGCCTTGGCCTCGTACTTGTTGGGGATCATGAAGA
>JAJZLX010000794.1 GCA_021850555.1 Pseudomonadota bacterium | reverse complement strand
GATCGGGCAAGCCTCACCGTCGACACGTACCCTGGACGGCGCTTCACCGGTCGGGTGGATTTCATCTACCCCGAGATTGATGCCTCGACCCGCACGGCGCGGGTGCGCCTGCGATTTGCGAACCCCACGTTGAAGCTCGTGCCGGACATGTTCGTCAACGTCTCGCTCGAGGCCCCGATGGGTGAGCAGGTGGTGATTCCGGCCTCCGGGGTGCTGCAGACGGGCACCCGGCAGATCGTGTTCGTGGACCGGGGCGACGGGTATCTCGAGCCGCGTGATGTGCGTCTCGGTGCCGAGGTTGGCGATGAATACATCGTTCTCAACGGTCTGAAGCCCGGCGAGCGCATCGTCACGTCGGCCAACTTCCTCATCGATTCCCAAAGCCAGCTGCAGGCCGCATTGTCCGCCTTCGCGCCGCCGCCCGCGGCACCGCGGACCGCAGGTGCTCCACAGGCGCGTCTCGCCGTATCCCTGCAACCGAATCCCCCGCGCGTCGGGCGCAATCTGATCCGCGTGACGCTCACCGACCCCAAGGGCGGGCCGGTCAACGGTGCGCAGGTGAGTGCGACGTTCGTGCTGCCGGCGATGTCGGCCATGGGGATGGCGGGCAAGCACGTTTCGGTGCAATTGAGTCCAGCCGGAAACGGCGCGTACCAGGGTTCGGTGACCCTGACGGGAGGCGGCACCTGGCAAGTCGCTGTCGTGGCCCGAAAAGGGGATCACGTCTTGGCGACTCACCAACTTTCGGTCGATGCGGCGGGAGGGATGTAGATGATCGCCCGAATCCTGCGCTGGTGCGCGGCGAACCGCTTCCTCGTCTTCACCGGGACCCTCCTCGCGATTGCTGCGGGTCTCTGGTCGATGAGGCATATCCCGATCGATGCGTTGCCGGACATCTCCGACGTCGAGGTCGTCATCCACACCCGCTGGGCGGGCCAGCCACCGAACCTCATCGAAGATCAGGTGACCTATCCCATTGTCACGACGCTGCTCGCCGCGCCACGGGTGAAGGCGGTGCGCGCCCAGACGATGTTCGGCGACTCATACGTGTTCGTCGTGTTCAAGGACGGGACGAACCTCTACTGGGCCCGCTCGCGCGTGCTCGAGTACCTTCAGCAGATCGAGGGTCGCCTCCCGCCAGGGGTTCATCCCGAGATGGGACCGGATGCGACCGCCGCCGGGTGGGTCTACGAATATGCGCTCGTCGATCACACTCACCGCTATAGCCTCGCCGATTTGCGCACCCTTCAGGACTGGTACCTGCGCTATCAGCTCGAGACCGTGCCGGGCGTGGCGGAGGTCGCTTCGATCGGCGGGTTCGTGCGTCAGTACCAGGTGAATCTGGACCCGGACAAGCTGCGTGCCTACGACATCCCGCTCTCGACAGTGATCGAGCGCATCCGCGCGAGCACCAACGAGGTGGGCGGTGGGGTGCTCGAGCTCTCAGGCGCGGAGTACATGGTACGCGGTCTCGGGTACATTCGATCACTGCAGGATCTCGCCGACATTCCGGTGGTTGTCAAGAACGGCACGCCGGTGTTGGTCAAGGATCTCGGCACGGTGAATTTCGGTCCCGCGCCTCGCCGCGGCGTTGCCGATTGGCAGGGTGAGGGCGAGACCGTTGGCGGCATCGTCGTGATGCGCTATGGCGAGAACGCCCTCAAGGTCATCCAGGCGGTGAAGGCAAAACTTGCCGAGATTGCCCCGTCGCTTCCGCCCGGCGTCACCATCCGTAGTGCCTACGACCGCGCAGGTCTCATCGAGGCTTCGGTTCACACCCTCGAGCGCGATCTCATCGAAGAGGCGCTGGTGGTGAGCCTCGTGATTGTACTGTTCCTGTGGCATTTCCGCTCGGCGCTGATCCCGATTCTCTCCATCCCAATTGCGGTCATCGCCGCGTTCATCCCGATGTACTTCCTGCACGTCTCGAGCAACATCATGTCCCTTGGGGGACTTGCGCTCGCGATCGGGGTGCTGGTCGATGCCGCCATGGTCATGGTCGAGAACGGCTACCGGCGGCTCGCCGAAGCGGATGGAGGCGCCGAGGGGCTGCCGGCCAATGGCCGCCCGGGCGAGGCCGCAGGAGTGCCGGTGGGCGAGGGCGGTGCTGCGCCCACGGCCCCGGCGCCGCAGGAGCGCCGCGCGCTCCTGCTCGGTGCGGCCGAGCAGGTCGCGCCGGCGCTCTTCTTTTCCCTGATCATCATCATCGTTTCGTTCCTCCCAGTCTTCCTGCTCAAGGGGCCAGAGGGGCGGCTCTTCACGCCGCTCGCCTGGACCAAGACGCTGGCGATCGCCTGTTCGTCGATTCTCGCGATCACCCTGGTGCCGCTGCTGATGCCGCTCTTCATCCGCGGCCGACTGCGACCCGAGTCGCACAATCCCATCTCCCGCCTTACCCGCGCGCTGTATCTGCCGGTGCTCAAGCTCTGCCTGCGCTATCGCCGGACGGCTCTCGCTGTGGCAGTGATCGTCCTTGCACTCACGGTGCCCCTTGCCCAGCGCATTGGCAGTGAGTTCATGCCGGCGCTCTACGAAGGTTCGGTGCTCTACATGCCCACCGCGCTGCCCGGCATCTCGATCACGCAGGTCACTCAGCTCCTGCAGGAACAGGATCGCATCATTCGCTCGTTCCCGGAGGTCAAGTCGGTGTTTGGCACGGCCGGGCGCTCCGACAGCGCGACCGATAATGCCCCGCTGGACATGTTCGATACCACCATCATGCTCAAGCCCCGCCGGCAATGGCCCGTCGGGATGACCTACGAGAAGTTGATCCAGCAGATGGACGCGAAGCTGCAATTTCCGGGGCTCACCAACACCTGGACCATGCCGGTTGCGGGCCGGCTTGACATGGAACTCACCGGCATCAAGACGCCCGTGGGCCTGAAGATCCAGGGACCGACTCTCGCGGGGATCGCTCGGCTCGGCGGGCGCATCAGCGATCTGCTCACCCGCCTGCCCGGTGTCGAATCGGTCTTCGCCGAGCGTGTCGCGCAGGGCCTCTACATCAACATCGCGGTCCACCGGCTCGAGGCGGCCCGCTACGGCCTCACCGTCGGGGACGTTCAACGCGCCATCGAATCGGGGATCGGGGGCGAGGATATCGCCGAGACGGTGCAGGGTCGCGAGCGCTTCCCCATCAACGTGCGCTACGCCCACGACTTTCGCAACAACCTCCCACAGCTCGAGCAGGTCGTGATCGCCACCCCCACGGGCGCCCAGATCCCGCTCGGCGAGGTGGCGACGATCACCTTCTCCCGGGGGCCTTCCATGATCCGGGACGAAGGGGGGCAGCTCACCGGATATGTGTACCTCAACCTGAGTACCTCGAACTATGGCGGCTTCGTGGCGCACGCCAACCGGCTCCTTCACGAGCGGCTTACGCTGCCTCCGGGGTACACCTACAAGTGGTCCGGCCAGTACGAGTTCGAGATGCAGGCGAAGCAGCGCCTCGAGCTCATCCTGCCGGTCGTCTTTGTGGTGATCTTCCTCCTCCTGTACCTCCTGTTCCGCTCGGTCGCCGAGGCGGCGCTGCTGTTTTTCCCTGCCTTGTTCGCGCTCATGGGCGGGCTGCTGCTGCAATGGTTGCTCGGCTATGAATTCAGCGTCGCGGTGGCCGTCGGCTACATCGCGCTCTTTGGTATTGCCGTGGAGACTGCGGTGGTCATGATGGTGTACCTGCGCGGCGCGCTCGAGGAGCGCCTGAAATCGCACCATGCCCTGACGCGTGAGGAGCTCGAAGCGGCCGCGATCGACGGGGCCGTGCTGCGGTTGCGCCCGGTGCTCATGACCGTCTGTGCCGTCATTGGGAGTCTCGCGCCCATTCTCTGGGAGACGGGGATCGGCTCGGACGTGATGAAGCCGATCGCCTCGCCGATCGTCGGCGGCATGGTGACAGCGACGATCGCCGTGATGATTTTGGTACCGATCCTGTTCGTCATGCTCAAGGAGCATGCGCTGCGTCGCGGACGGCTCACGAATGAGGGAGCTGGGGATGCCGTCGGGGACGCACAGCGATGATGCGCAGAGCGCCTCGCGCGCCCCAGTCCGCCCGCACCATGGGCCATCGTGCGGCGCCACCTTCGCCGTGCGCGCTGACCCGTGAAATGCGGCCGCGTCGAGACTGTCAATGCGGGTCCATGCCCGATTTTTTCGCGGCGCCAGCCGTCGGCTGCCGCCCATTCGATGGAGGTGACTACCATGAACAAGCGAGTCTTGATCCCCCTGAGCCTTGCAGGCGTCATGCTGGTATCGGCCACGGCGTTCGCCGTGACGGATGCGGAGCTTCAGGCATGCTTCAAGGCGCATAGCCAGCTGATGGAGAAGCCCGCGCTGCGTAACCTGTACACGTGCTGGCGGGTGCACGGGTATCTGATGAAGAGGCATCAGTAGAACAGTCCGTATCGGGAGCGCCGGCGCTCGACGGCGGCGCTCCCGCACATCCCTGTGCGCGATCGTGCGGTCAGGCGTGCGACTTGACACGATTACACAAGACCGTGTACTAATGGCTCATGCGGTGTGCCCTTCAGACCCTCAGCATCCCCGCGAGCGTTGGCAAGGCGGCGCCCCGTGACCGCCCGCTCATCGATCTGAAGCACGCGGCGGCTCTGAGCCGGCTGCTGAAGATCTTTGCGAATGACACCCGCGTGCGTCTCCTTCACGCCCTCGAGCGGGGACGTGAGGTGTGTGTCACCGACCTCGCCGTCGCCGTCGAAATGGCACCGCAGGCCGTTTCCAATCAGCTGCAACGCCTCGCTGACCGGGGCATCGTCTCCGCGCGACGGGATGGGACGCGGCTCTACTACAGCATTGCCGACCCATGCGTCGTGGGAATTCTCGATCTCGGCTTCTGCCTGCTCGAGGAGACGGGCGAGCCCTTGCGACGACGAAGTACGCCTGTGGCGGGGCGACGCGCGTGAGGCATTGCGGCGCAGATTGCCTTCGTCCCGCGGACAATGCCGTAAAGCGCGTCACGCAGCTCGGCGACGTGCGCCTCGCCTACCGGGATGAGGGCAGCGGTCCTGCGGTGCTTCTTCTTCACGGCTGTCCCTTTGCCTCGTTCGTGTGGCGGCGGTTGATCCCGCAGCTCACGCCGACGCACCGCTGTATCGCTCCGGACCTGCTCGGCCTCGGCGATACGGAGACTCCGCCCGGGGCGGACTGGTCGCTTGCCGCCCAGGCCGAAACGATGATCCGCCTCCTCGACTGTCTCGGCATCGAGCGTGCTCACGTGCTCGGCCACGACCACGGGGGCGCGGTAGCCCAGGTGCTCGCCGCGCGCCATCCGACCCGCGTGGATCGGCTCGTTCTCACCGATGCGGAGGCTTACGACAACTGGCCGTCGGCGGAGGAACGGCCGTTCGCACGCATCACGCAAATGCCATTCCTGGGCGATCTCGTGCTCTGGCTCTGGTCGCGGAGAATCGTGCTGCGGGCCACGCTCGTGCGCGGCAAGGCGGTGTACGACGCACGTGAGTTGTCCGGTGAGTTCATCGATTTTCTCGTTCGCGCGAACCTCGCCGATCGTCACCGAAGAGCCAAGACGAAGCGCTTCATTGCCGAGCAGTTCGCCCCCGACAACAACCGGGTCACTCTTGACATACTCGATGGACTGCGGCGCTTCGACCACCCGACGCTCCTCATCTGGGCGGAGAACGACGCCCACTTCGGGCCCGAATGGGGCGAGCGGCTGCGCCGCGAGATCCCGGGAGCGCAACGACTCGAGCTCCTGCCTTCCACAGGTCACCTGCTCATGGAAGAGCGGCCGGAGAAGTTCGGGGCGCTTGTTCGGGATTTCCTCGCGTGAGATCAGTATGAGCGAAAAGACACTGCTCCTGTGGTTCAGCGTGATCTCGGTAATTCTCATTCTGTGGGGTGTAGTGTTCGCGGTGTTCGGTCTCGACGTCTTGCCCATCATCAATCGCGCTGTTCTGCTCCAGTGGGAAAGTGCGCTTTATGGCGCGATCATGATCGGGTGGGGTAGTACACTGTTCTTCGTGGGGCGCGCTGCGCTCCGGCGAGGCGACCGGAAACTCGCCAAGTCGCTCCTGCTCGGCATCGTGGTGTGGCTCGTGATCGAAGCGGCGTTCTCGGCCCGGTACGGCGTTTGGTTCAACGTTGGGGTCGACACCGTGGTGCTCGCCCTCTTCGCCGTGCCGTTGATCGCGGTGCTCCGTTCGGCGCAGGATGGCTGACGCTCGGACGACTTTGCTATGACCGGTGCCTTGGCGGTGGTGGCATCCCGTCCAGCAATTCCACCTTTCCGGCGGTGGTCGGCATACACGTCTTCCTGCGGCTCATTTGTGCGATCACCGGCAGCGGTGCAATACTCAGCCCAAAACACATCGGGCGTCTCCCTCGGTTCGGCTCGCTCGACTACTGGTCTTCATGCGGAATGTTCGTGGCCCTCGCTGCTCTTGCCGTAGCGCATTGGCGTGAGGGCTACCCTCTGTTCATTCCCGGTATGGGGGCATTCCCTGCTGCCTCCGTTGCCCGCCGCGGGCGCGACCCAAACGCTGGTCCGGTTGGAGGCGCTTGCACATCATTGGCATGGGAACGTCGAATATCTTGCTGGAGACCGCATTGCGCATCCGGAGAATCTCGCGCATACCATTCGCCACATGCGGAGTGTGACGACAGCGAATCCCGCGGCGCGCGGCCGGAAACTTTCGCCTGCAGGGAACCCTCCGGACTTCCGTGAGCGTAGATCGCACCGCTCGCGTTCGCGCGGTGAAGTGCAACCTGCTCAGCGGCCATCTTGCTGTATCGGCGAAGGCCCCGGCCGGCCACGGTGTGCGCCTGCGCTGTGGCCGTGGCGAGGGGATCTGAGGCCCAGATGAGGGGAGGGCGCTGGGGGTGCGGACCGTGACCTGGCACACTGCCCGGAAGGCCAGGCACATTATGGCTTCTTGCGCCGGCGGACGACGGGCTCGGTCTCTAGCGCCGCGATCAGCGGGCAGCGCACGTTCCCTACATTGCAGTGACACTGGTCGAGGAGCGCCGCGAGCGCCCCCTCGATTCGCCGCAGCTGCGCCAGCCGCCCCCGTACCGCGGCCAATTTGATGGTGCCCAGCCGTTCGGCTTCGTGACAATGCTTGCCGTCTTCGAGCGTGAGCAGGTCTTTCACTTCATCCAGGCGGAAGCCGAGTGCCTGCGCTTGGCGGACGAACCGTAGCCGCCTGACATGATTCTGGTTGTAACGGCGGATCCCACCAAGCGGCCGCTGGGGTTCCCCGACGAGGCCACGGCGCTGGTAGTAGCGGACCGTCTCCACGTTGACGCCGGCCTGTCTCGCCAAAGCGCCGATGGTGTAGGACTCGGGCATCTTGACTCCGTAGTCGAGTACGGTCTTAAGATACCCCCAATCTCGGAGAGCGCAAGCCACCTGCGCAGAGTGGCGCAAGGCGGCTCGGAACACTACCTGACCACCCCGACCGTCGAGCCGTTATGGGCTCGTCACGGCAATGAGGAGGATCACCCATGGCACTCGCCACACGCATTGCCGATAAGGCCGGACTCTTGGGCAGCATCGTCGCCGCGATGGGCTGCGCGTCCTGCTTCCCGGCCCTCGCCAGTCTCGGTGCGGCCATCGGCCTCGGCTTTCTCACGCGATGGGAGGGTTTGTTCATCACCACGCTGATCCCGCTCTTTGCCCTGCTGGCGCTCGCAGCGAATGCGCTGGGGTGGTTCAGTCACCGGCAAGTCTACCGTCTGGTGCTCGGTCTTATCGGACCACTGCTGGTGCTGTCCGCGGCGCTCCTGATGCGGTTCGCGCACCTCGCAACCGCCCCGCTTCTCTACGTCGGTCTTACGTTCATGCTCGTAGTGTCGGTATGGGATCTGGTATCGCCATCGGTGCGGCCCTGTGCCGTTCCCGCGAGCGAATCGTCGGCGAAGGGTTGAGCATTCGAGGCACGAAAGGATCTGACGGAGAACTCTCCCCATGCTACGTCTGAAAATCACCGGCATGACCTGCGATTCCTGCGCGATGCACGTGCGTGAGGCGCTCGAAGGCGTGCCTGGCGTGCGGGAGGCTCGCGTCTCTTATCCGGATGCGACAGCGCAGATTGCCCTTGAACGGGACGTTCCGTTGGAGCGCCTCGCCCAAGCCGTGGTGGATCGCGGTTACGGTGCGAAGCCTCTCGAGGGCGATACGGCGGTGCTGACGGGCGACGAGAAGGGCGTGCATATCGCGGTCATCGGCAGCGGCGGGGCGGCCATGGCCTGTGCATTGAAGGCCGTTGAGCGTGACGCACGGGTCACTCTGATCGAGCGCGGCACCATCGGCGGCACCTGCGTCAATGTCGGATGCGTGCCCTCGAAGATCATGATCCGCGCGGCGCACGTTGCGCATCTGCGCGCGACGAGCCCTTTCGACAAGGGGATCACTGCGGCCAAGCCCACCATCCGGCGCGAGCAGCTCCTGGTCCAGCAGCAGGGACGCGTCGAGGCGCTTCGTCGAGCGAAGTATGAGGACATTCTGGCCGGCAATCCGGCGATCACCGTGCTGCGCGGCGAAGCGCGTTTCAAGGGCGCCCGGCGCCTGATCGTGAGCGCGACGGACGGTGACGAGCACACGGTGAGCTTCGACCGTTGCCTGATCGCCACCGGGGCGAGTCCGGCGATTCCGTCGATCCCCGGTTTGAAGGACACGCCCTACTG
>JAJZLX010000199.1:7530-8687 GCA_021850555.1 Pseudomonadota bacterium | reverse complement strand
GGGATCGGCGAGGTTCGGGCGAAGCGCATCGTCGATGCCTGGGCCGAGCAGAAGGTGATCCGCGAGATCATGGTCTTCCTGCACAGCCACGGCGTCGGCACGGCGCGGGCCGTGCGCATCTTCAAGACCTACGGGGCCGACGCCATCCAGGTGATGAGCGAGAACCCGTACCGGCTCGCGCGCGACATCCGTGGCCTCGGCTTCAAGACGGCGGATGCCATCGCCGGCAGGCTCGGCATCGAGAAGACGGCGATGATCCGCGTCCGCGCCGGCATCGGCTACGCCCTCTCCGAGGCGATGGACGAGGGGCACTGCGGCCTGCCGGTAGCGGAACTGATCCCGCTCGCCGAGCGCCTGCTGGAGGTGCCGGAGGCGCTGATCCGCACTGCGCTCGATCTGGAACTGGCCGACGGCGCGGTGATCGCCGACCGCGTCGGGGAGGCGGACTGCATCTTCCTCGCCGGCCTCTACCACGCCGAGCGCGGCATCGCCGAACGGCTGCGGGCGATCGCGGCCGGCGCGCTGCCCTGGCCGGCCATCGACGCCGAAAAAGCCATCCCCTGGGTCGAGCGGCGGATCGGCATGACGCTCGGCGAGAGCCAGCGTCACGCGGTCGCTCTTGCACTTGCCTCGAAGCTGCTGGTGATCACCGGCGGCCCCGGCGTCGGCAAGACGACGATCATGCGGGTGATCCTCGCCATCCTCGCCGCCAAGGCGGTGCGCATCCTGCTCGCGGCCCCCACTGGGCGGGCGGCGAAGCGGATGAGCGAGGCGACCGGGTTCGAGGCCAGGACGATCCATCGCCTGCTGGAGGTCGATCCGCGCACCGGCGGGTTTCGGCGCGGACCCGATTACCCGTTGGACTGCGACCTCCTGGTCATCGACGAGGCCTCCATGGTCGACGTGCCGCTGATGCACGCGCTGACCCGGGCGATCCCCGCGGCGGCCGCCCTGCTGGTGGTGGGTGATGTGGATCAGCTCCCCTCGGTGGGGCCCGGCCAGGTGCTGGCGGACCTGATCGGCTCCGGCGCGGTGCCGGTGGTGCGGCTGACCGAGATCTTCCGCCAGGCGGCCTCCAGCCGGATCATCACCAGCGCGCACCGGATCAACCGCGGCGAGATGCCGGACCTCACCCGCGCCGAGGCAGGGAGCGATTT
>JAJZLX010000199.1:3346-7520 GCA_021850555.1 Pseudomonadota bacterium | reverse complement strand
CCCCGGCGCTTCGGGCTCGATCCGGTGCGCGACATCCAGGTGCTGTGCCCGATGGCGCGCGGCGGGGTCGGCGCGCGGTCGCTCAACATCGACCTCCAGGCCGCACTGAATGGCGAGGCGACGCCGAAGATCGAGAAATTCGGCTGGACCTTTGCGCCCGGCGACAAGGTCATGCAGATCGAGAACGACTACGACCGCGAGGTCTACAACGGCGATATCGGCTTCATCGCGGCGATCGACACCGAGCAGGCCGAGATCACCGTGCGGTTCGACGGGCGGGACGTGGGCTATGGAATCGGCGACCTGGATGCGCTTGTGCCGGCCTATGCGGCGACGATCCACAAGGCGCAGGGCTCGGAATATCCCGCCGTGGTGATCCCGGTGCTGACGCAGCACTACGCCATGCTGCAACGGAACCTGCTGTATACCGGCATCACCCGCGGCAAGCGGCTGGTCGTGCTGGTCGGCAGCCGCAAGGCGGTGGCCATCGCGGTGCGCAATGTCTCCGGGCGGCGGCGGTGCTCGAAGTTGCGGGAATGGCTCGCTGCGTTGCCGGCTGGAGCGGTCAGCTTGTGACACTATCGACTGGCCGGCTGACAGCGGCTGAAGTTGGCCGGGAGCGGATGATCGGGTTCGGTTGAGCGGCAGGCCGAAGCAGACATCCACGCCGGCAGCGACGCCCGACCTTACGAGAAGTCTCTGGGAATGCCATAATTGTGTCCGCAGACCAAAAGGGGGGTAACCGCGCTTGGCCCCATGCCAGACGTGAAGGACTGACCTTGGAATTGCATGAGCTCAAGCTGGTACTCCAGCGGCACTTCACCGACGGTCTGGTGACGGTGGTCGGGTCAGGCTTGTCCTGCGCCGAAGGGCTTCCCGGGATGGGAGAGCTCGCCAACCACCTCGAGGCGACAGTCGGCGCCAGCCTGTCCGCGGCCGACCAGGATTGCTGGGCCGAGGTCGTCCCGTTGGTTCGCGCGAAAGGGCTGGAGGCAGCTTTACTGGAGAAGGCCCCCACCGCGTCGCTTGAGGCAGCCATCGCCTCAAGCACGGTAGACATCATCGCGAGGCACGAGCGCAAGGTCATCGAGGAGGTCTTCGCGAAGACCCGGACCCTGCGGTTCACGCGGTTACTGAAGCACCTCCTCAAGCCCGCGACCGGCGTTTCGGTCGTGACCACGAACTACGACCGGCTGCTGGAGATCGCAGCCGAGGAAGCCGGGTATGGGGTGGACACGATGTTCGTCGGCTACTTCGCGGGCCACCTGGACGAACAGGAGAGCAAGCTCAGCTTCTTACGGGAGGTCACGCTCAAGAAGGACAAGGTGCGCTACCACTATCGCCAGCGGGTGAACATCTTCAAACCACACGGGAGCTTGGACTGGTACGTCCGCGACGGCAAGCCGGTCCGACATTCCGGCGACCTCCGCCTGCCGCGGCTGATCATCACGCCCGGCCTGAACAAGTTCCGTAACGGGTACGAGAGCCCATTCGATAGCCATCGCGAGCGGGCGAACGGGGCGATCGACAGGGCGAGTCGCTTCCTTGTGCTCGGCTACGGATTCAACGACGACCACCTCGAGACGCACTTAACCCCGCGCATCAGGGCCGGCACGCCAGCACTGCTGCTCACACATACTCTTTCGCCGAACGCTCAGAAGCTCGCGCGCGAAAATGCCGCAGTCATCGCCATCCAGTACGGTAGCGAGGCCGGGAGGGACGGTTGTTCGGTCCTGGTCAACACGAAAGAATTCTTTATTCCAGAGCTCGCCCTCTGGGATCTCAATGTTTTCGTTGCAGAGGTGCTAGAACCATGACCGATGCCGCACTGCTCTTCACCGATGAAAACCTGGTCGGCCGGGTCGCATCTGTTGACACCAGTCACGTGGCCATCGACGTAACCAACTCGACGCTGCTGACACGTATTGGTATCGGCCAGCTGCTCGCGATCCGCGGCGCAACGGAGCGGGAATATCTGATCGCCATGACCGAGCGCGTCACGCAGAGCGTGCGAGAGGAACTGCCGGACCTCGGGGACGCGGGAGAGGAAGGTGCGGCGCTCACGACGGTCCCGACAGACCTAATCCTGGGAGTCCTGATCGGCACGTTCCGCACCGTCGAGGGCTCGAAGTCGAATACTTTCAAGCGCGGCGCGGACAGCTTCCCGCAAATCGACCGGGAGTGTTTCGTCATCGATGGCGGGAACCTCCAGCGCTTTATGGGGATCCTCGGCGCGGGCTTCTCGGAGGACGAACGCCTCAAGCTTGGGACGTTCGTCGCTGACCGCTCGGCTGCTGCCATCGCCAGCGGCGACAAGTTCTTCCAGCGGCATGCGGCGATTCTCGGTAGCACGGGCTCCGGCAAAAGCTGGGCGGTGGCTCTCATCCTGGAGCGCGCCGCCAAGTTGCAGTTCCCGAACATCATCGTCTTTGACATGCACGGCGAATATGCGCCGCTCGCCGACAAGGCCGGCGGCGGCTTCGCGAGCAGGTTCCGAGTTGCCGGGCCGGGCGACCTGGAAGGCCCAGGAGACGACGTGCTGTTCCTGCCGTACTGGCTCCTCAATCGCGACGAGATGCTGTCGATGATCCTCGACCGCAGCGACACGAACGCACCCAACCAGGCTTCGCGGTTCACGTCGCACGTTCGGGCGCTAAAGGGTGAGACCCTGGATGCCGAAAACCGGGAAACGGTGAAGAAGACGTTCACCGTCGATTCACCGATCCCGTACGACATGAAGAAGCTCTTGAAGCTACTGGAAACTGATAACACGACCAAGGGCGTCGGCAAGACCGGCCCTGTGAAAGGCGAGTGGGAGGACAAGCTAACCCGCTTCCTGTCGCGCCTGGAGGCCAAGCTAGACGATCGCCGCTACGGCTTCATGTTCGCGCCGCCCGCGGCGGCGATGTCATACGATTGGCTGGCTGGCCAGGTCTTGAAGCTCATGTCCTCGGGCGGAGGGACGGGCATAAAGGTCATCGACTTCTCCGAGGTGCCCGCCGACGTCCTGCCTGTCGTGACGGGAACGCTCGCGCGTCTATTGTATGACGTACAGTTCTGGATGGGATCCAAGTCCAGGACTCCGGTGACCTTACTTTGCGACGAGGCGCATCTGTACTTGCCCGTGCGCGACGATGCAGACGCTGTCCAGCGCCAAGCTCTCGGGTCGTTCGAGCGAATCGCCAAGGAGGGCCGAAAGTATGGCTTTTCCCTTTTAGTCGTGAGCCAACGGCCATCGGATGTAAGCCGAACCATTTTAAGCCAGTGCAACAACTTCCTGGCGCTGCGCCTTACGAACGAAACCGACCAAGGCGTGATCAAGAGGCTAATGCCGGACTCGCTTGCTGGCCTGACCAGCATCCTGCCGCTGCTCGACACGGGCGAGGCATTGCTGCTAGGCGACGCGGTCTTGCTGCCCACGCGCATCAAGCTCGATATCCCGAAGATCACGCCGGATAGCGCGACTAGGAACTTCTGGACGGAGTGGGGCACGGAGAAACCACAGGACGCAGCGATCAGGTCCGCCATTGAATGTCTGAGAAGCCAGTCGCGCGGCTGACGCTCGAGCGAAGCGTTCAGCGGTGACCGGCCTACAGTCATCCGACCATAGTCGAAGTTGGGACAGGCAGAGGTAACGGATCAAAGACGACGACAGCGTGGCGACTACATCCATCCGAGAGGGCAGCCGTGCCCCGCGTATTCTGGACGGGCTTGGCAAGAGATTGAGACGCGAGACACCACGCACTGGGACACGATCTTGGGGAGCGGCGGCCGACGCACAGCAGGATTCGAGAGCGAGAGTTCGGCCGGGTCGGCCGTGACGGGTTGAGGACCGCGAGAGAGGCTCGCGGGGCCCGTCGCGGAGATCCGCGATGTCACGTTCATCCGCGCGCACTCGTGCCGGTCAGGACCGCGCGAGCCTCTATTCGGAAATCACCGACAGGATCATCGCCGAGCTGGAGGCCGGGCGCCTGCCCTGGGTCCAGCCCTGGGGCGCATCGGGCACCGGGGCGGCGGTCGGCCTGCCGGAGAACGCCGCCACCGGCCGACGCTATTCGGGGATCAACGTGCTGATCCTCTGGGGCGCGGTGATCGAGCGCGGCTATTCCGGCCAGGCCTGGCTCACCTTCCGTCAGGCGCTCGCGCTCGGCGGCAATGTCTGCAAGGGCGAGCG
>JAJZLX010000199.1:0-3336 GCA_021850555.1 Pseudomonadota bacterium | reverse complement strand
TGTCTATGCCGACCGCTTCATCCCCGAGGCCGAGCGCGAGCGCGCCGACCGCGACGGCGACGAGCCGAGCGCCATCCCGTTCCTCAAGCGCTTCACCGTGTTCAACACCGATCAGTGCGAGGGCCTGCCCGACACGATCGCGTCCTTGGCACCACCGGTTCCCGAGGGCCTCATTCTGCCGCAGGCCGAGGCGCTGATCCGGGCCAGTGGCGCCGACATCCGCATCGGCGGCGAGCGCGCGTTCTATTCGGTGATCGGCGACTTCATCCAGGTGCCGCCGCCCGAGGCCTACTTCGAGCCGGTGAACTGGCATCGCACGGCTCTCCACGAGCTCGGCCACTGGTCGGGCGCGGCCCGTCGGCTGGCGCGTGACATGTCGGGTGGATTCGGTTCCGCCAGCTATGCCAAGGAAGAACTGGTCGCCGAGATGACGGCGGCGTTCCTCTGCGCGAGCCTCGGCATCGTGCCGACCGTGCGGCACGCTGACTATATCGGTTCCTGGCTGGAGGTGCTGCGCGACGACGAGCGCGCGATCATCCGCGCCGCCAGCGCGGCCTCGAAGGCCGCCGACTATCTGCTGGCGTTCCAGTCCGATGCGGGTGAGCCGGAAGCTCCATCGGGTCTCGCGATCCCGGCCTCGGCGCCGGAGAGCGAGAGGGCCGCCGGCGTTCCGTGACGTGCCGAAGGGTCGGGAGAGAGGCTTCCGGCCGGCCCGTCATGGAGAACTGCCATGAGTGCCGCCGAAAATGTCGACCTCCACTCCCACCATGCCGACCTGATTACGAAGGCCCTGGCGACCGAGGGTGGCCATCTCTCGATCGGCCGGGGCGGTTTCATCCTCTGGTATGGGGACGGCTCCCGTCTCCTGGGTTACGACCCCGAGCCGATCAAGGCAGCCTGCATCGCAGCTGGCCTGCCGGTGATCGACAGCCGTGGCGTCGCCTTCGATGCTGTGGCGCGGCTCGTCATTCGCGGGGCGATGGTTGCGGTCGGCGCGCCGCCTGACCCGCCGCCGCACGGCCCGTTCAGCTACGTGCCTCTGGCGGCGGTCGCGGCGGCCTACCGCGCCGCCGGCGCCGAGGTGGTCAACCTGCCGGAACCGGCGGCGGATGATCCTGGCGCGTGAGCCTCGCGCCGCCGCCGAGAGCGAGAGGACAGAGGGGATTTTCGTGACGGGTCGAGGGGCTGGGAGAGAGGCTCCCGGTCGGCCCGTCGCGGAGATCACCAGATGGCTGCGACCCAGAAGATCGTCCTGAACCCGTCCCGGGACATCCCGTTCAACAAGCTCGTGCTCAGCCAGGCCAATGTCCGGCGCGTGAAGGCCGGCGTCTCGATCGAGGCGCTGGCCGAGAGCATCGCCCGGCGTTCCCTGTTGCAAAGCCTGAGCGTGCGCCCGGTGCTGGACGCCGAGGGCAACGAGACGGGCACGTTCGAGGTGCCCGCCGGCGGTCGGCGCTTCCGGGCGCTGGAGCTGTTGGTCCGGCAGAAGCGCCTGGCCAGGACCGCGCCCGTTCCCTGCATCGTCAAGACCGAGGGCCTCGCCGAGGAGGACAGCCTCGCCGAGAACACCGACCGCGAGGCGCTGCACCCGCTCGACCAGTTCCGCGCCTTCCAGACGCTGCGCGCGAAAGGCCAGGGCGAGGAGGAGATCGCCGCCGCGTTCGGTGTCACCGCCGCGGTGGTACGCCAGCGGCTCAAGCTCGCCGCCGCCAGCCCGGTGCTGCTCGACGCCTATGCCGAGGGGGCGATGACGCTCGATCAGCTGATGGCGTTCTGCGTCAGCGACGATCACGCCCGCCAGGAGCAGGTGTGGGCGACGATCCAGCGTGACTGGAACAAGGAGCCGC
The DNA here is from genome assembly GCA_021850555.1 of Pseudomonadota bacterium. The sequence goes on along the minus strand of JAJZLX010000199.1, from coordinate 1,489 downwards.
ATATCATCCGCCGCATGCTGACCGAGGGCGCGGTGTGCGCGACTGACCGGCGCGCCTGCTTTGTCGGCATCGAGGCGTACGAAGCTGCCGGCGGGATCGTGATGCGCGACCTGTTCCAGGACGATGATGGCGGCTGGTTGCAGGATCCGGCATTGCTCGACCGGCTGGTGGCCGAGCGACTGGCCCGTGAGGCGGACGCCGTCCGCGCCGAGGGCTGGAAATGGGTCGAGGCCGCCCCGGACTTCCCCTACGGCCACCGGCACGGGCTACGTCCGCTGCCCTCCACCAACCCCCTCACCGACGCAGAGCAGGCGGAGTTCGATGCGCTGAAGGGCGAATACGACGCGCTCGAGGAGCAGTATGGCGAGGCCGATGAACTGCCCGAGGCGGTAGAGGCACGCCTGGCCGAGATCGAGGCGGCGATCGAGGCATTCCAGAACCGCCCGCCGAAATTCGATCCCGCCGATGTCGCCCGCGCCGGCGTCTTCGTCAGCATCGACCGTGACGGCGCGCTCCGCGTCGAACGTGGCTACGTGCGGCCCGAGGATGAGCCGCCGGTCGCTGCGCCCGACGATCCCGATAGGGCCGCGGAGCCAGCCAGCACCGCGCCCGATACCGATCGGGACCCGTCTGCCACGGAGGCGCGCTCGATCACGATCACCACGACCGCGGAGCCGTCCGCCGGGGTGCCCGAGGAGGACGAGGGGCTGAAGCCGCTGCCCGAGCGGCTGATGACCGAACTCACCGCACACCGCACGCTCGCGTTGCGGGAAGCCTTGGGGAACGACTGGGACACTTCGTTCCTGGCCGTGCTCCACGCGTTTTGCCTCCGCCTGTTCTATCGCTCCGTCTCCGATACCTGCCTGGAGATCGAGGCCAAGAGCGCCGGGTTCGGGACCCAGGCTCCGGGACTGAACGACACCGCATCCGCCAAGGCCATCGACGTGCGGCACGAGGCGTGGGTGAAGCAATTGCCGGCGACGTCCGGAGAGCTCTGGGACGCGCTCGTCGGCTTCGACACCGACACGCGCGCGGCGCTGTTCGCGCATTGCGCGGCACTGACGATCAACGCGCTGCACGAACCCTGGAACCGCCGTCCTGGCGCGCTGGCCCACGCCGACCGGTTGGCCCAGGCAGTCGGTCTCGACATGGCGGCGGCGGGTTGGGCGCCGACGGTGGAGACCTATCTCGGCCGGGTGCCGAAGGCGCGCATCCTGGAAGCCGTGCGCGAGGCGAAGGGCGAGCACGCAGCCCAGCTGATCGACCACCTGAAGAAGCCGGAGATGGCGCAGGCGGCCGAACGCCTGCTTGCCGGCACCGGCTGGTTGCCCGAGCCGCTCCGCACGCCCGGGTTGCCTGATGAGGCTGCGGCCGTCCCTCCCGCGGCCAGTGACGATGAAGCCGAGGGCACGGCCGACGGTGACGCCGACGCAATCACCGCACTGCCGGCGTTCCTGATCGACGCCGAAGATCCCGCCGTGCCGCAGGC
>JAJZLX010000606.1 GCA_021850555.1 Pseudomonadota bacterium | reverse complement strand
TTCCGGGAGGTCCGCCACGCCATGAAGGCCTACGACTGTCACCGCGCCATCCTGGTCGGCCACAACGCCGCCTTCGACCTGGGCTTCCTCAACGCCACGGTCAAGCGCGCGGACCTCAAGCGCAATCCCTTCCATCCCTTCTCCTGCTTCGATACCGCGACGCTCGCCGGCGCCGCGCTCGGCCAGACCGTGCTCGCCAAGGCCGTGATGATCTCAGGGCTCGAATGGGACAAGTCGAGCGCGCACTCGGCGTCCTATGACGCCGAGCGCACCGCGGATGTGTTCTGTCTGGTGTGCAACCGCCTGCGCGAGAGCTTCCTCGGAGCGCATTCGCGCGCGCGCGCGCTCGGCTGGCTCAACCGGACGGCCGCAGGCGAGTCCGACAGCAGCGAAACCTGAACCGCCAGCCCGGTCCGCGCACCCGTCACGGACCGCCCGAGAAAGCGCCCAGTCCGGCCGCAGCGGCCGCCGCAAGCGGCTGGCGCCGATCAGGCTAGTGCAGCGCGCCGGCACCCTCGAGCAGCGTCTTCAGCTCCCCGCTCTCGTACATCTCGAGCGCGATGTCGCAGCCGCCGACGAGCTCACCCTTGACATAAAGCTGCGGGTAGGTCGGCCAGTTGGAGTAGCGCTTGAGCGCCTCGCGCAGCTCCGGGTCCTCGAAGATGTTGACGGACTTGAACTGCGCGCCGAGCGCGCGCAGCGCCGCCACCGTCTGGGCGGAAAAGCCGCATTGCGGGAAATCCGGCGTGCCCTTCATGAACAGCACCACGGGCGAAGAGCCGATCTCGGCCTTGATTCTCTCGACGACGTCCATCATTTCACCTCATCAGGGATCTTCTGCGCCGCCCGAGGGCGACGACCAATTGCCATTGCTCCGCGGCGCTCATGGCGCTCCAGCGGGCGATTTCCGCCCGCGAGCGCAGGCAGCCTGTGCAGTACCCCCGCTCATCGAGCAAGCAGACCTTGACGCAAGGAGACGGGGGGCGGGGCGCCGGGGCGGAAATCTCTGCCATCCACCGGCATTATGAGGCCAGCGCGGCCAAGTTCAAACCAAGCCATGATAGCCTGGGCGGATGAGTGACCGAGCCGCCCCGGATGCCGCACCGTCCCCTCCCCCCGAGCTGGCGCAGCAGGTCGCGGCGGCGCTGCGCGAGGACATTGGAACGGGCGATGTCACGGCGCGGCTCGTGCCGGAGGCGCAGCACGTCCGCGGCCGGGTCGTCAGCCGCGAAGCCGCCGTGCTCTGCGGCCGGCCCTGGGTCGAGGAGTGCTTCCGCCAGCTCGATCCGAGGATCCGCCTCGCCTGGCACGCCGGGGACGGGGCGCATCTTGCAGCCGGCCAGGTGATTTTCGAGATCGAGGGGCCGGCGAGGCCCATCCTCACCGGCGAGCGCACCGCCCTCAACTTCCTGCAGCTGCTGTCGGCCACCGCCACGCAGGCCAGCCGCTTCGCCGAGGCAGTCCGGGGCACCGGCTGCACCATCCTCGATACCCGCAAGACCCTGCCGGGATTGCGAAGTGCACAGAAGTACGCGGTGCGCTGCGGCGGGGCCCGCAACCACCGCCTGGGGCTCTACGACATGGTGCTGATCAAGGAGAACCACATCGCCGCAGCGGGCTCGATCGCCCAGGCGGTGGCCGCGGCCCGCGCCGCCGCAGCCGGCGTCGCGGTGGAGGTGGAGGTCGAGTCACTGGCCGAGCTCGAAGAGGCGCTGGCCGCCGGGCCGGACATCGTAATGCTGGACGAGTTCTCCCTGGAGGACGTGGCGGCCGCCGTGGCGATCAATCGCGCGAGCACGCGAGCGGCGCGGTTGGAGGCCTCGGGCAACGTCAGCCTTCAGGATGTGCGGGCCATCGCCGAGACGGGAGTGGATTTCATCTCCGTCGGGGGAATCACCAAGCACGTGCGCGCGGTGGATCTGTCCATGCGGTTGGATTTCGGCGAATAAGAGCCCCTGAGCCGTCAGCAAGCCCGGCCGGCCCATGCGTTGTGCACCGGAGAGCCGCATCGGCGCCGAAAGCGTCTTTGCGCCAATCAGGCGGCGAGCTTGCTCTCCAGGTGGCGGGCGAGCTCGGTGATGGTCGGGAAGTCGAAGAGCTCCGTGAGGTCGATCTTGCCGGGATATTCGCGGTCGATCTGCTCGTGGATCTCGATGAGCTTCAGCGAGCTCGCCCCGAGCTCGAACAGGTTGTCGTTCGGATCGACTCGCTTGCCGCCGAGCGCCGCATCGCAGATCGCCTTCAGCTTCTCCTCGATCACGCCTCGGGTCACCGACTGCGGCCCCCGGTGGGCCGCGCGCAGCGCCGCCAGCTCGGCGAGCTCGGCATCGAACTGTCCGTCGGCGAAGCTCTGCTCGAGCAGGTGCCGCTGGATCTTGCCGCTCGTGGTCTTCGGAATGCGCTTGACCGGCACCACCTCGGCCACCTCGAGCCCGGTCTGCTCGTTGATGAGACGGGCTGCGGCGAGGGCGAGCGACAGGAACTCCTCCATGGCGCCGCGGTGCAGCACGAACAGCACCAGCTCCTCGAGCTGCGATCCGGGCCGGCGCACGCCTGCCGCCGCCACCTTGCCGAGCTCGAGTCCCTCGATGCGATGGGCGATGGACTCCAGATCGTGGGGATAGTAGTTCTGGCCGTTGACGAAGATGATCTCCTTCGACCGGCCCGAGACATACAGATCCCCGCCGTGAACGACGGCAAGGTCTCCCGTGCGCAGCCAGCCGTCGGCGGTGAACGCCTGGGCGTCGGCCTCGGGGTTCTCGTAGTAGCCTCGCGTGACGTTCTCCCCGCGCATGTGCAGATGGCCGATGCGACCGTCGGGCAACGGGCGGTCCTCGTCGTCCGCGATACGCACCTGGCAATACGGCACCGGCTTGCCCTCCGAGACCAGCCGTACGGCATCGCGCGTGTCCTTCTCGATGATCCGCACTGCCTCGCCGACGCCCAGCCGGTGCCGATCGACCGAGAGGGTGCGCATCGGCGCACCCGGCGGCGGGAAGCTCACGGCGAGCGAAGCCTCCGCGAGGCCATACACCGGGTACATGGCGTTGCGCGCAAGACCGGCCGGAGCGAGCCGCTCGAGGAACTGCTCGCACAGCTCGACGGAGATCGGCTCGGCCCCGTTGAAAATCAACCTTACGCTGGAGAGGTCCAGCCCCTCGACGGGTTGTTCGCCGAGCACCTTGAGATAGTGCTTGTAGCCGAAGTTCGGCGAGCAAAGAACACTGGCGCGGATACGGCTGGCGAATTGCGGCCACAGGAGCGGCCGGCGGACGAACAGCTCCGTAGGCATGAGGTGCGCGTGCACACGGTTGAAGAACATGATCAGGTGAAAGCCGATCAGCCCCATGTCGTGGGTGAGCGGCATCCACGAGAGGCTCACGTCGTTCTCATTGAATCGGGCGACTTCGGTCGCGCCGCGCGCATTGGCGATGATATTGGCGTGCGTGAGCACCACGCCCTTCGGCTCGCTGGTCGAGCCGGAGGAGAACTGGATGAAGGCAATATCCTCGGGGCGGCCACGATGCACCTTGCCCGCGCGCGAGATGTCATCCAGGTCATCGACCAGGAAGGTGCGCGCGCGCAGCCGCCGCAACGTCTCCGCCTCCCCGGCCTGCTCGGCGAAGGCCGCGATGCGCTCGAGCGAGCGGCGATCGGTGTAGAGGTAGGGGTCACCGAGACGCCGGGCGACCCTCAGCAGCTTCTGGCGGTGCTCGTCGCTGATCCCGATCGCCACCGGCACCGGGATGATGCCGCCCAAGATCGCCGCCCAGAACGCGTCGATGAACTGCTCGTTGTGACCGAGGAGCAGGATCAGCTTGTCGCCGGGGCGCGCGCCGAGGCGCTGCAGGTGATGCAGGATGCCGAGAGCGCGCTCGTAGAGCTCGTCGAAGCCCACGGTGTGGGTCTCGCGCTCGCCCTCCAGATAGGTGATGGCGCGGGGAAAGGTGCGATTGGCCTCGATCAGGCCGTCCAGGGTCGTGACATTCAACATCAGCGGCGTTCCAGCTTCATGAAAACGGGGTAACGGGTGCGAAGATTGATCTGCGCCTCGAGCTCGATCGGCTTGTCCGGAAGGTAGACCAGGCGCAAACGCCGTCCCACCCGGTGCAGGTGCATCAGCATCTCGTAGAGCGCGAAGGTCTCGCCGATGCAGTGGCGGGGACCGGCCGCGAACGGCATGTAGGCGAAGCGGGGCCGCTCGGCCTCGTGCTCGGGCGCGAACCGCTCGGGCATGAAGGCATCCGGATCGCGCCAGTAGCGCGGATGCCGATGCAGCAGATAAAGCGGCAGCAGCACGTTGGCGCCGGCCGGGATCTCGCACCCCGAGAGCACATCGGGCGCGACCGTGCGGCGCGAGAGCAGCCACCCCGGCGGGTAGAGCCTGAGCGCCTCGTCGATCACCTGCCGGGTATAGGCGAGCTGCTCCATCTGCGCGAGGCTCGGCGCATCGTGCGCCGCCGCGCGGTCGATCTCCTCATGCAGCTTCGATTCGACCTGCGGGTGCTGCGAGAGCAGATACCAGGTCCAGTTCAGCCCGCTCGCCGTGGTCTCGTGGCCGGCGACCACGAGCGTCATGATCTCATCGATCAGCTCCCGCTCGCCCATCGCCTCGCCCGTCTCCTTGTCGCGTGCGTTCATGAGCATCGACACGTAGTCGAAATGCTCCTCGTTGCCCGCGCGCCGGCGCGCGATGAGCCCGGCCACCAGGCGGGTGAGGGAGCGGAATTTGTAGGCGAACTGGAGGTTGCGCTCCTGGTCCTTGGTGACCACCTCGAAGGGGTTGCCGCCGAGCTCGGCGGACATGCGCTCGAGGTCGCGGCCGAACACGGCGCGCAGAATGATATCCAGGGTGAGCTCGCTCATCTCGTCGGTGAGGTTCACCGGCTCCCCGCGGCGCGCGAGCGCCTCCCAGCGGGCGAGCAGCCGGGTGTTCGCCTCGCCGATCACCCGGGCGAACTCGGTGAGGATGCGCCGGTGGAACAGCGGCTGCAGCATCATGCGCTGACGGCGCCAGAACTCGCCCTCGCTGGTCATGATCCCGTTGCCGAGCAGGATCTTCACCCGGTCAAGCCCGATGCCCTTGGTGTAATTGCGGTGGTTCGAGACCAGGATCCGCTTGACGTCGTCGGGATGGTGAACGACGTAGGTATACGACTTGCGCGCCGGCACGTACACGCGATAGATGTCCCCGTGCAGCGCGAACAGCTCGGTCATCCGCTCGAGCGAGTCGTCGGCGGAGCCGATGTCGAACTGCACGGCCGCCTCGGGCGGCTCGATCCGGGTTGTCGCAGGCTTGCTCATGTAAGCTTTGTAGTATAGCAATCGACGCTTTTCACATCGGAGCGCTCCTGAAGCATGACCGACCCGGGTCTGCGCAATTCGTTCTACCGCAAGGTCACCCGCTCCGGCCGGCGGATGACCCCGGCACGCGAGCGGCTGTACCGCTTGGGGCTGCCCCTGGCGCTTGGCATCATCCGGGCATGGTGGCGCATGGGCCGGGTCGTGAAGATCGAGGGCGAGCAGCACCTCGCCGCCGCCCTCGCCGAGTCGCCGTCGCTTCTACCTTGCTATTGGCACCAGCATCAGCTCTATTGTGGAAAGTACCTGCTCGAGCAGCGCGCGCGCGGCATGAAAGTCGGATGGCTGATCAGCCCTTCGGTCGACGGGGAGATCGGCGCCATGCTGGTCCGCCGGCTCGGCGCGTACGCCATCCGCGGCTCCTCGACCCATACCGGCGCGCGGGCCTTGCGGGATTATTACCAGGCCCTGGTCAAGGACGGTATCTGCCCGGCGATCACCCCGGACGGCCCGCGCGGCCCGCGCCACCAGTTCAAGCCCGGCGCCATACTGCTCGCGCAGATGTCCGGGCGGCCGATCCTGCCCATGGCCTATGCCGCCTCGCGCGCCTGGCGCATCAAGTGGGACCGGTTCGTGATCCCCAAGCCCTTCGCCCGCATCGCCATCGCGATCGGGCCGCCCCGGTACGTGCCGCGCACTCTCGATGCCGCGGGGCTCGAGCGGCTCCAGAAGGAGATGGCGCTCGAGCTGAATCGCGCCTACGAGACGGCCCGGCGGGCCTTGGGAGCCCCTGATTGACCCCGGCTCGCTCGCGAGAGACTCGAGCGCAGCAGCTGCGTCGCCCGGCGATGCGAGCGCTCAAAATCCGCGGCGCGATGCTCAAATCGCGGACTGGATCTCATCTTGAGGGCCTGCCCGGCAGATTCTGTCAAGTCACCGCCCCTTGATTGAACAGTGCGTTAGCTTGTCTTCCTGAACAGGTATGCGAAAATCTGCCGTAACTCGTTAAAAGATCAGAGCCGGAACACACTTTTGGAGCAGGCGGGGCTTCAAGCCGAGCGGCTCCGGGCGGGTGTAAGCTGTGATTGGCGGGCGAAGAGGTCACCGGTTCATGTCGAGTCCACCGCCGGATAAGCCAGCGGATTTCTCAGCCACGGACATCCTCTCGTCGGATGCCTGGAGGGACAAGAATTCGAAGCTCGGCATCGACGTCACCTGCACGAAAATCGCCGTCGATTTCCAGAACATGCGCCGGGGCGATGTCGCCGAGTGCATACAGCGCAATCTGACGCTGTTGCGCGAAGTGACGGGCGTCGACTGCGCCTTCCTTGCGATGCTGCGCCCCGAGGCGCCCATCGTCCAGGACGTGCAGTTCGATCGGGGCACCCTCGCCCAGTGCCGGCCGGAGGGGCTGCAGGAGACTCACCTGGAATCCCTCCCCTGGCTGAACGGCCGCCTGGAGCACTTGCGGCTCTCGCAGCTCCCCGACACCGCCTCAGGCGCTCGCGAGCAGACCGCCGAGGGCCGCCGCTTCGCCTCGCTTTACATGGGCTCGGTGCTGCTCATCGCCATGCGCGTGCAGGGCAAGCCGACCGGCATCCTCGGCCTCGCCAATACCCTGCCCCGCCCCTGGGACGTGAGCCTGCAGCTGCTGATGAAGCTGCTCGGCACGAGCCTCGCCACCGGTCTCGAGCGGCTGCGCATCGAGGGACGGCTCGCCAAGCTCGAGGAGCGCGCAAGTCTCTCGCAGTCGGCCGCCAACGACGGTGTTTGGGACTTCGACGTCGAGAACAACGAGGTGTATTTCTCCCCGCGCTGGAAGGCCATGCTGGGCTACCGGGACGAGGACCTGCGCGGCTCGCCCGACTGGAGCAGCCTGGTGCATCCGGACGATCTGCCGAAGGTGCAGGCGGCGATCCGTGAGCACATCGACGGCAAGACCCCGATCTTCGAGAGCACCCACCGCATGCGCCACCGCAACGGCGAGTGGCGCTGGGTCGTCAGCCGCGCCACGGCCCGCGTCGATCAGCACGGGCGCCTGCTGCGCCTGGTCGGCGTCGAGTTCGACATCACCGAGCGCAAGCTCTACGAGGAGGCGCTGTTCCGCGAGAAGGAAAGCGCCCAGATCACTCTTCAGTCGATCGGCGATGGAGTCATCACCACGGATGCCGACTCGGTCATCGACTACATCAACCCGGTCGCCGAGGCGCTGACCGGCTGGCGCCTGGAGAGCGCCATGGGCCGGCCCGTGGAGGAGATCTTCCGCGCCTTCCATGAAGAGACCTGCGAGCCGCTCGAGAACCCGCTCACGATGTGCATCCGGCGCATCCGCCCGATCAAGTCGGTACGGCCGATGCTGCTGATTCGTCGCGACGGCAATGAGCTGTACGTCGAGAGCACCGCCGCGCCGATCCGCGACGGCGTCGGCAAGGTCACAGGCGGAGTACTGGTCTTCCACGACGTGAGCGAGGCCCGCGAGCTCAACCGCCGGCTCTCCTATCACGCGAGCCACGACCTGCTGACCGGCCTGGTCAACCGGCGCGAGTTCGAGAATCGCCTGGAGCGGGCGCTGAAGAGCGCCAAGGCCCACGAGTCATCCTACGCGCTGTGCTATCTCGACATCGACCAGTTCAAGATCATCAACGACACCTGCGGCCACAGCGCCGGCGACGCCCTGCTCGGGCAGGTCGGCGCGCTGCTGAAATCCAAGGTCCGCTGGCGCGATACGCTCTCGCGCCTCGGCGGGGATGAGTTCGGCATTCTCCTGGAAAGCTGCTCGATCGATGAGGCCATGCGCACGGCCGAGTCGCTGCGCGAGGCGGTGCGAAACTTCCGCTTCAGCTGGGAGGATCGGGCCTTTCGCCTGGGCGCGAGCGTCGGGGTCGTGCCGATCACCGCTGACAACGAGGACGTCGCCTCGATCCTCTCGGCCGCCGACAGCGCCTGCACCGCGGCCAAGGAGGCCGGCCGCAACCGCGTGCACAGCTTCGCCGAGAACGACATGGAGCTGATGCGCCGCCGGCGCGAGATGCAGTGGGCGGCGCGCATCAACACCGCGCTCGAGGAGGGTCGCTTCGAGCTGCACCGCATGGCGATCCTGCCTCTTCAACACACCGACCCGGGCCAGCATTACGAGCTGCTGCTGCGCCTGAAGGATGAGACGGGGCGGATCGTGACCCCGAACGATTTCATCTCGGCGGCCGAGCGCTATGCCATCACGCCGGCCATCGACCGCTGGGTGATCGAGAACGCCTTCCGTTGGCTCGTCTCCGAGGCCGACGAGCGCGAGAAACTGGCGCTGTGCTCGATCAACCTCTCCGGGCAAAGCCTGGGCGATGACAAGTTCCTGCCGTTCGTCATCGACCAGTTCCACCGCAGCGGCATCGACGGCTCGAAGATCTGCTTCGAGATCACC
>JAJZLX010000335.1 GCA_021850555.1 Pseudomonadota bacterium | reverse complement strand
GGCCCGCGCCGGTTATGAGGGTGACGCGGCCGTCGGGGGCGACGTCCTCCAGCCGGGCAAACCAGTCCGCGAGCGGCGCACTGGCCGCCGCGCGCAACATCACATGAGGGAAGCCGATGATGGCGACCTCATGCGACAGCGGCTTGGTCTCGTAGACGAGGCTGTGCGCATCGACGGGACGCTGATCGGGCTGCAGGTCCCCCCACCAGAAGATGCCGCTGTTCTTGCCCGTCGAGGGCACATAGGCCAGCCGGTCGCGTCCCGAGGCGGCCGCCCTGGCGTCCAGGGCGTGATCGGGCTGCAGGTACAGCCGCTCCTGCCATCTGCCCGGGGGAGGCCATTTGTCGTACGCCCGCCAGAGTCCAGGGATGTTTTGATCCTGTGAGCCGGGCGGGTACCAGTGCTGCAGGTAGATCATCAGCTTCGGATCGGCGAGAACGCCCGTGTTCCGTCCCTTGAGCCAATAATCGAACCAGCGCACGGCCTGGCCGCGCCACCCGTAGAGCGGACCGTAGTCGCTGTCATCGGGCCAGGAATGGTTCCAGGGGCCGATCCACGCCTTCACCGGCGCGGGGACCTGCTCGAGCATGCGCGGGATGCTGTCGCGGTAGCCGTCGTGCAGCCCGCCGATCAGGAAGCAGGGCACATGGATGGCCGACAGCGGCCGCTCCGGGCGGTGCCAGAACGCCCCATCTCGCTGGTGCTCCAGGTAGGTGAGCGTCCAGGGCTTGGAGTTCATGCGAGGTCCGATCACGCTCTTTGCCAGGGAGAAATCCGGCGCCCCGCTGATGCCCTGGGAGAGATCCATGTACAGCTCGTATTCATCGACGTGGAAGATCCCGTCGATGTAATGAATGTCATCCTTGAACAGCCTGTTGGTCCCATCCACGGCGACGATCGCCTTCAGCGCCGGCGGATTGCGCATCGCCATCTGGATGGAATTGAAGGCGCCCCAGGAGATGCCGAACATTCCCACCTTGCCGTTCGACCAGGGCTGGCGGGCAAGCCATGCGATGACCTGCTCACCGTCGTGCCGCTCCACGGCCGAATACTCGCGGTCCGGCGGCGCGCCGCCGCTGTCGCCAAAGCCCTGGATGTCGACCGCCGCGCCCACGAATCCTCGCCGGGCGAAGTAGCTGAAGATGCCGTATTGCTCCTGGGCCGAGTCATCGTCCTTGCGATAAGGCAGGTAGTTCAGAATGGCGGGGAAGCGAGCGCCCTGCGGCGCTCCCGTCGGCATGTAGAGTGTGACGGCGAGCGTGATGCCGTTGCGCATCGGGATGCGGGTCCGCTCCATGGTGAACCCGTACCGGGGAGGCGATGGGCTCTGGTATCGCCGCGGCGCTGCGCTCGCGCTGCCCCGGGCCGGGGCGAGACCGGCCGACAGCAGCAGAATGAGAATCGTCACGGTCGATCTGCGCATGACTCAGAGCCTCCGGAGCGGTTCAGATGTCGGCCTCATCGACGGGCTCATCAGCCGGCGATGTTCACCCGATGGGTATTTTCGCGATGTCTCGCGTCAAGCTGACCCACGCGCCGGCCGGTCCGGCGGCGCCGGTGTCACGCCGATGGCGGTGCATGGATCACGGTACGGACCGGTGCGTCGCGCCGCAGTGCACGCTCCTCACCGCTTGCGTCGAGCTCACGTCCATAGCGGTGACCGCTGTAAACGGCGTGAGCGATGGCTCCAGGCGCGAGCGCATCCCCGATCCGGGTGATCGAGGCGACACCGGCTGCGATGAGCTCTTCGCGCCGGGTGGTCAGTTCCTGGTACAAGGCGTCCTGCGGCAGACGTGCGCCCACGATCACGAGCGCCCGGCAAGGCAGGCGCGTGCGGGCGGAGGTGAAGACGTTGATGAGCGTCACCTCATCGCCCTCGAATGACTCGACGCGTGTCAGCGTGTGTACCGCAACGCCCGCATCGGCGAGCGCGCGGTACGTCTGCGGCTGCTCGTTGGTCATGATGGACCAGGCGGAAGCCAGTCCCGAGGGGGTCGTGTAGCTCACATGGTGGCCGGCGCGCGCCAGGTGCTCGGCCAGGGCGCTGCCCATGTAGTAATTATCGAAATCAAACACGACGACGGGGTCTTCGAGCCGCGTGCCGGCGGCGACGTCATCGGGCGTGAACACATTGGGACCGGGGAGCGTGCCCGAGGGGACCTCCAGAGGTGTGTAGAGCAGGGGCACCCACCGCGACCCGGTAGCCGCCACCACGTGCGCGGGACGCAGTTCCAGGATCTCGTCCGCGGTGAGCCGGTTGCCGCGGTACACCGTGACGTTCGCCAGACGCTGCAGCTGACTGCGTCGCCAGTCAAGAACACGCGACCAGGTGGCGAGTCCCGGCAGGCGTGTCTCGAAGCGCAGGCGTCCGCCGAGCTCGGCCCCGGCCTCCGCCAGCATGACCTCGTAACCGCGCCGGCCGAGCGTCAGCGCGCACTCCAGGCCGGCGGGCCCGCCGCCCACCACGAGCACCGTTGCGGCGTTGGGCGCGGCCGGCACGCGCTCCGGATGCCACTGCCGGCGCCATTCCTCGCCGATGGTGGGATTTTGCGTGCAGCGGACCGGAACACAGTCGTGCCAGCTCGAGATGCAGATGTTGCAGCCTATGCACTCCCGGATGTCTTCCTCGCGGCCCTCGTCGATTTTCTTCGGCAGGAACGGATCGGCGATCGACGGCCGGGCGCCACCGATGAGATCGAGCACTCCGCGGCGAATCTGCCCCACCATCGCGTCCGGGGAGGTGAAGCGGCCGACACCGACGACCGGCTTGCCCGTGATCGACTTGACGAAGGATATCACCGGCTCGTGGCTGCCCTCGGGCGCGAAGCGGGACGGCGCGCAATCGGTCGTCTCGGAATCCATTTTCACGTCCCAGAGGTCCGGCAGGTCAGCGAGCAGCTGCACGAGCTCGTGCGCTTCCGAGGGGGCGCGCTCGCTCGGGCGCGCGCGAAGCTCCTCGAGGCTGACCCGCAGCGCGACCGCACATCGGTCGCCGACCGCCTCACGGGTCACTTCGAGCAGTTCCCGCACGATGCGCGCCCGGTTGCGCAGGCAGCCGCCGTAGGCGTCCGTGCGGTGATTCCATTCGGGCAGGAGAAACTCGTGGGGCAGGTAGCCCATCCCCGCGTACACGTACACGATGTCGAAGCCGGCGCTGCGTGCCAGGCGCGCGGCCCGCATCTGCGCCTCGAGCAGGCCGCGAATGTCCTGGAGGTCCATGACACGCGGGCGCTGGTTGCCGATGTAGCTGACGTGCGTCGGCATCCACGCGGTGCCCGAGGGAGACATGGAGGGCGTCCGATTGAGCCGGTTCATGACCGAGCCGCCTCCGTGCCAGAGCTCGATGCCGGCGAGGGCCCCGTGCCGGTGAACCGCTTCCGTCATCATGGCGTGGGAGCGCACGTCCTCGTCATCCCACAGCGTGGCATAGGGCAAGGGAGCGTCGTCCGATGCGGGATCGATGGAAACGTAGCCGGTGCAGACCACGCCCCAGCCGCCCTCAGCCTTGGTTTCCCTGAACGCCGCCCGCATGCGCGGCATGGCATTCGTCATGCCGCTCGCGTGGGGCACCGCATAGAACCGGTTGGGAGCCGTCACCGGGCCGATCCGCACGGGCTCGAACAGGACGTCGTAGCGGGGATTGCGAGGCATGAAAGTGAGCCTTCGAGTCGTTGCTCCGCCGCCCCGGCCGCATGATCGGATCAAGGGCAGTTCTTGTTGGCCGATCGTACAGTAAGAGCCGGGACGATGGCAACTTGGCCGCCGGTCCGCCTCATTCCTCGGTGATCTGGTCGGGCAATTGCGCCTTGCGCCGCGCGATGAACTCGAGCATGGCTTCATCGCGCGCCGGTTCGATCCCCGGGTCCTGATACTCCGCCAGCATTCTCTTCCACACGCGGTTGGCGCGCTGCTCGGCGGTGAGCCGTCCCTCCTCCGACCATTGCTCGTAAGAGGAGTAGTCCGCGACCGCCGACTGATAGAACGCGGCCTCGAAGTTGGCTTGGGTGTGCGCGCAGCCGAGAAAGTGGCTGCCGGGACCGACTTCCCGGATCGCATCGAGCGCCTGGCCGCGCTCGGACAGGTCCATGCCCTGTGCGAGGCTCTGCATCATCGCGCACTGGTCCGCGTCCATCACGAACTTCTCGTAGCTCGCGACGAGCCCGCCCTCGAGCCAGCCGGCCGCATGAGTCACGAGATTGACTCCGGCGAGCAGCGTGGGCAGCAGCGTGTTCGCGCTCTCGTAGCCGGCCTGGGCATCGACGACCTTTGAGGAGCACAGCGAGCCGCCGCTGCGGCAGGGAAGCCGCAGCCGGCGGGCAAGCTGAGCCGTGGCGAAAATCATCTGCGTCGCCTCCGGAGTGCCGAACGTCGGCGCTCCCGTGCGCATCGAAATCGCGCCGACGAACGAGCCGAAAATCACCGGCGCGCCGGGACGCACGATCTGCGTGAGCGCCATCCCGCACAGCGTCTCGGCGAGCAGCTCGGCCATGCAGCCGGCGGGCGTCACGGGGCCCATGGCGCCGGCGAGCATGGCAGGCACCACGATCGTACCCTGGTTGTGGCTGGCAAACTGCCGCAGCGCCCCGAGCATCCGTCCGTCATAGACGAGCGGCGAGTTCGAGTTGATGTTGCCGAGTACGACCGGGTGCGTCTGCAGGTAGTCCTCGCCGAACAGAATCTGTGCGAGCGCGATCGCATCGGCGGCGTGCCCTTCGGTCTCCGGCGTGGCCTCGCAACCCTGGTCCGAATACCGGAAGAAGGCGTATTGCACGTCGAGGTGCCGCTTGCCTGGAGGAATTTCCATCGGCTCGCACATGCTGCCGCCGGAGAAATGAATCGCGGGCGCCATGTGCGCGAGCTTGATGAAGTTGTGCAGATCCTCGAGCGTTCCGTAGCGGCGGCCGCGATCGAGGTCGCTGACGAACGGCGGTCCGCCCACGGGAGAGAAGACGGTCGCCTCGCCGCCGAAACGGACGTTGCGCTCGGGGTTGCGGGCAAAGAGGGTGAACACCGACGGAGCGCTCAAGAGAAGATGCCGGGCCAGCCCTCGCGGGATGTGCACCCGCTCGCCCTTCACGTCCGCTCCCGCCTGCCGCCACAGGCGCAGCGACTCCGGGTCGCGCCGCAGCTCGATGCCGATTTCCTCGAGGATCGTTTCCGCATTCGCCTCGATGATCTCGACGGCCTCCGAGCTCAGCAGATCGACAGGCGGCAATCGCCGCCGGATGTACGGGTATTTCTCCACGGGGGTGCGGGCGCGCGCACGCCTGCTTTCACGGGCGCGACGAATTGGGATCGCGGGGTCGCTCATGAGGTGCTCCCGGGTATCTTTCGACAGGTCAGCCGCTGCGCTACGGTCACGCGAGCTCGGGGATCGACTCGAGTCCGCTGCTACAATTATACTAATGTAAAAATACTGGGGCGGCCACCGGATCGCGCGCGCTCGAGCCGAAGGCAGGCCCGGAGTGGCTCGGAGGGGTTGCGCGCCCACGCGGCCCGGTGCGCCGCGCCCCGGAGGCAGCCCGGGTATCGGGCGGCTCAAGTCAGGCACGGCATTCGCGTCCGCGGCCCGGCGGCGGCCCGCTCATTCCCAGGCGGCGAAGCGATCGAGGCAGTCCCCGAGGCTGGCCCGCAGAGGCTCGAGTTGCTTCGCAAACCGCCTCCAGTAGCCCACTCCGGAGGCGTACAGCGGCTGGCGCACCTGCTCGGCGCTGGCGGTGCGCACGGCGCGGCGGTTCTCGTGAAAGCTGAGCGTCCTCGCCTCGAACTGCAGTCCGCAGTGCTCGAGAAGGCGCCGGATGGTGTCTTCCGGCTCGCGAATCAGCTGCTCGTATTGAAGGTGCATGACCTTGCCCGGCAGCACCTCGTCCCAGTGATCCATCAGGGCGAGGTAACAGCGATAATAGCGCCCGAGGTCCTCGAGGTCGTAGCTGAAGGACTGGCCGTTGGCGAAGTACTGCTTGAAGTTGCTGAAGCAGGCGTCCATGGGGTGGCGGCGGACATCGACGATCCTGGCGTTTGGAAGGATGGCGTGTATCAGGCCGACGTGGCTGAAATTGTTGGGCATCTTGTCGATGAAGCGCGGCTTGCCGGATCGTACGGTGCCGGTCTCCTCGATGTAGCGGCGGCCAAGCCCGGTGAGCTCCTGCGCTGAGAGCGCGCGCACTTTTTCCGGATAGCCGTCCCGATCGGCCTGCAGGTGGTCGAGCTCGCGCACCATCGCGAGGATGTTGTGCAGCTCCATCGTGCCTTCGACCTGAGAGTGACTGGCGAGGATCTGCTCGACGAGCGTCGAGCCGGAGCGGGGCAGGCCGAGAATGAAGATCGGTGCCGGATCGGGATGACCGGCCGGGGCGCGCTCCCGGAAGAAATCACGGGTGTAACAGGCCGCGACGCGTCTGGATTTCTCCTCGAAGCTCTCGATCGAAAAGGGGGCGGTCCGCCTGCGCAATGCATTGCCCTCGGCATAGTGGCCGAACGCCTCGGCGCACCTGTCTCGCTGCTCGAGCGCGCGTGCGAGCGCAAAGTGCAGCTGCGCCGGGTCGGTGCCGCCCGAGGAGGCGAGCAGGTCTTGCATCGATGCGAGCTCCGCATCGCTGAAGAGGTAGTTCTTCAGATCTGCAAGGCTCCAGTAGGCCTCCGTGTACTTCGGGTCGAGTCTCAGGCATTCCTTATAGGCGCTCTCGCATTGCGCGCGCCGTCCGAGCGTCTTGTTGACGTGGCCGATGGCAAGCCGGAAGCTCGCTTGCGAGGGATCGAGGCGCGCGGCCTCCTCGTAGGCCGCCAGCGCCTCCTCCTGACGCAGAAGCTTGATGTACACCGAGCCCAATGCCGACCAGTTGAGCGGGTTCTGCGGCTCGAATGTCAGCAGATCACGAAAGGCGGCTTCCGCCTCGGTCAGTCGCTCCGCGGCAAGCAGGCTGTGGCCCCATGCGCGCCGCACGAGGGGGTGGTGAGCGCAACGGCTGCGGGCGTGGCCCAGCAGTCGCTCGGCATCGCGCGTATTGCCTGCCCGGATGGCTACGGCGGCGAGACCGGCGAGGGCGGCGAGGTGGCTCGCATCGCTCTTGAGGACTTCACGGAAGATCTCTTCCGAGGAGCGATAGTCGCCGCCGGCGAGGGCGGTCGTTGCCTGCTCTATGCGCCGCCGGTGAGGATCGAGCCGTCGCGCCTGCTCGAACGCGAAGCGTGCGTCCGCGGCCATGCCGAGGTCCACGAGCACCTCGCCATAGGCAAGCCACGCGGGCTCCAGGGATGGTCTTTCCTGCACGAGCCGGCGCAGCTGCGTGCGCGCCGCCTCCAGGCGTCCGTCCTGGCGGTAGGCGCGCGCAAGATCGACGCGTGCGTGAGCGAACAGGGGAGCATCGGCAACGACGCGCTCGAGGACTTGCAGCGCGGGTGCCAGCTTGCCCTGCGACAGCAGGGTCGCCCCCAGCAGATGCAGGCTGTTGATCTCTCCGGGGCAGGTGCGCTGGATCTGCCGCAGCAGCTGCTCCGCGCTCTGGAAGCGCCCGAGCCGCACGGCCTGCAGCGCCCGCATGTATGCGGCGCGAACGGCGCCTTGAGCCTGCGAAGACACGGCAGCCAACCTCGATTCACCACCGGGCTGCGCAGTTGCGCGCAGTCCTCTCGATCGATTCTATCTCCTCGCGCACGGACCCGCTACGCACCGTCGGTCACTGGTGCGATGTGCGTCCGATCGCGGCGGCAGGGCGCCACGGGGCCTGCGCCGGGCGTACCCGGTACGGCGGGCAACGGTGAGCGCGCGCGAGCCTGCGCCGGGGTGTTGATCGGCCGGCGCGGCCCGGGCGGGCTCAGATCACGACCCGGTCGCGTTGCGGCGGCTGGTGCTCGGGGCCTTCGTCGAGCTCCCGCGCGGCCTTGTGGCCGCAGTAGACCGCGTGGGCGATGAGCGCCGGCTGCAGGCAGTCGCCGATGCGCTGGATGTTGCCGGCGTGCTCCTCGCCGTCCGGCACGAGCTCCCGATAGAGCGTGTCGTCCGGCTCTCTCGAGGTGACCAGCACGAGCGCATTCGCGGTGTGTTTGCGCACTGTCGCGGTATAGATGCACTCGAGGAAGACGTATGTTCCCTCGAATGCGGCGAGGCAGGTGTCGACGATGATCTCGACGCCGAGCTCGAGCAATTGCCGCTGGGTCGCTTCCTGCTCGCCCGTGTAGTGGCTCCAGGCGCCCGCCCGGGCTTCCGTGGTCACGTAAGTGACGCGTGCGCCGGAGCGGGCGAGCAGCGCGGCCAGCACGGGCCCCATGTAGTAGTGGTCGTCGTCGAATACGGTGACCGCGCCGGTCGGTCGCGCGCCCGCCATCAGATCATCGGGGGTCAGCACGGCGGGGGCGTGCAGGGCGCTGATGGCCCCCGTGTGCCACCTGCCGAGGCCATTGCGCCGCCACCGGGCGCCGGTGGCGATGAGCACGTGATCGGCTCCAAACTCGCGGACGTCCTGGGCCGACAGTCGGTTGCCGAGATACAGGGAGACACCGGGCAGCCGCTTGATCTGACCCAGGCGGTAATCCCTGACCCGCGCCCATTCCGAGAGGCCGGGCAGGCGGCTCTCGAGCGTGACCCGCCCTCCGGGCTCGTGAGCCGCATCGGCGAGGGTGACCGCATAGCCGCGCTTGCCGAGCACGTGGGCCGCTTCGAGTCCGGCGGGCCCGGCTCCCACGATCAGCACCGTGCCGCCGCGAGCCGCAGGCACCTTCTCGGGGTGCCAGCCGCTGCGCCATT
>JAJZLX010000388.1 GCA_021850555.1 Pseudomonadota bacterium | reverse complement strand
CGCCGGTGTATCCACAGATATTGATCCGGGACCGCCCGCACCTGCGCTTCGATCAACCGATGAAACCGCGCGGCGTCGGCGGCCGGTGAGTCGCTCGGGAAATCTTCCAGAGGCGGCAGGATTTCCAGCCGATAGCCGCGGCTGCCGGGTAAGCGCTCGATGAAGTAGGGCAGCACCGCCGCACCGGTCATGCGTGCAATGCGCGAGGTGGCGGTATTGGTTGCGGCGGGCACTCCAAACAGCGGCACCATCTCGGCGCCTTTCTTGCGGTAGCACTGATCCGGCGCGAACCACACGCACTCATTGTTCTTCAAGGCCGCAATCATCTTGTGAATATCGTCGCAACGTATGGCGCGCCCGCCGTTGCGGCTGCGCAGTCGCTTCTGAAGATAGGCCAGCACCTCGTTCTTGGCGGGCCGATACAGGATGTTGATGGGGAATCTCTCCGAGAGGATTCGTCCGCCGATCTCGAGCGGAGTGAAGTGCGCCGTCAGCAATATCGCTCCGCGTCCGCGCTCGAGCGCCGCGGCCACGTGCTCACAGCCCTCGATTTGAGCCAGCTTGAGAATGCGGGCTCCTTCACCCCACCAAGCCAGGGCGATTTCGAGAGTCGAGATGCCGAGGCTCTTGAAGTGCCGATCGAGAAGGCGCTTGCGCTCGGTGGGAGGCAGCTCCGCGAGACACATGTCGATGTTGGTTTGCGCAATGCGCACATAACGCACCGGCAGGCGCCGTAGTATCGCTCCGAGCGCCCGTCCCCAGGCGAGCTGCACCGGGAAGGGCAGCAGCGCGAGCAGCCGCAGCATGCCGAGGGTGATCCACACGGCCCAGTGGCCAGGTGCGAGCAGGCGCCTCCAGCGTGCAACGAAGGTGTCCGCGGCTGCTTGATCGGCTTGACGCATACACAAATGGCCCAATTTTCCGGGAGATGCGAGGTCCGCCCGATTGGTTGATCTCTCGGCCTCGGGTCAGCCCCGAGGTCCGTGCAATGGACTCGACGCTGCCGGTACGTCAGGAGCGGGGCGAGCGCGCAATTCTGCCGCACTAAAACTTGCCGCCGGGCCGCGCCCCAGTACACGTTCCGCGCCGCTTAGAGGCACTTGACCGCCAAAGGTGGCAAGAGACTGCCTCTCATCCCCCGTCCGAAGCGGTTACGCCGCATTTCTATCCAGATCCTCAGACGCCACCGACTTTACACCACAAAGTATGGTCTGGCCAAGGGGGCGTCGCGGGAAAGGGCGCCGCTCAGGGCCGAACCCCCCGGATCCGGCGGACAGTCCCAGGGACGCCGGCGCGAGCCCAGGCCCCCCGCTCCAGGTGGGCGAGGAGATTGACCGGGGCGTCCCTCGCAGGGCGGGGCGGTATGCGTCCCGAGGACGCTCGCGCGAGACTCGACTGCCGTCACCGGCTCCCGGGCGCGGCATCGGGAGGCAGGCCGGGGCCAGGGCGGCGGCGCCGGTGCTGCGGAGAATGCATGAGACCCGCGCCGCGCGGGGGCGCTGGCAGTTGCCCCGGCTTGCCACCCGCCGCTTCGGGGTTCGCGCGCAGATGCACGTCTGGTTCAGATCAGATGTCTCGGCTGCGAATCCCGGTCCATGGTGACCGTTTCCCGGCGGATGAGACGACGGCGCGATCAGGATGGATCTCTCGCGGTAGGCCAATTACGGCCGGCCCCGTGTCCTGTGCGCTGACCTTGCCGGTACCGGGGTGACCGTCACGCAGGTGTGCCCGGGTCCCGTCGAGAGCGAATTCGATCAGGTGGCGGGGTCTGTCGGCGCCATGGCGGGCGCCCCGCCGCAGTTCTTCCGCATCGACGCCACCCGCTGCGCCCGGGAGGCGCTGACTGCATTCGAGCGTGGGCAGGCCCGCGCCTCTCCCGGTCGGGCCTGCGGGTACGGCGTTGAGGTGGGTGACTAGGGATTTCTGCGGATTCGCACGCCCGATGGACACTGAGAGTATCGGCCGTGATCCCTTCCCGCAGAGGGCCGCCCGAATACCATCGCTCACTCGAGGAGCCTTGCCCGCCACTCGTGAGGTGCACCATGGATCTCGAACAAGCCATCTATTCCCGACGCGCGGTCCGCGAGTACATGGAGGAAAGCCTCGCCCGGCCGGTGCTGCAGAAGCTGATCGAGGCCGCCGTTCAGGCGCCGAGTGCCGTCAACGAGCAACCGTGGCTATTCAGCGTGGTGCAGGATCGGAATCGTGTTGCGCTGATCTCACGGGAGGCGAAGGCGCACTTTGTCAGGACGTCACCGGATACCCTTGAGCTGCATCGGCTTCATGGGCTGATGGACGATCCGGACTTCGATATCTTCTATCACGCTCCCGTCCTGATCGTCATCGCAAGCGTGACCGAAAGCCGCTGGGCCGTGGAGAACTGCGCACTGGCCGCGCAGAACCTGATGCTGGCGGCATGCGCGGCGGGGCTCGGGACGTGCTGGATCGGGCTCTCGCAAGGCTGGCTCGCCAGCGCCGAAGGAAAGAAGGCGCTCGAGCTGCCGGCGACTTGCCTGCCCGTTGCGCCGCTCATCATCGGCCGGCCGAAATCATCGCCTGCACCGGTTCCGAGGAAGGAGCCCCAGGTTCGCTGGATCGGCCCGTGACTCGCGCGCGACCTGCGCGCGTGGCGCGGGCGGGCAAGAGATCCCTGCCGCTGCGCGAGGTCTATCGATTGCTCGAGCCCGGCCCCGTGGTGCTGCTCAGCACCGCGTACGAGGGACGGTTTGACGTCATGACACAATCCTGGCACACGATGATGGAATTCGAGCCGCCGATCATCGGGTGTGTCGTGAGCGGCGCCAATCACACCTTCGGGATCCTGGAGAAGACGCGCGAGTGCGTCATCAGTATTCCAACGGTAGAGCTCTCGAAGGCCGTCGTCGGCTGCGGGAACACCTCCGGACGTACCGTTGACAAGTTCGACAAGTTCCATCTTACGCCCCTGCCCGCATCCGTGGTCCGAGCGCCTCTCATCGCCGAGTGCCGCGCCGACCTCGAATGCCGGGTAACCGACGCAAGCATGAAGAGACGCTACAATCTCTTCG
Source organism: Pseudomonadota bacterium (assembly GCA_021850555.1). Next base: position 5,711 of record JAJZLX010000388.1, on the reverse strand, counting down.
TTCTGGAGGTTCTCAAAGCCTGGCATAAACCCTCCGGCGGGCCTCTGCGGACTCTGCATCATCGGGGACGCGGGTACTTCATGGTGGCGGGAAGGACGATCAAACTGCCCTCGCGGATGAAATGAGCCGCGGCCGCGGGATACGGCGACCGGCGGGGCGCGAAGGCCGGCCGCGACGGCCCGAGGCGGCGCGCGCCTGCCAGGGCGGGATCGCCGGGCCGCCGACAGCGGGATTGCAGGGGCGCTTGCGGGCGCAAGTCGGCAACCCGGCGCCATCCGGACCGCCTCCGCGAGGCTCGAGTCTGATCGTGACACATTCTTGCCGCAGAGGCCCCTGGCGGCGGAAGCTCGCTTGAAGTCAGGCCGCGGACTTCGTGCCCAGATACTTCGCGAACCAGCGCAGCGCCCGCTCGAGCACGTTCCGCAGGTCCTTCGTCTTGTGGAACCCGTGGCCCTCTCCCGCGTACACGACCAGCTCGGTCGCAACATGCATCGCGCGCAGCGCATGCCAGAATTCGAAGGATTGCGGCGCCGGGCATTCCCCGTCGTCCTGCCCGACCACGACCAACGTAGGAGTCTTGTCGTTCTGAATGAAGTTGATGGCCGAGCTTCTGGCGTAGACCTTGGGGTCCTGATAGACGGATGCGCCGAAGAACGGGATCATCCATTTGTCGATGGAATTCTCGCCATAATAGCTTTCCCAATCGGAAAGGCCGGCGGCGGCGACCGCGGCCTTGAACCGGTGCGTCTGCGTCGGCGCGAACATCGACATGAATCCTCCGTAGCTCCAGCCGGTGAGGCCCAGGCGGTTGTTGTCGATCGGATACTCCGCCTCGACGCGATCGATGCCGGCCAGGATGTCGCTGAGGTCGCCGTAGCCCATGTTCCGGCGTATGGCTTTCGCGAACCGCTCACCCTCTCCGAAGCTGCCGCGCGGGTTCGGCATGAATACGAAGTAGCCCATCGCCGCGAACGGAGCCGGACCGTACCCGTCCCATGGCCAGCTCGGGCGCGTGGCCCAGCTCGGGCCGCCGTGCACATAGACGATCATCGGATAGCGCTCGTGCGGGTTGTAGGCCGGAGGAAGCAGCAGCCAGCCCTGTACGTTGAAGCCCTGGTCGCGCCAGTGAACCGATACGGCCTTGCCCCACATCGGCTTCACGCTTGCGTTGAGGTGTGTGATGGCGTGGGGAGGCTCCAGAACGCCGACCGGCTGAGCCGCGGCGTCGGTCCTGAGGAGGACGGAATCGATCTGCGGTGGACGATCGAACGTGCTGTCGAGAAAGGCAAGCACGTTGTGTCGGGCGGAAACAGAGACGGCCGAGGCAAAGGTGCCGTCGCCCACGCTCGAGGCGACGGTGAACAGCCGGCGCTGGGTGGCCGGCGATCGTCCGTGGAGCGTGAAGAGAGACAGTCGCGTGGAGCCGCCCGCGAACGAGGAGACCAGCAGGGTGTGATTGCCGGTCCAAGCGAGCCATGACGGCGTGATGCCGATTCCGGGCGTGACGTTCGCCGGCTCACCGCCCTTGGGCGATACGATGTAGATATCTCCCCCGGTTGCTCCCTGGTCGCTCATCAGCCCGCCGATCAGGGCAATGCGCCTCCCGTCGGGGGACCAGCGCGGCAAGGCGATCTGCAGGCCGTGCAGCGGGCCCGTGATCGTCGAAGGATCAAGCAGGACGTGGGCGGGACCACCGAAGGTCTGCGTGTAGAGTTTGGCCACCCACCAGTTGTCGCGCCCCGGCGGAGGCGCCCCGACATACGCGACCCTGTCGCCCGTCGGCGACCAGTCGTACTCATACACAAATATCGAATGCGGGGTGATCTGGCCGACCTGCCCCCCGCTCGCCGGCACCACCGCAAGCCGCTGGTGCTCCACGCCGGTGCGGCCGATCACACCGACCTGTGCCCTGGTTGCGGATACGGCGGCGATGGGATGCAGATCCCCCTTGACGTAGAGGAAACCCAACATCGAGCCGTTCGGCGACCAGGTCAGCTCGTGAACGAAGCCGTGCAGGCGCGTGATCCGCCGAGCCCGCGCCGCTTTGGCGGCGACTTCATAAATGTCGAGCTGCTCGCGGTCTCTTTTGCCGTGGTTGCAGTTGGAGAGGAACGCCAGGACCCGGCTGTCGGGGGACCACGCGAGGCTGCTGTCATGGCATGACCTCACCGAGTCCGGGATCACGACGGTGCGCACCCGCGTGCCATCGATATCGGCCAGCTGAAGAATCTCGCCCGGGTTGCCGCTGTTCGATCTGCGGTCCGTGTGCGCGCCTTGGCCTGAGCTCTTGCGGGTCACCGTCCAGGCAACGGTGCGTCCGTTCGGCGCGATCGACACGGCGCCGAAGCGCCGCACATCGCGCAGCCGATGCATGATCTGCACGATGCGAGCCGCGAGAGGCCCCCGGGGCTCGGAAGCAACGGCCACACGGGCGTGAGCGCTCAAGCCGGCGGACAGAAGAATGGCCGCGATGGCAGGCGGCGCATTGCCGAAAGGTGATTTCATGTCTGCATTTTTCCGTCGTTTCCGATCAATCGCAACGCTCTTCGTCAATGCCCGGGCTGCGGCCGAGGGTCCTCGGAGCAAGGCTCGCATCCTGATCCGCGATCAGGCTTTCGGGCCGAGCGGCGCTAGGCGGTCCGGGTCGCTGCCGACAACCTGTCCAGGCCCGCGCGCAGGTCCGCCTTCAAGTCATCGATGTCCTCGAGTCCGACCTGCAGCCGCAGTCCGAAGCCTTCCGGATTCCATCGGGTCGCCGTCCGGTAGGCGCTGCAGTCGAACGGGATGATGAGGCTCTCGAAGCCTCCCCAAGAGTAGCCCATCCCGAATATCGAGAGGTGATCGAGCATGTCGGCGAGGGCCTGGCGGGTGAAGCCGGGCCGAAGGATGATCGAGAAAAGGCCCGTCGAGCCCCTGAAATCGCGTTTCCAGTGCTCATGACCCGGGCAGGACGGAAACGCGGGATGCAGAATGGTCATGACTTCCGGTTGTGACTGCAGCCAGTGAGCCATCTCGAGGCCCCTGCACTGGGCCTCCTTGAGCCTGATGTGCAGGGAGCGCATTCCCCTCAGAGCGAGGTAGCAGTCCTCGGCTCCCGGCAGCATCGCCATGCTCTGAGCGGTCTTCTTCAACGCCGGCCACGTTGCCGCATTCGCGCTCACGAGTCCCAGCAGCAGGTCGGAATGCCCGCTCAGGTACTTCGTCCCGGCCTCCACCGACAGATCGCATCCGTGCTCGTGTGCGGAAAAGAAGAGCGGTGTGGCCCAGGTGTTGTCGATGATGGTCTTGATGCCCCGCCTGAGCGCGAATTCGGTAATCCCCGGCACATCCTGCACTTCGAAGGTCTGCGAGCCGGGGGACTCCAGGAAGATGGTCGAGGTATTCGGCCGCACGAGCGATTCGAGACGGGCTCCGAGAAGAGGATCATAGAAGGTCGTTTCGACTCCGAACCTCTCGAGCAGATTGGCGCACAGCGACCGCGAAGGGAGGTAGACGCTGTCCGGCATGAGCAGGTGATCACCGTGCCTGAGCGTCGCCATCAGGGCGATGGCGACAGCGCCGAGGCCCGAGGGACACAGGACGGTGCCGGCCGCCGCGGTAATCGCCGTCCAGGCGCTCTCCAGGCTCTCGATGGTCGGTGTGCCCGCGGTGCCGTAGACGTAGCGCGCCCGCATGTGCTCGAGGTCGTCGAGGGTCTTGAACAGCACCGTCGAGCCTCGGTAGATGGGAGTGTTGACGAAGCCATAATGCGCTTCGGTCATTCTTCCCAGCTGGGAAAGCCGGGTGCCTATTCCTGATTGGATTCGGATGTCTTTCATAAAGGGGCGTTTCGGGACCGCCGAGACTGTAGCAAATGGCAGGTGAGCCGGCCATGCGAAGCCCCGCTTGCGGGCGAGCGAGACGATGGAATCGGGCGATCCGCCTGTCATGATGCGCCTGGCGGCGTGCGCGCCGCGCGAGCCCTCGCGTAAGATGCGCCGGATGCAGGCACGGTTCCCGGTGGCGCATGGCGAGTGAAGAGAATATCCCGACGGAGGATGTGTGGTCGCAGTGGCTTCTGCGCCAGCGGCATGGGGACGATCCTCAGTTGCAGCAAGCCGTGCGCATCGCTGTCGACCGTTACATCGAGCGTCTTCTCGATGGCGCGCAGCTCGCCCCCGGTCAGACGCTCCTCGACGTCGGGACGGGCGAGGGGCTCGTCGCGTTTCGGGCGATAGAGCGGGTTGGCCCGACGCTGCGCGCATGGCTCACTGACGTGTCCGAGCCGATGCTGAAGCACGCTCGCGCCCAGGCAGTCGAGCGTGGCGTCCTCGGCCAATGCTCGTTCCTGCGCTGTCCGGCCGAACACCTCGAGGGCATTGCCGATGCATCCGTGGACGTCGTCGCAACGCGCTCCGTCCTGGCGTACGTCGCCGACAAGACCGGAGCGTTGCGCGAATTTCACCGGGTATTGAAGCCCGGCGGGCGCGTATCACTCGCCGAGCCGGTGTTCCAGGATGAGGCGGTCGCTGCCCAAGCCATGAAAGCCGTGATCGATTCCAAGCCCCGGGAGGGGGTGAGCCCGCTCATGGTGCTGCTGCACCGATGGCAGGCCGCGCAGTTTCCCGATACGGAGGAAAAGATCCGCGCCTGCCCGATCGCCAACTATTCCGAACGTGACCTGGTTCGCTTCGCCCAAAACGCAGGCCTGGCGGATCTGCATCTGGAGCTGCACATCGACATGGGCCCCTCGATGATGCGCTCCTGGAACACGTTCATTCACAGTTCCCCGCACCCGCTCGCCCCGCCGTTGAGCCGCATCATGGCGGAGCAATTCTCGGCGGCGGAGCGGGATTTCTTCGAGCGCAGCATGCGCCCGGTCATCGAGGATCCGAAAGCGGTCAGTACCGACCGCATGGCCTATCTGACCGCGCGCAAGCCGCTCGCCTGAGCGGCCTGCGCCGTTGAAGCCCGATGGTCGAACCGCCCTCATGCCGACCGCCCCTGAGCGGGGGCCGCGACTCGCCGGGCTCGCGATTCTGCCGGATCGCGCCCGGACCAGCCGTTGCGGCGCCCGCGCGGCTGCGACACCCTGTTACGCCTGTCCCGGGCATCGGCCTCGATGAACAAGTGTGCATTTTCGCAACGTATGACTATACTCATCGGATTTTTCCCATGAGAGTCGGCGGCTATGGATGCAATTAAGTTCCCGTTCGCGGGCAAGGTCGGTCGCGGCAGGCGGGCCAATCCATTTGCCCGCAAGGCGGCGGCGCCTGAAATGCTCGTGCCCGCCGTCCCGGCGTCCGCGATCGTCGAGTATCCCGTGCAGATCTCCCTGATCGATCTGGATCGGGGGAACGGCAATACGAGCCTGCTCGAGCAAGCGATCATACTCAGCGTGGCGAAAGCGCTCAACGCCGCCACGGTGTTTGAAATTGGGACATTTGACGGATGGTCGGCCGCCAACCTTGCGCTGAACCTCGGCTCGAGCGCGAAGATTGTGACGATTGATCTGCCCGCGCAGGACATCGGCGCGGCGAAGCTGCCGCTCGGGAAATATGACATCCAGTACATCATGAAAGAGGCGTCCGGCACCAAGAGCAGGGACATGAAGAACGTGGTCCAGCTGTATGGCGATTCGGCGACGTACGATTTTTCCCCGTGGTTCGGCCAGTGTGATCTGGTGTTCGTGGATGCGTGCCACGAATATGAATATGTGCGCAATGATTCTG
>JAJZLX010000319.1 GCA_021850555.1 Pseudomonadota bacterium | reverse complement strand
CGCCTGCGGCGGCGGCGCGAAGGGCATGGGACGGCCCGCGGCGCCGGCCGTGTTGTTCATGGCGGTCATGAGTCCGACCTGCTCACGGATTGCCGCCTCGCGCGCAGCACTCGAGGCGCCCGGGGCAGCCTGCGCAGGCGCGAAGGGTCCGGGGGGAGGACCGAGCGTCCCGCCTGCGTGCCCGGGGGTCTTTGTGTGGTACGACAGTGCCGCGCTGTAGGGATAGGCCGCGCTGGCAGCCCCTCCGGCTTTGTTGGCAGCATTCGCCGCAATCGCCAGAGGCGCTCCCTGCATCTGGGCAATACCGCCCCCAGGTGTCTGCTGCGTGGCCTCGGGAAGCGTACCCTGCGCCGGAAGGTTGAAGGCCTTGGCGAGCAGCACGGCGCGCTCGTTGGCGGGGATCTTCTGCAGTTGGTTCAGCGTCTCGGCCAGCGTCTTTTGGGCGACGACGGCAGGGTTGTTGGCGTAGAGGGTCGAACCCATGCCAGGGCTGATTATGTTTGCGGCGAGCGCCTGATCGCCGGCACGCGCCAGGGGCGAGAGGCCCGGATTGTTCTGGCCGCTGACGGCCTGTTGCGCTTCGTGGGTCCGCGCCACTTGGTAGGGCAGCATGGCCTGCTGTTGGATCGCGTTGGCGAGCGAGGCTTGCCGGTACTGCTGGGCGCCCTGAAGCCCCATGCTCATCGCTTGCCCCATAGAGACGGGTGTCAGCATGTGGGGCGCCGAGGCCGCCCCGAGCCCTTCAGCGAGGCCGAGAATGCCCGCGCCTTGGGGAGCGCTCAACGCACTGCCGATGCCGTTGAGCAGCTTTAGGATGGCGCTCTGGTGCGCGGCGGGTACGCGGGGGGCGGTGGGTGCAGCGGCGGCCATCAGTTCCACTCCTCAAGTGACTCGGTGCAGGTGTCATCCGGCGCCGGATCGCCCTGGCGGTGGATTTCAACGGTCAGCTCATCGCCGGACGTGGTGCGCATCGTGAACTCGACGGGCGCCTCGGTGCCGGGCGCGGGTTTGGTCGGGGTCATTCGGTTGCCTCGCTGCATGACGGTTCGCCGGGGGGCCGCGTGCCTTGAGGCACGATGATGATTTCGAGGCGCCCCTCGCTGGCGACCTCGATCGGGCGCGGAAGCATTCGAGCGATCATCGCGTAGAAGGCGCCTTGATTGTCGCTATCCTTCCGCGCCCATTCGACCAGGCCGTCGACGCCGCCCAGCCGGTCGAACGCCTCGAGCATCTCGTCGCGCAGCTTGGTGAAGCGGTTGGCGGCCCCCTTGGGGCGCCCAGGATTGCCGGGCTTGAACTTCGTGTCTGCCATCGTTTCGGGCTCGATGTTTACGGCGCCTTCAATTCGGCACGAGCCCGTCGGTCGGCGCAGCATCCAGCCAGTTGAGCACACCAAACGCCTCGGCCTGCGGCAAGCCCTGGGCGCGAATCTTGGCGATGAGCGGCGCGACCTCATTGAAGACGCCCATGCCGAGCTGCGCGAGGATGAGGTCGCAGTCCGCGGGCGTCAGGGTCAGGTGAATGACCGGCTCGGGTGAGGGCGCAAGCGCCTCGAAATCGGGGGGCAGATTCTCGGTGCTCATGCGGCTACCTCGGCGGGTCGGGTGAGGCGCGCCAGTTCGTCGGCCGGGATGCGCTGCCGTGCCCCGACGCGAACCGCGCGAAGTTCGCCGCGGGCGAGCATTCGGTACACGGTGCGCCGATCCACGGCCAGCAGCTCGGCCGCTTCGTTGATCGGGTGCGCCATACGGCGCGGGAGCTGTTGTGGTGTGTCCATGCGTGTCATGTTGAGACGCCTCGGGGCCTTGTTCAATCATTCCGCTGTCAACGCGGCGGCATTGACGCCTGCGGCATGCTCGCGTCGGATTTCGCGCATGTGCCAGCCGATGGTGGTCGGCTCGCGCACTTCATCGGGCGACCATCCCGAGCGCAACAGCTCGCGCAGGACTTCCTTGCGTGTCATGGGGCGGGCGCCGTGGTGAGAGCCCAGGACGGCCCGGATCGCCTCGCGCAGCCGCTCACCGCCAGCCTGGCGCGCCCGGTTGTGCTCGCTGAGCGCCTCCGGCTGCGCCGATCGGTCGGCGAGCTGGCGGCGTAGCTCGCGGTTCTCCCCCTCGAGGTGCGCGATGCGCAGCAAGTACGGGTCCGATTGCGCGGCGAGCTGGCGCTGCTGCTGCTGGATCAGGGCCAGCCGGCTCACCGTGGCGCCCTCATGTGCTCGCGTAAGATCTGCTGCACGCGGTGCTCGGGGAGACGGATGGCCGTGGCGATTGCCTGCACGCTGTGCCCGGCCTCGTGCATGCGAGAGATCGCGCGCTCGAGGGCCTCGCTCCACGGCCGCGGGCCCGCCGCTTGTGGTGAGCCGCTCCACGGCTCGCGCCAGGGACGGGCGTCAGAAGGGGAGCGCATCGTTGAGCTCCGGCTCGGAAGACCGCTGCTCTTCAGTCTGGGGCTGTTCGGATGGTTTCGCCTCCGCAACTGCCCGGCGCTTGCGCTGCACTGCGTATTCCGTGAGCGCCGCATGTGCTACTACGTCCAGGCTCGCCCGCGGTTCGCCACCCTCGGGGATGTACACCTTCGGCGTGCATTCGCCGCTCACGGCCACAGAGTCGCCCTCAGCAAGCGCCATCAGCGTCTTGCACGCCGTAGCGCTGAAACTGATGACGCTGGCGAAGACAGCGGATCCATCGCGAGTCGCGCTGCGGATGGTGCAGGTAACGAACGGCCGACCATTCTTGCCGATCCGCTCGCGCGGATTGCCGTGCAGTCGGCCTTGTAGCAGTACGTCAATCGACATGGTGGGGCTCCTTTGGCTGCGCGGCCAGCAGCGCCAGTGCGCGCCCGAGACAGTCGTATGCCGCTTCAGGCCAGCCGCGCTCGAGGTCGAAGCGCGCTCGCTCGAGCAGGACGCGCACGGCGGGCGCGGTCCACCGCCAAGGGAAGCAAAAGCCCAGCAGCCACCCGGCGACGAAGATCGAGATTGTGGGGATCATGAGCATGCGCTCCTTTGGGGTGAGTCAGTTGGAACCGGATGTCTCGGCGCATGTGAGGCATTCGCTCATGACGGCATCCCCTCGGCGGCCTTGCGCCAGTGCTCAGCGAACGCGGCCAGCCCGGGCCAGCGGTCGGCAGGCACGCGCAGCTCGGCGGTGACGATCGCCCCCGAGGAGTCGCGCACGCCGAGCATGACGCTGACGGGGGCGCTCGCCGGGGCGGTCAGGCTCGCGTTCGCCACGTCGAAGGCATACCGCAAGCCGGGGTCCTCGCGGAGCTGCTTGACCACTTCAGCGCGGCGCCGAGCCAGCGCTACCAGGGCATCGTCCGCCGGCCGGTACGTGTCGCACTGGAACAGGGGCGCGGCCCACGTCTCGACCGAGAGGCGATTACACCAGCCGTCCGGCTCCGAACCGGGGCGCCCCTCGAAGTGAGAGCACACCGCGCAACGGGCCATGCCCGAGGGCGGTGCGACGGCGACAGCGGCGACATTGGCGACAGACTGAGCCCCAGGGGCCGCATTTGTCGCCGTTGTCGCACGAGTCGCCGTCGCCACGGGTGCGGACCCACAAGTTTCGTTGGTCTCAAGGCAGCGCAGCTTGAAGGTCATGACGCATGCCCCGCGAAGGCCGCCGGGTCGGCGATGTAGAGCTTGTGGTCCTCGGTTGACAGCCAGCCATGCTCAGCCAAGGTCTTTAGTGCGGCCTTGGCCGCGTCTCCGTGGCGGATTGCCCGCCCTGGTCCCAGCCTCATAACGTCGCGGGCTGTGACGGTGGTGCGTCCTTTCTGGCGCAGCCATGCAAGCAGCTCGTGCGCATGCCGGATGTGCTCGGGCACGTCCGCCGAGCCCACCAGGCGCACGTATTCGGACAGGTAGAACTGCGTCAGCGTCAGCGCGCCGCCCATCGTCTCGCCACTCACGGCATGGGCCGCCGGGTCCGCAGCGAGCGTCAGCACGCCAGCGATACGGCAGGCATGCTCCGCGGCTTTGCTCGCCCACTCGCGGACGCCCTCGAGCATCCCGTCACGGGCCTGCGCGCGCTCGATCTCGTCGTAGGCCTCCACCAGTAGACTACGGGCCTCTGGAGAGAGAGCGAGGCATGCCGGGTCGAGTCCGCCCACCTCGCGATCCTCGCTTGCCGGCGCAGCCAACAGCTCGCCGATCGCGTGCCAGAAGCGCCGGATCCGCGGGTCATCATCCGCCTCAGTCCGGGCCGGATCGTGTAGGCGAGTGCCGGCCAGCGAATCAGGCGCGGCGATGAGCCAGCGGGCGAGAAACCCCTGCGAGCGATAGAGCGGCTTGCCGAGCATCCGGGTTGCCACGTCGGGCTGAACCAACAGGTGCATGCTGACGCGCCGCCCGTACAGAATCACATGCTCGCTATCGGTCGCGCGCACTCGGTCGATTCGATCGCCCTGCCAGAGTCGGGACAGCATGGCGATAGTTCGCAGTTCGGCCTCCTCGGTGAGCGCATGACCCCCGAGAAATTGGCCGCCCTCGTCGGTGTAGATGCCCTGAGCGTACTGGCCGTCCGCTAGTGACTTGACGAGCCCCTCGGCGGTCGGTTCTGAGCACACGATCCACGGCTTGCGGGGCTTCGGCTCGTCCACAATCTCCTTGAGCGCATCCGCATAGCCATCACCAGACTCGGCGGCTTTGCGCGCGTTGGTGCGGTCGAGCTTGCGCGCCTCGCGTGCTCGCTCCCATTCGGCGCTCTCGGTCTCATAGGTGGCGTGTGCTCGTCGGACGTGCTCATCGACTGGGGCCAGCGCCACCTTGTCGGCCGCCGTCTTGCGGTCCCCGCTCCCGGCGATGGTCAGCACGAACAGTGACAGCGGGCGCGCGCCCCCGAGGGTTTGAACGTTGGCCTGTTTCTGTGCCGCCAGCGCCGCCGTGGCGAGCACACAGCCCGCAGCAAGTGCTGCCGGACACTGGACCACTTCGGCAATCGCGCGCGCTGCAGGCCCCAAGATGGCCCCAAGAGCGTCGACCGGGAACGGGTCGGGGGGCGGAATTGGACGCAGCAGAGGGGTCGGGCCAGCGGCGACAGTGCGACTGGTGCGACAAACGGGGGTGTCGCCGGTGTCGCGCGGGCGTTCGTGGGTCACTGCCGGCGGTCCGAGGGCGCCGTCGCCACTCCGCGGGATATCCTGGCTTGCGGCGCACGGCTCCCGGGCGCCCTCGATCGCCGCGCGCACCGCCTCGAGCCCATCGGCGGCGGCAACATCGTTCCAATCCATACCTTCCCCTTTCGGAATTGCGAGCAACCCTTTCACGGCGCGGGCCGCCTCGAGCGCCGCGCGCTGGCCAGTGCCGCTGGCGTCGTTGTCGCCGGCGATCACCAGCTTCGCCGCCGGGAACTTACGGCGCGTCACCTGCGCCACGGTCTGCAGGTTTCCGGAACTCAGGGCCGCGACGACCGAGTAGCCAGTTGCTTGGGCGAGGCTCGCCGCCGTTGCGACACCCTCACAGATCAGCAGGGGCCGGGTCTCGCTGAAATCCGCGCCGTCGCAAAACCAGCAAGCACCAGCCGTGCGGCCGTCACGCATGAAGCGTTTGCTCCCGTCCGGCAAAATCCACTGGAGGTTGATGAGCTTGCCGTCCGTCGCGTCGCGCATCGGGACCAACAAGGTGCCGCGAATCTGTCGCAAGCCGTGCGAGGGGATGCCCTTTGCGCTGAGGTACGGGTGCCCCGTGTCGGCCGGCTGCGCCTCGCTCCACAGCCGTTGGGCTCGCTCGGCGGTTCGCGCTTGCGCCTCTCGCCGCGCGGCCTCGGCCTGCGCGCGATGCTCAGCGGCCTCCCGCTTGAGCACGTCGAGCTCCGCGCGGGTCAGCGCCTTTTCGCGGTGGGGCTGCCATGATTCGGACAGGTCCCGGCTCAGATCGCCGAAGACGGCGCTCCCGTCCGCGCGAACTTTTAGCCATGCGGCGGTGTTGTGTCGGTCCTTATCGGCTCCCGCGAAACGCCAGAACCGCTCCGGTTCCACCATTGTTGGCGCAATCAAGCCGTGCCGCGCCAGTTCGGCGCGCAGGCCATCCGGGAGGGGCATCATCACGCGCTCCGGGTGCGGCAGTTGTCGAGCCAGCTGTCGAGCGCCTCACGCAGGTACAGAACGTTGCCGTCCGGTGTGCGCAGGAACGCGGGACCAGGATCGCCCGGATCGCCTGGCGCGCGCATGCGCTTTTTGCGCAGCCAGCTGGCCGACATACCAATATAGGCAGCGGCGGCCGTGGTCTTGAATCCTCGCGCGACGATGACATTCCGCGACATGATTTCGACTCCGCACAATCTGAAAAGACGTGCGCGGACTGTGCGCCATATCATGTCTGGCCGGTATGTGCGCTGCGCGCAGCACACCCCCCACGGCTCGTGGTCAGGCGAAGGTCAGGCGCCCTTCAGATAGTCGCGAACGGTGATCCACGAGAGACCGAGCTTGCGGTACAGCGCATCGGCACAAGCGTCCTTCGTGCGATATGTCCCGGATGCCCAGGCGCGGAGGACCGCGGCCTTCTTGTCGCGGTAGCCTCCGGGTTGCGCGTGGCGCGCTTGCGCAGCAGCTGCGGCACCTGCTCGGCGCGCTTCAGCGAGGTATCGCTTCTTGAGGGAGCGCTCTTTTGCGAAACCAGCGAGCCATGCCGAATTGATGAGTTCCTTGTGCAGCAGCCCGTCGATTTCCGCCGCAGGCAAACGCGACATCAGGTCGCGAAAATCTCTCCCCCGCGCGATGCTGTAGCGCACCCAATGAAGCTTCGCGTACCACCCTTTCGTTCCTGGCGTCGCGGCTTCCTGCTGATGCCGCCAAAAGTCCTCGGGCGTGATTCCAGAGAGCAGCTTCGCGATGGGACTAGGTTGTTGAGCCGACATTGCGCACTCCTTCCAGTGCGGGCCTTCGAGAGAATCGCGGCGGGAAGCGGGCGAAGGTGTCCCGCTTGTCGGCTGGCCGGCCTATCCCGCCGCGAATGCTTCAACCCTTGCGTGCGGACGCCCTCAGCGCGTCCCGCGATTCGCTCCCGACCTTCTCTACGGCAGCCCGCAGGTTGTCCGGCGCCAAGTGCGAGTACCGCTCGGTCATAGCAATCTCTGAGTGCCCGAGCAGATCTTTGACGGTGTACAGGTCCACCCCGGCCTGCACCAGCTTGCTGGCGAAATGGTGCCGGCAATCGTGAAGGCGGAAGTTCTTCAACCCCGCCGCCTTCATGAGCGAGCCCCACGCCGTATCGATCCGCGTCATGCGCTCGCCACTTGGGCCAGGGAACACCAGGGCATCGGATCCGGGCTTCCCTTGGCGTTTCTGCCATGTCGAGAGCACCTCGAACGCTTCGGCGTTGAGCGGCACCCGGCGCGTATGCCCGGACTTCGCCGTCTCGGCGACGACGGTCAACATTTTGGCCTCGAGGCCCACGGCGCCCCATCGGAGCCCGAGAAGCTCGCCTCGGCGCAGCCCGGTATTGAGCGCGAGCAACACCAACGGACGCAGATGGTCGAGATACTCGCCTTCGCGTTCCGGCAGCGGCTGCCGCCCTCGAGCGACGCGCCAGGTATTGAAACGGATCCGGGCCTCGCGCAAGCCGTGCTCCCGATCGGCGAGCGCCTTGCGCAGCGCCTTCTCCTCGTCCGCGGTCAGGAACCGCACACGGCCAGTCTTGTCGGCCTTAAGCGGCTTCAGACCGGCGAGCGGGTGGCGATCGAGGACGCCCCACTCCACGGCCCGGGACAACACCGACTGCAGCCGCTGAATGTCCCGGTTGATTGAGCGCGGCTTGACCCCCGCTTTCTTCCAGCGCTGGCGTAGCTTCTCAATGGTGAGGTGATGAAACTCATGCAGTGGCTGGTCGAGGTGCTCGGCGAAGTCGGACCGCAGCCGGGCGAGCTGAAAGGTCGAGGACTTCAGATGCGTCTGCGCCCAGGGCTCATAACGGCCGTCCAGAAAGGCGCGCAGCGTGGAATGGCGCTCCCGCTCGGCTTGCGCCCGTTCGGCCTTCCTGCGGGCCTGTGGGTCGATACCAGCGGCCACCTTGCCCGCCTCGATCTTTGCCAGCTCCCTCGCCCCGTCAGCCGAGAGGTTCCCATGTGTTCCGAGCTTGTACCGGTTCCGTTTGCCCGCCAGCCGGTAGCTCAGATAGTAGGTCTTGATCCCCGACGGCTGCACACGGACCAGGAATCCCCGGATCTCGCTGTCAGGCACGTCATATGGGCCTTTCTCGCGCGGCTTGAGGTCATCCACGGAGCGCTTGGTCAGTTTCTGCGGCATACGCCTTACCCTCTTGCAGAGGCTCCCGGCTGGAAGTCCACCGGAAGTCCACGCTGAATATACGCCGATGGTAAGTAATGACAAGGCGTAGCGGACGCGCTATCCTCTGGAAATGCAGGGTTTCACCGCAATTCGCGTATCAGGTCTTGTCAGAGCTTGGCACTGCTTGGGAGGCTGTCGATTTCGTTCGGGACGTAGGTGTCGCAGGTTCAAATCCTGTCACCCCGATACCTCACCAAATGCCGTAAAAAGCAGGGTTTCCGCACACGCGGGAGGCCTCGAATCCGCGTTTGAAAGGCGCCGTTCCGTACCATTATCCGTGCCATTTTCGGGTACGCGGCGAAGTTTAAAGCGACCCTCCTGTACGTGACTCCTAAACCTCGAAGGAGTCTCGATGGCTACGCTTTCCAATCGGTCGTCGTACACGGTGCGCGTGCCGCGCCGGGGAGAGCTCGAACGCAGGTTCTCGCACGAGGACCTCAAGGGCGCCCGCGAATACCTGAACGAGCTTCGCCAGCAGGGCCATAGCCCCAAGCTCGAGCAGGCGGATGAGCACTGGTAC
>JAJZLX010000015.1 GCA_021850555.1 Pseudomonadota bacterium | reverse complement strand
GACGAGCTGGCTCTCGCGTGGGTCGCCAGGACCGGTGGAACTGTGCAGCAGGATGCTCCGCCCGGCCGCCGCGGCCGTCTTTACGCGGCTGATCAGGTCGGCGGCATGCGGCCCGTCCGGCGGTTCGCGGGTCAGCGCCACCGGATCTACGGCGATGCCGATAAATCCAGCTTGCAAGGCTGTCGCAATCTGCGCGCCAGTAGCCGGGGAGCAACTTCCGGAAATGACTAGCAGGCGATCGACTGGCCCCGCCGTCATGGCGGGCGGCTCCGCCGGCACCGTGCCAGCCTGGCGCCATGCGGCAGCCAGCGCGTACTCGACGCCGGAAGAGCCGACCACAAACATCTGTCCGCGCGCCCGTGCGAGCGTGTCCAGCAGGGCCCCAATCGGCGCCTCGTCGGCCTCGGTGAACAGGTCGATCAGCACCGCATCCGGCGCCTCGGCCATCGCCGCCTCCCAGCCCTGCTGCGCGTTGGTGGCGGAGGCGGCGATCTGCACGGCGGAGAGCAGGGCCATGCGCTGGTCGGTCTGGGCGGCGAAATGCCGGCGCAAATCGGCCTCGTGCATCGGCGTGACCGGATGCACGCTCATCGTCGGGTGCCGGTCGAGGCGGTGGATCACGCCATCCACGTTGTGCCGCGCGAACAGCGTACCGAAGGCGCTGTACCGACCAAGCTTCGGCGCGCCGGCGACGACTGGGATTGGGTTGGCGCCCAATGATGTGCGGGCGAGGTCCATCACTCGGCCTATGCTGCCGATGCCGGGAGAGGAGTCGAAGGTTGAGCAGGTCTTGTAGTGAAGAATCGGCGCGCCGGTGCCGGCCAGCGCGGCGAACACTGGCGGCATGGCTGTGTCCATCTCCTCCGGCGTGAAGGTGCGGCTGTTGCCGGCGAGGCCAACGGCATCCAGGTTGCCGAACCGCGTCAGCGTCTCGGCCGAAGGCATATCGACGAACAGGATGGTGCGCATCCCGGCGGCCGTGAGGCACTCCATGGCATCGGTTGAGCCGGTGAAGTCGTCGCCGTAGAAGGCGATCCGCGGCGCGGCTTCCGTCACGTCTCCGCTCCCGGCCGGGCGAATTGCCGCAGGGCCGCCCTCAGCGCCGGCCGGTCCGCCGCGTAGCGGTCGAGCGGGATACCGGCCACCGCTGCTTCCCAAGCCTCGCGCAAACTGCGCACGCCCGCTCCCGGCCCGTCGGGATGGGCGATGATGCCGCCGCCGGCAAGATACATCAGGTCGAGGCTGCCGAGGGCGGCCCAGGTATCAGGCGCCTGTTCCGCCGACTGGCCCGAGGAGAACACCGGCATGATCGGCGCCGTGTCCGCGAACGGCGCCAGACAGGCACGGGCGGATTCGATCACGCTCGCGTCCGGTTCCCAGAACTTGCTGCGCAGGCCATTGACGTGCAACTGGTCCACGCCAGCCAGCCGCCAGATTTTCTGATAGACGGTGTAATCCAGGCCGAGCATCGATGCACGGTTGAACATGCCGAAGCCGTTGCGGTGGCCATGGATCGGCACCTTGGCATGCCGGCACAGGCGGGTCACGGCAGCCGGGCCGGTCCAGTTCACGCTGACCATCACGCAGGTGGCGCCTTCTTGCACGACCATGTCGTGGTGCCGCAGCATCGCCTCGCCATCACCGGATATGTTGAATGCCATCATTACCTTGCGGCCGGTGCGGTCGGCATGGCGGTTAATGACCGGCATCACCGCGCGCACCCGCTCGGCGAGTGGCGCATAGGGCGGGTCGCCCATGACCTCATCGTCCTTGATGAAGTCGATGTCGGCGGCACAGAGCCGATCGACCAGCTCGGCGGTTTCCTGTGGCGAGAGGCCGATGCTCGGCTTGATGATGGTGCCGATCAGCGGACGACCGTGTACGCCAGTAACCTCGCGCGTGCCGGCGACGCCGAAGCGGGGACAGGGAAACTGCGCCGCGTACTCTGCCGGCAGATCGAGATCGAGCACGCGCAGTCCGGTGACCTCGCCGAGCTCGAACAGGTTACCGGCAATTGTTGCCAGCAGAGTCGGCAGGTTCGGTCCGACATTTTGGACCGGGAAACCGATCTCGATCAGGCCGCGATGATACGGCCCGGTTGCCCCCTTGCGGCGCGCAAAGGCGCTGTCGAAGCTCGGTGTGGCAACATCCTCCAGTGCCTGCACGGAGATGACGCGGGCACGCGAACGCGCCTTCAGTGCCTGCGTCTCGCCCGGAACGGCAATGAAGGTGCCACTGGACTGTTCGCCGGCGATGATCTCAGCGACCTTCTCCAGCGGCAGATAGGTTTCCACCAGATATCGCGCCAAAAATTCCTGGCGCGTGTCGCCGCCGCCCCTAGGCTGATCCATTGCCGGCAGCATTTCAGGCGGCCCTGCAGGTCAGGCCACCATCAACCGGGAGGCAGACGCCGGTGATGTACTGCGCTTCGTCGGAGGCCAGGAACACTGCCGCAGAAGCAATGTCCCAAGCAGTGCCCATGCGCCCCATCGGACAGGCTTCGTCGCGTGCCTTTACCATCGCTGCTGCATCGGTATATTGGCCGCTGATCTGCTGGTGGATCAGCGGTGTGTTCATCAGTCCCGGCATGATGGCATTGGCACGGATTCCTTGTCGTGCATATTGCAGGGCAAGGCCGACCGTGAACTGGTTCACCCCCGCCTTGGCGGCGTAATAGGCGGCGTAGGGGTAGCCCGTGTAGCGAATCGCGGCCACCGAGGAGATGTTGATGATTGCGCCCTTGCCCTGGCGTACCATGACCGGCAGCACGTGCTTGCAGGTGAGGAATGCGCCGCGCAGGTTTACGTCCAGCACCGTGTCCCACTGCTCCTCGGTCAGTTCGACCGGCCCACCCATGATCGTAGTGCCGACATTGTTGTGCAGCACATCGATCCGTCCCTGCGCAGCCATCGTCTCGGCAACCACCCGCGCCACATCCTCCGACCGGATCACATCGGCGGCGAAAGCGACGCATTGCCCACCAAGCGCGGCGATGATGGCACGAGTCTGCTCGGCAGCGTCGGGATTGCGGTCCACGGCGATGACGAACGCGCCTTCCTGCGCATAAGCTACGGCCGTCGCCTTGCCGTTGCCCCAGCCTTGCCCGACGCAGCCGGCCCCGAACACTAAGGCCACCTTGTCCTGCAACCGGAGGCGCCCAGACTGCCAGGGGACAGCCGACGCATCGCCTGCTTGTTTCGTCGACATCATCTCAGTTGTCGCAGAACGCTAGAGGACGGATGGGCGAGCCAGATCCCTCGCGGATCTTCAGAGGCGTCGCCACGAATAGACAGCGCGGCGACAGCTTGTCGAGGTTGGTGAGCATCTCGATGATCAGAATCCGGTTCGGCAGCCAGTGGGTAATATGACCCGGCGTGTCGAGGCCATGGCCGTCCACCACCGCCATGTCGCACGCCACCGTGTCGCAGCCAATGGCACGGATGCCGCGCTCCTTGAAGAAAATGACGGCATCCTCGGCAATGCCGGGTGCATTCTTGACGAACCACGTGCTTTGGCTGTCGGTCCGCCAGTAGCGCTGCATCCAGCCGAAGTTGATCAGCGCGATCTCGCCCCTAGCGACCGCGACGCCGTGATCGCGCTCATAGGCTTCGACCATGTCGCGCGTGATCAGCTCTCCGGGCTTGAGGTTGCGGTCGGCGAAATCATAGACGACGGCGGGCGCGATCAGCGTATCTGGAGAAAAGCAGTCGATCGAGGCATTGTGCATCTGTGGATGGAAGTGCACCGGCGCGTCAACATGTGTGCCAGTATGCTCGGAAATCATCAGCAACTGGCAGTAGTAACCGTCGCGCTCCTTCTCGCGTGCCTTGTCGATCACCAGCGGTGGATGCATCGGCCAGTTCGGGATGCCGCGCTCCAGCAGCGGCGACAGATCGACCACGCGCATACTACGCAGCGCGGCGGCGACTTGAGCGACGGGATTCGCTTGAGCGTCCATGGCAATTCCTCCGAGCGTGATGGGTGGTTAGTCGGCGCCGGCGCGGCCACGCAGGTCGACGTAGACGGCGAGCAGCAACACCAGCCCGACGGTGATCGACTGGTAGGCTGATGGCAGGTTCATCAGACTCATGCCGTTGGCGAGGCTCTCCATCAGCAGTGCGCCGAGCGCCGCGCCGGCCACCGTGCCGCGTCCACCGAGCAGGCTGGTGCCTCCGATCACGGCGGCGGCGATGACATTTAGCTCCAGCCCCTCCTCCGCTGTGGGCGGCGCGCTGTCCAGCCGCGCCACCAGCACGACGCCGGCAAGCCCATAGAGCAGCCCCATCAAGGCGAATACCCACGAGGCATGCGCGCGGATGTTGATGCCCGCGAGCAGTGCGGCCTGGCGGTTGCCGCCGATGGCATAGAGATGCCGCCCGAACCCGGTGTAGCGCAGCACAAAACTGGTGAAGGCGATGATCGCTATGACAAGGGCTACCGGCATTGGAATGCCGCGATAGCTGGCTGCTATCACCACGGCGGCGAGTGCGACGATGCCGAAGGCACCGGTCGGCAGCCCCACATTGGCAGCGAAAGAAGCGGGGATACCGGCCGCGAGCTGCGCACGCCATTCACGCCACTGCAGGGCAGAGAATGCCAGCCACACCGCAACAAGCACGACGATGCTAATCATCGGGGACAGCGAGGCATCCGAAATCACCAGCATTTTGTCGCTCGGCGAGATCGTTTCCGCTCCGGTAATCACCAGCGAAATGCCACGGATGGCAAGCAGGCTTGCCAGCGTGACAATGAAAGAGGGCACTTTCAGCCATGCCACCCACAACGCGTGCCACAGCCCGATCAGCAGACCAAAGCCGAGCGTGATGATGATGGTCGGCCAGAAGCCAAGGCTGAATGTGTTGCTTGCAAAGGCGGCCACCACCGCCGAGGCGGCGACGGTCGCGCCCAGCGAGAGGTCGATATAACCCGGCACCATGACCATCACCGCGCCCGCGGCAAGCATCGCGGTGATCGCGACCTGCCCGCTCAGGTTGGTCAGGTTGCGGGCGCTGAGGAACAGGCCGCCGGTCAGGGCTTGCAGGATGGCCCAGATTACCAGCAACACCAGGATCATCGGCAGCAGCCGCAACCGTCGCTGCGCGAAGAGGGCGGCACGCAGTCCGCCACGGGGTGAGGCAGGGGCGGTGGCCTCGGGCGGGGCCAGCGTGTGCGACATGTTCATGCGGCAGCCTCATGTTCACCGGCAGCGTGTAACATCACTAGTTCCTCCGTCGCCTCACCGCGCAACCACTCCCGTACGATCCGACCCTCGTGCATGACCAGCATGCGGTCAGCCATGCCGAGCACCTCGGGAAGGTCGGTGGAGACCAGGATGACACCCTTGCCAGTCGCGGTCAGGTCATTGATCAGGTTGTAGAAATCGACGCGTGCGTTGACATCGACGCCCCGCGTCGGTTCCTCCAGCACGAATATATCCGGTTCGGTCATCAGCCACTTCGCGGCTACGACTTTCTGCTGGTTGCCGCCGCTCAGCTGCTCGATCGGTTGGTTTATAGAGTCGCACCTGACCCGCAGGTTCCCGATGTAGCGGCGGATGCTCTGCAACTCGGCGCGGCGGTCGATCACGCCCATGCGGCTCAACTTCGGCAATGCCACCAGCGACATGTTGGTGGCGATGCTGTGCGCCGTGATTAGCCCGTCGCGCTTACGCTCCGCAGGCAGGTAGGCGATGCCGTGGCGGATCGCTTCCGCAGGGTCGCGCAGGCGGACCTCCCGCCCGCGCACGCGCATCATGCCGTTGGTCCGCCCGGCGCGTGCCCCGAACAGCGACCGGGAGAGATCGAAGGCTCCCGAGCCGAGCAGACCGAAGAGTCCGACAACTTCGCCGGTCCGCACCGTGAGCGAGACATCGCGCACAATGTCGCCGCGCTGTACGAGCCGATTGCGCACAGACCAGCCCTGCAGTTCCAGCACCGGCTGGCCGACACGCGCCGGGCGCTTCGGATACATGTCTGTGATCTCACGCCCGACCATCGCGCGGATCACACGTCGCGGCGTATCGCCGCCGCGTTCCAGGCGGAAGTGCTCAACCACGCTTCCATCACGCATCACGGTGACGACATTGGCGATGCGCTCGAATTCGTGCAGGCGGTGGGAAATGTAGATCGTCGTTACGCCGTGCTGGTGCAGGTCGGCGATCCGTGCGAACAGCAACTCTGTCTCACGCTCAGTCAGGCTTGCGGTCGGCTCGTCGAGGATCAGCAGCTTCACGCCTTGCGTCATCGCACGGGCGATGCTGACCAGTTGCTGCTCATGCGTGCTCAGCTCGTCCATGCGCGCCAACGGCGAGACCGGCAGGCGGAATATCCGCAGCCAGTTCACCGTATCGGCCCATAGCTTGCGCGCGTCGATTAGGCCGAAGCGGCGTGGCTCGCGGTTGAGAAACAGGTATTCGCTCACCCGCAGCTCGGGGACGACGCTGAGTTCCTGTGGCACCAGGAACACGCCGCAGCGCTCGGCATCGCGGATGCTGTGCAGCTGGCGGGGAACTCCGTCGATCTCGATGTTGCCGGCATAGTCGCTGGCTCCGATCACGCCGGAGAGAATCTTAACCAGAGTCGATTTCCCGGCCCCGTTTTCCCCAGCGATGGCATGGACATCGCCTTCTTCGAACGTGACCGAGACGCCACGCAGCGCGTGCGCGCCGCCGAACCACTTGTCGAGCGCAACAACTTTTGCGGCTGCCTGGCGCACGGCGCCCCTCCATTCACCGATGCCGGATCACGATTTGGCGAACCACCACGGATACTTCTCGGCGCTCGTGGCGAGGTTATCCTTGGTGACGTTGAAATTGATCACCTTGATCCAAGGCACGTCTTTCAGCCCATTGTTTACCGTGACGCCGGTGTTGATCGTTTCACCATTAGCCAGCTTCTGCGCTGCACGCGCCGCCTCGACCCCCGACTGGAAAAAATCCGTGAAATTCGAGAGGGTCATCAGCCCCTGCTTGATCAGATCCTGCGCATGTGATTCGGCATCGACACCGTTCACCCAGACCTTGCCGGCCAGTCCCTGCGCCTGCAACGCCTGGATGGCGCCGTAGGCGGTGCCGTCATTGGCGCAAATAATGGCGGCTACGTCGTTCTTCACCGTGGTCAGCGCGTTCTCTACCTGCTTGCGTGCAGAATCCGTTGACCATCCCTTGTTGAACTGCTGCGAAACTATTTTGATCGCGCCCGAATCAACATAGGGTTTGAGCACGTTCAGATAACCCTTGCGCTCCTCTTGCGCGACGCTGGTACCTTCTTCGCCAAGCACGAGTATGTAGTTGCCACGAGGATGCGCCTTCACCGCCGCCTGGGCGATCGATTCCGCCATCTGGATCGCGTCGCGGCCGATAAAGCAGGCCACATCGGAATTTTTTGCAAGGAAGTTGTAGTTTACAACAGGAACCTTGGCACGGTTGGCCTTGCGCACCAGGGAAGAGGCGGCAGCGCCGTTGACCGGTGTCAGAATCAGGACATCGATACCCTGTGTCAGCATGTTTTCGACCTGGCTGGTCTGCACCGTTTCCGATGCCTGTGACGCTTGGATGACATAATGAATGCCAAGCTTCTTCGCTTCGCTTTCAAACCCGGCTTGGTCAGCGTTCTTCCAGCGCAACTGATCGTAGTCCGGCAGAATAAAGCCGACGTTGGCAGGCTTGCCGCTGGCAGCGAACCCTGCACGGGTGCCGGCCATGAACGCCAGCATGCCAGCCGTGCCGGCGCGCAGGAACATCGCGCGCGTCAAGCCTGCTGTCTCAGGATTCCGATCGTCGTCCATCCTAATCTCCCCGTTGTGTCATGTGCCGGCTTACGCCGGCGGTTTACGTGTGGATGTCGCCGTGCTGCCGCGGCCGAGACGTTTGTCCGGGTCCAGCGTAAAGGCCCGCCCCCAGGTCAGGTGCGTTTGCATGTGGCGACGGGCGTCACGCGCGTTGCCGTCGCGCACCGCTTCCATGATCGCGCGATGCTGCCCAGCGTTCACTGACAGGCGCTCGGGATGCGTATTATGCAGACGACGCGACAGGCGGTACATCTTGTCGCGCAACTGCCGCAGCGCACGGACCATTTCGGCATTGCCGTGGAAGTCTGCAAAGGCAGCGTGGAAGTCGAGGTCCAACTGGTGATAACGGATGGTGTCCCTGCGAACCGCCGCGGCCTCTTGATCCGTGATGATTGTCTCGAGTACCACGCGCTGTTCTGCTGAGAGCCGCCCGGCGAGGGAGGCGACGATGTGGCATTCCATCACCATCCTCATCTCGTAGAAGTCGAGTACTTCGCGGGCGGTGATCTCCGGTAGGCGGATGCCATTATTCGGTGAGACAATGATGAGCCCTTCGGCCCGTAGCCGCTCCAGAGCAGAACGAACGGCGCCGAGACCAAGGCCGAGTTGCGTTGCAAGTGATCGCTCGGACAATGCGGAGGCGGTGGCATCCGCGGAAAACAAGTGGTCGCGGATTATTATGTAAGCCTCATCCTTGCGCAGCATTCGTCCACCGCCACGCAGATCCATGTCTCGCTCTAAACCAGTTTCGATAGGCGCAGCGCTTTCCATGCCGAAAGACCCTCGCTCAGGAGTGCCCAAACACGTCCAATTTGGGCGCACGCAAGATCTAAATGAACTGGCAGTGACATGTCAATAGGCTTGCAGACAAGCTTTCGTCTCAGTGTTCGCTTCCCTATGTGAGCTGGCCCCTGGAAATGGGACCAGGGACGTAGTTGGAAAAGCGTCGTTCTGTCGTGATAGACGGAGCGGATGATGACGACGAAGACGAGACGGAAGATTGATGCGGCGCTGAAGGCGAAGATCGCCTTGGAGGCGCTGCGCGAGCAGGCGA
>JAJZLX010000030.1 GCA_021850555.1 Pseudomonadota bacterium | reverse complement strand
CCGCTACAACAAGACCGCCGCCGCCAAGCTCCTCGGCATGAGCTTCCGCGCGCTGCGCTACCGCATCAAGAAGCTCGGGATCGAGTAGAAAGCGGCGGCCTCGATCGAGCTGTCGGTGGCCGTGCAAGAAAGCCGACGGGAACCTGACCCCAAGACCCCTGCCTGAGTCCGGCCTCCGAATCCTTCCTTGGACAAAGTTCCCCTGCTGGAACTTCCATAGATGGAAGTTCCAGCAGGGGAACCATGAATCCCAAGCCACGCCGCCGCCCCGTTCGTCGGGGTAACGGTGCGGCCATTCTCCGCCGCCGGATCCGCGCATATTTCCGATGAGGTGGGACCGAATGCCCCGGCGACTTCCCCCTGTCCATGACAATTTGTATAGATCGCCAGCAGATTTACCGCCATATTGATGGTGATGTATACACGCAGGCTCCAGCTTCCTTCCCGCTCTTTCCTGCTGCTCGGTCCTCGCAGCACGGGTAAGACGACCTGGCTGCGCACGGCCCTGCCAGAGGCACAGGTCCGCTGGTACAACTTGCTCCTGGACCGGGAGCTGCTGCGCCTGATGCGCGAGCCCGGCCTGTTTCGCCGGGAAATCGAGGCGTTGCCTTCCGGATCCTGGGTGGTGGTAGACGAAGTCCAAAAACTCCCTTCGCTCCTGAACGACGTGCACGACGCACTCGCCTCATCACCGCGACGCTGGCGCTTCGCGCTGACATGCTCTTCTGCCCGTCGCTTGCGCCGCGGCAACGTCAACCTGCTGGCCGGACGCCTGATCAGCAGTCAGATGTTTCCGTTGACCCTTGCCGAGCTGCACACCGAGCCGCCTGTGGACAACCTCCTGCGCTTCGGCGGCCTGCCGCTCGTGCGCAGCGAGCAAGACCCTGCCGCCCGCATCGATCTGCTCGAGGCGTATGTCTGCACCTACCTCGCGCAGGAAATACGGGCCGAGGCGTTGGTCCGCAGCCTGGAATCCTTCACCAGGTTTCTCGAGATCGCGGCGCTCGCCAATGCCCAGGTGACGAACGTTGCCTCCCTCGCACGCGATGCCGCCATAGCGCGGCCGACCGTGCAAGGTTACTTCGAGGTGCTGGTCGACACGCTCATCGGCGCGTGGCTGCCGGCTTGGCGCCCCCGGGCGAAGGTGAAGGAGACCGCCCACCCGAAGTTCTACCTGTTTGACTGCGGTGTCGTACGCTCGTTGTCGCGCAGGCTCCGCGAGCCCATCGAGAGCGCCGAGCGCGGCATGCTCCTCGAGACTCTCTTGTTTCACGAGCTACGGGCGCACATCGCCTATTCCCGCTGCGGCGGCGAGCTTGCCTACTATCGAACACCATCGGGGGCCGAAATCGACTTCATCTGGACGCGTGGCAAAACCAGCGTCGGCATCGAGGTGAAGGCCAGCGCCCGCTGGCGTCCGGAATATAGCCGCACGCTCCTCGAGCTCCAGGACTCCGGAACACTGACATCTTCCTACGGCGTCTACTTGGGCGACACTGAGCTGCAAGACCATTCAGTCCGCGTACTTCCTGTAGGCACATTTTTACAGAAACTCAACGGAGGCCGGATACTTCCCTCCCCCCAAAGCGGGAGCACCTGAGTGTCAGGGGCCACAACGCCGCGCGAGCTCGATCGGCGCATCGGACGGACTTGGCGGGGAGATGGGCCTCAGCCGAGCTTGCGCAACGGCAGCAGCGGGCCGATGAGCTTCTCGTAGTGCTTCCACCGCCCCACCGAGCTCGAGTAGATCTTCTGGCGCACCTGCCAGTGACTCGCGGTCAGCACCGGTCGCTCGGTCTTGTGGAATTCGAGCACCTTCGGATCCCACGGCAGGCCGAGGAATTCGATGATCCGGCGGCTCCAGCCTTCCTGATCGGCCACCAGCTCCGCGTACGGCACTTCCAGGAAGACGTCCTTGGGCAGCACTGAGCGCCAGTGCGCGATCAGGCGATGGTGCTCACGATAGAAATGCGCGAGATCCGACAGATCCATGGTGAAATTCGCCGCCGTGGCGAACTGCTGAAAGAAGCACGACAGGCAGACATCGATCGGGTCGCGCCTGAGACACAGGATGCGCGCCTGCGGAAAGGCGAGGTGAATAATCCCCAGATGGTCGGAATTGTAGGTGGACTTGTCGACGACCCGCTGCGCCACGGAAGAATGACGGTCAAGGATTCTCAGATAGCCGTCGGTCAACCGTCTCAACAGCGGCGCAGCCGGCGCCCCACTCCGCAGGACCTCCCGATATTTCAACGCTGTGGGATTCCAATACTCGAGCTCCCCCGCTCCCGCCGCAAGCGGATGCGAGGCGATGATCTGCTCCACGAGGGAGGTTCCCGAGCGCATCATGCCGACGACGAACACCGGCCGCTGCGAGCCGCTGGCGCCCTCCACCGGCTGGGCGAGGCGCTCCCGCGGGTAGAGGCGGATCATCTCTTCGACGAACCCCTCGCGCGCCGGCCGATCGTAGGGCGTCGCGTGCAGCTTGTGCAGCCGGTTGGCTCGGGTGTACTCCTCGAAGGCACGGGAGAAGCTGCCGAGGTCACTGAAGTACTTGCCCATCGCGAAACGCAGCCTCGCCTCCTCCACCGGCGGCAGACCCTCTGCCAGCAACCTTTCGGCGCCCGAGCGCCAATCGTGATCCTCGCTCGTCATCCGCCGCAGCTCCGCCAGCCACGCCCACGCTTCCGAGCACTTGGGGTCCGCCTCCAGAGCCGTGCGGTACAACCGCTCCGATTCCTCGAAGCGGCCGTCCATGCTCGCAAGCCAGCCCAGGCCACAGAGCGCGGCGGCGTCACGCGGCTTCAGCCGCAGCGCCTTCTCGAAGCATTCCCGGGCATCCATCATTCGATCGAGCGAATTCAGCGTGTGCCCGAGGCCGGTCAGTGCCGAGGCGTTGCGTGGGTCTTGCTTGATCGCCCTGCGCAGAACCGTCTCAGAGGCCGCGAACTCGCCGCGCCAGCGCAACACGGTGCCGAGATTGACGAGCGCCTCGGCCATCCGCGGCTTCAACTCGACCGCGCGCCGAAAGGCGATTTCGGCCGCATGGAAGCGGCCCAGCTTGCACAGCGCATCGCCCAGAATGTTGTGCGCAACCGGATGATTGGGCTCGATCTGGAGGATTTCCTCCAGCCGCCCGACAGCCCCAGCGTAATCGCGCTTGCCCATCAGCGCGTCGACCTCGCCGAGGAGCGCAGGAATGCGCTTGCGCGCGTTGCCTCCAGCTTGGGCCGCAACCGGGCTGCGAGCGGGCATCGGGTCGCCCATGCCTCGGCCGGAGAGCTGCACCAGCAGCAGGTGCGTGATCTCCTCTGCCATACCCCGATCCAACCCGCGCTCGAGCAATCTGGACTTGAACGTCTCGAGCAGTTTGGCCCGCCTGAACAGGTTCAGCTTGAGCGGACGGGCATCTCGGGCCGCCCGCTGCAGAAACTTCTGAATGTCCGGCTTGCCATCTCGGGAGCGCGAACGGGCACCGGTCGGACCGGGCGGCGGGAACGAATCGGCCAGCGACGCGCCGACTTCGACCGCCTCGCGAGCGTTGAACCAGTCAAGGAGCATGGCCAGGGCGCAGTGAATTAACTGGTTTAAACATAGCGGATAATTCCGTGCCAGTCAGCCGGGGGCTCGACAACTTGAGAACGACGTCCCGCGGGACCCGGCGAAGGTGATGAAAGCCCTCCCGCCGCCTGCCACCGGAAGCGGCCTGGCCTGCGCTGGCGGCCGTCGCTTTGCCATATGGGAAGGCTGCAGACCGAGGTCGGCGGCAATTAGACCAGGAAGGTGACAATTTTGGTCACTTTGCGACGCGCGGGACGCCCTGGTACGGTCAGCCCGTCTCATTTTTAGTAAAATCACCGCGGCCCGAAACAGAATCTTCGGATTGTAGATCAATGAGTTAGTGTGTAGATGTGCCTCTGGCACGGCTCTTGCTCCATCGGTCCAGCAGGCGCCCTTTGCGCCTCTGGGCAATCTCCACTTCCTCTCGAGGAGTTACGAGATGAAATCGGTGCAAAAGGGTTTCACCCTGATTGAATTGATGATCGTCATCGCGATCATCGGCATCCTGGCGGCCATCGCCATTCCGGCCTATCAGAACTACGTCATCCGCGCTCAGGCGTCGGAGGGTGAGTCGATCATTGGCGGTCTCGAGACCGCGTTCGACGAGTGTTACGCCAACAAGGGAACGGCGGCCAGCTGCGATTCAAACGCGCTCGTCGGGATTCCCGCCACAAAAACCATCTCTGGAACTTATGTCGGGAGCGCTGCAATCGGGCAGAATGGACAAATCACCGTCACGTATAATACCAATGCCAACGCGAATATCGCTAATGGCACTGTCATTTGGACACCCTATAAGTCGACGGACGGCAATATCACGTGGTTGTGCAATGATGGCGCGTCAAGCACTGCGGCCATTGCCACCGGCTTGCTCCCTGTGACGGGCGGCACCACCCCGGGCGCGGGTAGCATCACCAATACCTCGTATCTACCGAACGTCTGCGATTAACCGCAACTCCCGTTGTCCGCATGGGAAGCCCCCGCGCTGCGGGGGCTTCTTTTTAGCCACCCATCCGCGCGCCGGCGCCCTTGCATCCGAGTCGCCGGTCTGCGACAGTAGAGACAAGGCTCACTACACCAAGAACACCGCTCCCGCAGAAGCCCGGCCGCACCCAAGGACCCCGGGCGTGCGGGACGAGAACCCGAAATGCGCCACGCAGCCAAGGGCTTCACCCTGATCGAGCTGATGATCGTGATCGCAATCATCGGCATCCTGGCGGCTATCGCCATCCCGGCCTATGAGGCTTACGTGGTTCGCTCCGAAGTCTCAGAGGGCATCTCCCTCGCCGGCGGCCTCGAGAATGCATTCGGGGACACATACGCCGAGACCGGCGTCGCCGCCGCATCAAATGCAGCCGTGGCCGTCACCGGCACGATCTCCGGCAGCTATGTGCGCTCCGTTGCTCTCACCGCCCCTGGCCAGATCACCGTGCAATACAACGGCAACGCCAACTACCACATCGTCAACGGCACCATCGTCTGGACGGCCTACCAGTCCGCCGACGGCGATATCTCCTGGGTCTGCAACGACGGCAGCTCGACGACCAGCACCATCGCCGGTCCTCCCCAGCTCACCGCGCTCGGCGCTACTGCGATCGACGGCAGCATTTCGAGCGCGAACGATGAGGAAGACTACTTACCGCACATCTGCCAGTAAGCCGCTGCGCTCATGCCCGCGGATGCCCCTGGTCTGGCGGGGTTCTTGATCTTAAGCGCCCCATCACGGTCTGCGAACGAGGTCACGCCGGCCCCGCCCCGTGTGTGCCAGCATCGCAAGTGATTTTGCATTGCCGGCCGGGCTGGCTTGGGTACACTTGAGTTCTAGGGGTCGGGCCTCGCTCAGTTAAATCCATGAACGAAACGGTTTCTGTCGCGGTCGGCGGCCTGCGCGCCGGACTCGGGGGCCTGCCCCAGCGCCTCGTCCTGGACGGGGTGGTGGATGAGGCGGCCATGCTCGAGGCCATGAGCGCCGCCCAGGAGCGCAAGATCACCCTCGTCAGCCAGCTGGTCGAGACAGGGGCGGCGAATGCGCGCGAGATCGCCGTCGCCGCCGCCAACGAGTTCGGCGTACCGCTCCTCGACCTGGACGCGGTCACCCCGGACCTGGACACCCTGAAGGTGGTCAGCGACAAGCTGGTGGCCAAGCATCGGATGCTGCCGCTGTACCGGCGCGGCAAGAAGCTCTTCCTCGGCGTGGCCGATCCCACGCACCTGCACGCGGTCGATGAGATCAAATTCCAGACCGGCCTCGGCGTCGAGGTCATCGTCGTCGAGGACGACAAGCTGCAGCGGGCCATCGGTCAGGCCCTGGAGCAGGTCGACAACCAGATCAGCCAGCTCACGTCGGATACGGACGTCGGTCTCGAAACCCTCGATGTCGGCGCGGACGAGGAGATCGAGGACAAGACCGACCAGGACGTCGAAGACGCTCCCATCGTCCGCTTCGTCAACAAGGTGATGCTGGACGCCATCCGCCGTGGCGCCTCGGATATCCACTTCGAGCCCTACGAGAAGACCTACCGGGTGCGCCTGCGCATGGACGGCGTCCTGAAGGAGATCGCCCAGCCTCCCCCACAGCTCGGCGGCAAGCTGGCCGCGCGCCTGAAGGTCATGTCGCGGCTCGACATCGCCGAGCGGCGCGTGCCCCAGGACGGGCGCATCAAGATGCGCCTGTCGAAGACGCGGTCCATCGACTTCCGCGTCAGCACCTGCCCGACGCTCTTCGGCGAGAAGATCGTGCTGCGTATTCTCGATCCCTCGCAGGCCATGCTCGGCATCGAATCGCTGGGCTATGAGCCCTTCCAGAAAGCCCTCTACGAGGAGTACCTGGAGAAGCCCCAGGGCATGATCCTGGTCACCGGCCCCACGGGCAGCGGCAAGACCGTCTCGCTCTACACCGGCCTCAACATCCTCAACCGCGAGGGCAACAACATCTCCACGGCCGAGGACCCGGCGGAAATCAACCTGCCGGGCGTCAACCAGGTCAACGTCAACCCCAAGGTGGGCCTGACCTTCGCCGCGGCCATGCGCGCCTTCCTGCGCCAGGATCCCGATGTCATCATGGTCGGCGAGATCCGCGACCTCGAGACGGCGGAGATCGCCATCAAGGCCGCCCAGACCGGCCACCTGGTGCTCTCGACACTGCACACCAACGATGCGCCGCAGACCCTGACCCGCATGGTGGACATGGGCGTCAAGCCCTACGCCATCGCGACCTCGGTGAGCCTCATCATCGCCCAGCGCCTGGCGCGCAAGCTCTGCAACCAGTGCAAGCAGCCCCTCGATGTGCCGGCGGAGGCGCTGCTGAAGGAAGGTTTCACGGAAAAGGACGTGCAAGAGGGACTGAAGCTGTTCGGACCGGTGGGCTGCTCCAACTGCACCGACGGCTACAAGGGCCGCACGGGCATCTACCAGGTCATGCCCGTCAGTCCCGCGATCGCCCGCATCATCCTCGCTGACGGCAATGCCCTGGAAATCGGCGAGCAGGCCGCCCGCGACGGCGTCTGGGACTTGCGCCGCGCGGGCCTGGAGAAAGTGAAGGCGGGCATCACCAGCCTCGAGGAACTCAACAGCGTCACCATCGAGTGACGCGGGACACAAGCCATGGCCACGGTCGCCACCGCCACCCTCAAAGCCCCGAAAGCCGACTCCCTCTTTGCCTGGGAGGGCCGCGACAAGCACGGCCAGCGCGTCAAGGGCACCGCCAGCGCCATCGATGAGGCGGCGCTGCGGGCGGACCTGCGCCGCCAGGGCATCGCGCTCTTGCGCGCCCGCAAGCAGCGCGAGAGCCTGAAGGGCGGCAAGGTCAAGCCCGCCGACATCGCGATATTCAGCCGCCAGCTCTCCACCATGCTGATCGCCGGCATCCCCATGGTGCAGTCCTTCGAGATCGTCGCGAGCGGCGTCGACAAGCCCTCGCTCCGCAAGCTCATCCTGGCCATCAAGGCTGATGTCGAGTCCGGCAGCTCGTTGCACGAGGCGTTTGCCAAGCACCCGCTGTACTTCGACGACCTGTACGTCAACCTGGTGCGCGCCGGGGAGCAGGCGGGCGCGCTCGATACCCTGCTCGACAAGATCGCCACCTACAAGGAGAAGTCGGAGGCCACCAAGAAGAAGGTCAAGAAGGCGCTCTTCTATCCGGCCGCGGTGGTGAGCGTGGCGTTCATCGTCACGCTCATCCTGATGATCTACGTGATCCCGGAGTTCCAGGGGCTGTTCAACAACTTCGGCGCCAACCTGCCCGCCTTCACGCTGCTCGTCATCAGGATCTCGCACGTCGTGCAGCACCAGGGCGTCTGGCTCGCGATCCTGATCGGCATCGCCGTGGTGGTCTTTCACCACTTCTACAAGCGCTCACGGAAGCTGCGGGAGATGATGGACCGTCTGTCGCTCAAGATCCCCGTCATCGGCCCCATCCTCAACAAGGCGGCCATTTCGCGCTATGCGCGCACGCTCGCCACCATGTTCGCCGCCGGCGTGCCGCTGGTCGAGGCGCTGGAATCCGTCGCCGGCGCCTGCGGCAACATCATCTACGAGGACGCGGTCCTCAAGATGCGCGACGAGGTCGCCGGCGGCCAGCGCCTGCAGCGCGCCATGGAAAACCAGAACATCTTCCCCAACATGGTGGTGCAGATGATCGCGGTGGGCGAGGAGGCGGGTTCGCTCGATACGATGGCGAGCAAGGTCGCCACCTTCTATGAGGCCGAGGTGGACAACGCGGTGGACAGCATGTCGAGCCTGCTCGAGCCGCTGATCATGGTGATCCTCGGCGTGATCGTCGGCGGCCTGGTGATCGCCATGTACCTGCCGATCTTCCAACTCGGCAACGTCGTCGGCTGATCGAAGGGAGCCTGCGATCATCCCCCGCGCTCCCGCGACCGAGGCTTTCTCGTGTCGCTGATCCAACTGCTCGCCGCCTCACCCGCGCTCTACACCGGCCTGTGCCTGGTGCTGGGCCTGCTCGTGGGCAGCTTCCTCAACGTGGTCATCCACCGCCTGCCGATCATGATGGAGCGGCAGTGGCGCGAGCAGTACGCCGAGCTGCAATCCGGTGAGGGGGCCGGGGAGCCGACCGGGAGCCACGAGCCGGCCGAGCGCTATGACCTCGTCGTGCCCCGCTCCGCCTGCCCCGCCTGCAAGGCCCCGATCGGCGCGCTCGAGAACATCCCCCTCGTGAGCTACCTCTTCCTGCGCGGCCGCTGCGCCAAGTGCGGGGCGCGCATCAGCCTGCGCTACCCCCTGGTCGAGGCCCTCACCGGGCTGCTCTCGGCTCTCGTCGCCTGGAAGCTCGGCTTCGGCTGGCCGTCTCT
>JAJZLX010000234.1:740-8941 GCA_021850555.1 Pseudomonadota bacterium | reverse complement strand
TCTTGCGTGGGTTGGGGTGTGTCTCGCGCAGCACGTGCAGCAGATACAGAAAGCTGCGCTCGGGCAGAGAATAGGCATTGAACGTCTTGACGGCCTTGCCGCGCAGCAGGCCGAACTCGACCGCCATCTTCAAGAGTCCCGCCGCGACCCGCTCCAGGGTCGTCTCGGACCAAGGGTGCTCGGTCACCCCGCCGCGCCGGGCCGTGTCACGCAGGTACTCTCGGACCTCGGCCGGATTGACGCGTGCGAGACCTGACTCGTAGGCGGGAAACAGCCAGTTCTGCAGGAAGTCGCGCAGCAGGAATTCATCGCGGGTGATGTGCCAGAGAAGAATGGGCTTCCACTCGAGCAGGTCGCAGCCGCTCTGGGCGAGCATCACGAGCGCCCGGTCGCGTCCCTCGGGCTCGAAGCGCCGGTTGAGCACTTTGGCGAGATCCCGCAGCCAGGTCGCGGTGCGTGCACCGACGAAATTCTCCTGGCGGAGCCGATCGAGGTTCTCGCGCTTGGATCGACTCAGATCCCAAGCGGCGAGGACCGCATAGGTCTCATTGATCAGTGCGCCCTTGACGATCGTGAAGGAGGACGCGATGTTGGCGCGACGTAGTGGTGTCATGCATCACCCCTGCGCGCGTAGGGAACAGCCAATGCGCCTTTATCGCTGCGCGCAAAACCAAGTGCAAGCAGCGTCACGTCCGCGTCCGTGGAGGCGAATACCCCGGGCAGGGGTACAGCGCGCCCCTCGGCCGAGCGGCGCAGGCGTGAGAGGGATTCGAGGTCCCGATCGTCGACCAGCTCCAGGGACTTGAGGATCGCCGCGAGGTCGGTGCCCGGTAGAGATTCAAGCCGCTGAAAGAAGGGGCGCCAGTCGGCCGCATGATCCAGCCAGTGCTCCCACTGCGTGTCGAACTGCTCTTCGATCTCCTCCGGGAGGCGCCAAAGCGTGACGCACTGAGGTGGATCAAAAAGCTCCGCGCAGCGGTGCGCCGCTACGGCGAAGACGCTGCGCGCCTGCGCGAAACGGTGCGTGCGAGGGAAGCCGCGGGAGAGGACGTCGGCGCCGAGAGCGCTGAGCTGTTCCTTCGTATTCCACCAGCCAGCCTGGTCCATTTCGCCGAAGCGGCCGACCACGAGGCGGAGCTTGAGCAGACGATCGAGATCAATGGTGGGGCTCATTGCGCGGTGTCCTTCTCTCCATCCTGAGCATCCGCGCCACCGGCCCGGACCCAGTGATCTACCTCCGAGAGCTTGAACTTCCAGAGACGGCCGATCTTATGAGCCGGAAGGCCACGATGGTCGATCCAGCGATACACGGAATCCTTGGCGACCCCGAGGTGCTTGGCGACCTCTTCGACCGAGGCCCATGGCTCAGCCAATGGAATGTCCTCCCCCAATTGCGCAGCCTGCGCCAGTCCGAATGGGGAAGAGTATTCTGGCGGAAAGAATCTGGCAAGAGTCGGATAAAGTCGGTCATTGCCTATCACATCGGCTTCGTGCCGAACTGCTGGGGCGCGAGCGGCTTCTACTACCCTACCGATGCCAGCGGACCGGTGAGAGCTCGCCAACGGCCAATTTGCCGATTGAGCCACCCTCAATTGGTTGTCGCCTCCGCCACGGCGGCATCGGGCAAGGCGGATGTCACAGCAGCGCGAACACCAACGTCATCACGTTGACCGCGACTTCGGACGGCGTGTAGCTCGCGCAGAGTGCGAGTTACAGCAAGGGCGGGGCGGATTACAACCTTTTCGAGCCCGGATCCCCTCCAGAGAGTTCCCAATCTGCAGGCACATATTTCCTTCCCAGCTTGACAATCGCTCTGAGCGCATCGGCGCAGATGGCTACGCCTCGTTCCGCGCAGGCGCTGTCTGTCACTGTGCTGTCGCGCGAAGCAGCGATACCGTGGACCGTCTTGCTACGAAGTGTATAAAAGTCTCTCACTGCGTTAGAAATCTCAACGCGATCCTTCAATTCTTTGGCCAGAAGCAGGGCTGCCCGCAGTCTGAGGCGGTATGTAAGTTCCTGGCTGCCGCGATCCCCTAGGAGCGCCTCAAGGCAAATAGATCCCTCGATCGCCTTATTGCCTGGATGATACCGCCGCCGCGCAAGAGCGAGCCGCTCGAGCGCGACATCCACTGTCCGCTTAACATCAAGCGGAAGTGTAATATAGCGCTCAACCCACTCCAATGCGGACTCATCGACAACAGGTGGGGTTTTGATAGGACTAGTGAGATTGCTTTCATGGAAAGACGCAGACCATACCTGCCCAAATTCCGCAAGCGCCAGATCTGAATCAACGAATTCGATCCAGCCGACACCCACAACCGGCGATGCGTCCGCCACCAGAGCGAATGCTCTGACCGTGGTCTCAAGGACATCTGAACGCGGACCTAACTGCGGTGGGTGATTGGGCAATGCCTCAGATGCCCGGACCCCCTTTATTTCGAACATCGCTCCAACAGGACGGGAGAACGGCCGATGAAAGGATGGCAAAAACTGCGGGTACTGAGCCACAAGGCGACGAGCATACGGACTGTCGGGCAACTCCGCCAGCGGAACCAGCTCGACTCCATTCGAGAGCCGCTCTCGCCCGCGCAGCTCGAGTCCGTGCACCTCGGCCACATATCGGATGTCCGCGCGAGTCGTCGCAAAGACTCCATGCATCCAAGCGATGGCTGCCTCTGGATCGCGTTCGCAGGATACCCTCAACAGATTGAACGATTGATATGGCGGAGAAAGCATCAATTGCTTGACACCAAAGAACACGGATCTCTCCCGTCCAAAGACAGGGTGTCTAACCAACAGAAGCTGGACTTCCTTCTGAAGATTCTGCAGATCTTCGATCCGTGGCCCTTGCGACAACCACCGCGAATATTCTGCGGCGCCAAAATCATCCCGGAACGAGGCGTAGTGGTCGAAGTGCGGCTTGGCCTTATTGGCAAGCTGGCTCAATATGTCTATAAGCGCCTGATCATCTGCACTTGGTGTCTCGTCCATATTATTGTTCGCTTACCTCTCGAAAAGGGGCGACTGCGTTTTGGATAATACGCTCATGCGCCTGAGGCGGCGCCCTTGGACCCGCCGCCGCCACCGCACGCGGCGAAGGCAAGAGCGAGGATCGGGGCGCGGTGTTTGCTGGCGTTCATAGCGGCCTCCTCGGCCGATTGCATGGCTCATTCCAGGATCTCCTTGAGTAGCGGCGTCGCACGGCCGGTCAGCTGCGCGTCGGGCCGCTCGAGGCCATGCTCGGCGAGCGCATCGAGCAATTGGCCATACCACTCGATATCGAGCAGGTCCATGGCGTCTCCGCGGCATATTTCTCCCCGCGAGTACGCGATCAGCGCACGGCACGTCCGCCCCTCGCCCGGTAAGGTCTGCTGGCGGATCTTATCGGCCGCCCGACGAGACGGAGCGAAGAACTCTTCAAGTTCCTTGAGGAAGGGCTCAATCTTCGTGGTCATCCCCACCCATCCTCAGATAAAACCGATCCGCTGCCGCCCGGGTCCACGCCGTGGCGGAGAAAGGATCACGCGATCCCAACCGGCCGCGAGCGCCGCGGCGAAGCCTGCGCGAACCATCCGCAGGAGCGCGCGCACATCAAGGTCCGGCATCGCCAGTGCCGCCTCGGCACTGGCCGCATCTAGCGCCATGCTGGCCGGGCACTCATGTGTCTCAATGAGTCGCCCGAGGTACTGCTCGAGGATCAGCCGCCGCTGGTCCGCCGTGGGCGACGCGATGTGAAATTCCGTGAGACGGGACAGTAGCGGGGGTGCGATGCGCTCGCGATCGTTCGCTGTGCAAATGACGATCAGGCGGGAGGCGTCCATCTGGAGTTGGAGTGACATGTCGCGGTAGCAGCGCGCCGATTTCTCTTCCAGCAGGTCGAGCAGTGTGTTGACGGGTGTGTCTCGGTTGGCGCCGGATTCAGGTGCCAGCTTATCCAGCTCGTCCACGACGAGCACCGGGGTCGCGCTGTCGCCCATCGCGAGCGCGTCAAAGACCATCCCAGTCCTCGTGTTGCTCCACCTGGCATCCGACCCGCAGAGCTGCATGCTGTCGCACGCGCAGCCGGCGGAAAAAACGGACATCGTCACGTCCATCAGGTCGGCGAGTGCAGCGGCAAAATGCGTCTTGCCGACGCCGGGATCGCCGGTCAGGAGAATCGGGTCGATACGCGCTTCTGACGCGCAATGGGCGCGGCTCGCCAGTGTCCACTGCGTGCGCAGGTGCTCGATCACCTCGCGGAAGTTCTCGACCTCGGGACCGAGGCCGGCGAAAGGCTCCACGACTTCGGTGGGGCCGGCCCACGGCACCGACCGCCAGCCGTCGTCGCGGGCCGCGCGATCGAGCGCCGCGGAGCTGCGCGAGAGCGCGGCAGCGTCCCGCTTGCCGTCGGCCTTGCTGGCCGGCGCGCCCAGCAACTCGCGGGCCTCACGGATCGCTGCGGGCTCGAACACGCGCACCATGTGCCGTGTGCGTTCCGCATCCGTCATCAGCTCCGGCGCACTTGACGTCTCGTGCATCGCGGACGCCGCAGGCGTCTCGGGCGCTGGCTGTCCGGTCTCGTACGGATTGGCGGTGGGATCGCCGGCCCATACCGTGCTTATACCCATGCGCCCGAGCAGCAGATGCTCGTGGTGTGAACGGTGACCAGGAACCGCCTGATTCTGGGGTTGGGCCGCGCTTTTGAGATGACGGCCTGAGCCCTGAGGCGGTCGATACTGCCTCTCTCATCGTCTTCGGATTTCCCCCTCTATACGTCGTTCTTTGGCGCGTCGCCGCGCAGCGGCGGCGCGGTCTGACCGGCCGTCCGGCCGGGCAGAGATCTACTTCTGCGATTGGACTTCTGGGGGCGTGCGCACCTGCGCCCCGGGTGCGGTTTTATCCGCTTCGGCTATGCTGAAGGCACGAGACGCACATAGACGAAGGCCCGGGCAGTTTGATTGGCGTCGAACCCCGGGCCCTCGATGCGCAGCGCCGTCGGAGGCAGCTTTGCCGAGCCTTTATGCCTCCTCGCCGCGGCGCTGTCCAGTGCCATCGGGGAGGGGGTCTTGGGGCTGCTCGAGGAGCCGGCAACCTACCGGCTCTACCATTGCCGTCGCTGCGGGATGCAGGTGTGCATCTGCGCGCAATGTGATTGCGGGAACCTGTACTGCCCCGGGGATTGCGCCGAGCTCGCTCGCCGGGAGTCTGTGCGCCGCGCCGGCGCTCGCTACCAACGCACCCCCCGTGGAGCGCGTCGACATGCCGAACGACAACGGCGCTACCGGGAGCGGCACCGGCACGAAGTGACGCATCACGGCTTGTCCCTCTTGACGCGCCGGTGCAGCGTATCGCGGCATCTGGTCAGCGTGAGCGAGCCGATCGATGTTGTCTCCAAAAGGCCTCCCCGGCCTCCCATCCGTCTCCTGCAGACGCGCTGTGCGTTCTGTGGGCGGCTGTTGCCGGCCTTTGCCCGGCTTCACCCCTGGCGCTGGAGCGGGTGAGTCCCCTGCTGCCCGATGCGGCAGCGTACGGCGATGATCTCGCGCGAGCTCGAGGCCGAGATCCTGCGCCTGTACCACGCCGAGCACTGGCGGATCGGCACGCTCGCCCGTCAGCTGAACATCCACCACGACACCGTGCGGCGCGTGCTGACGCAGGCGGGCATCCCCGCGGCAGCTCAGTCCACACGCGACTCGATCGCCGACCCCTTCGTACCGTTCATCCAGGACACGCTCGCCCGCTACCCCAGCTTGCGGGCCTCGCGCCTGTACGACATGGTGCGTGAGCGCGGCTATCCGGGTCGTCCTGATCACTTCCGCGCCATCGTCGCTCGGTACCGGCCGCGACCGGCCGCCGAGGCGTATCTGCGGTTGCGCACCTTGCAGGGGGACCAGGGCCAGTGCGACTGGGCGCACTTCGGCAAGCTCGCTGTTGGGAAGGCGTTACGCCCGTTGATGGCCTTCGTGATGGTGCTGTCGTACTCGCGCTACCTGTTCCTGCGCTTCTATCAGGGAGCGGCGATGAGCGCCTTCCTCGACGGCCATGTGCGCGCCTTCAGCGCCTTCGGGTCAGTTCCCCGTACCGTCCTGTATGACAACTTACGCTCCGCGGTGCTCGAGCGGGTGCACCTCGAGCGTGCCCCGGATGCGATCCGCTTCCATCCGACGCTGCTGGAGCTCTCAGCCTGGTATCGGTTCGCACCGCGCCCGGTGGCCGTGGCGCGCGGGAACGAGAAGGGGCGCGTCGAGCGGGCCATCCGCTTCGTGCGTGAGCGCTTCTTCGCCGCGCGACGCTTCACCGATCTGGAGGATCTGAACGCCCAGGCGCTCGCCTGGTGCGCCGGCGAGGCGGCCGATCGGCCCTGCCCGGAGGATCGCAGCCGCACGGTGCGCGAGTGCTTCGAGGCCGAGCGGGGGCATCTGCTCGCCTTGCCCGATGAGCCGTTCCCGGCTGCCGAGCGGGTCATCGTGCACGCCCACAAGACTCCCTACGTACGCTTTGACCTGAACGACTACTCCGTCCCTCACACCCACGTGCGCCGCACCCTCGAGGTGCTCGCCACCGTCGAGACCGTACGCGTCCTGGATGGCAGCACGCTCATCGCCACGCACCCGAGGAGCTACGATCGCGGCGCGCAGATCGAGGAACCCGGCCACATCAAGGCGCTCGAGGCCCGCAAACGCGCCGGGCGCGCCCATCGGGCGACTGACCGACTGCACTATGCCGCCCCGAGCGCCGTGCGGCTGCTGCAGCTCGCCGCGGTGCGCGGCGTGCATCTGGGCTCCCTCACCCGAGGGCTCACCGAACTGCTCGATACCCACGGCGCCGCAGCCCTCGATGCGGCCATCGTCGCCGCGCTCGCCGAGGACGCCGTGCACCTCCCCGCCGTGCGCCACTTCATCGACCTGCACCGCGCCGAGCGCGGGGCATCCCCGCCCATCCCCGTGACCCTGCCCGACGATCCTCGCGTGCGCGATCTCACCGTCCGCCCGCACGACCTCGCCGAGTACGAAAAGCTCGCCCAGGAGAACTCCGATGAACGCTCAGATCCGTCCCCCGACTGCGAGCCCGGCAAGCCCGACGGCAACAACGATGACGGGGGCGGAAACGACCCTGTCGCTTGACGAACTGAAGCGCCGCCTGCGCCAGCTCGGTCTCTACGGCCTGCTCGCCCACGCCGAGGAACTCCTCCTCGAGCCCTGGCTCGCTCGCCTGCTCGAGATCGAGGAGCGCGAGCGGCTGCGCCGCAGCCTCAAACGCCGCCTCGATGGGGCGCGCCTCGGCGCCTTCAAGCCCATGGCCGACTTCGACTACCAGTGGCCGAAGCACCTCGATCATGCGCTCCTCGAGGATCTCTTCACCTTCGAGTTCCTCGAGCAGGCCGCCAACATCATCGTGATCGGTCCAAACGGGCTCGGCAAGAGCATGATCGCCAAGAACCTGCTGCACCAGGCGGTGCTGCGCGGCTACACGGCACGCTTCACCGCCGCATCCGACATGCTGCACGATCTGGCCGCCCAGGACAGCTCCACGCAACTGGCGCGACGCCTGCGTCGCTACACCACTCCGGCGTTACTCTGTTGCGATGAGGTCGGATATTTGGCCTACGACACCCGCTACGCAGACCTGCTCTTCGAGGTCGTCACACGGCGCTATCAGCTGCGCCGTCCCCTGATCCTGACAACGAACAGACCGTTCACCGAATGGAACCAGGTCTTCTCCAATGCCACCTGTGTCGTCGCGCTCATCGACCGGCTCGTGCATCGATCCGAGATCCTCCCGATCGACGGGGAGAGCTACCGCCTGAAGGAGGCGAAGGAGCGTGCCGCAAAGCGGGCCGCCGCGCGCTGCACAGCCAAGAAGCCCCGCGCCGCGAGCCGTTAGCCATGGAACCGAATGACCTGCCGATCGTTTGCCTGCCGCTGGAACTGTCCGGTGACGCCGCCGAGAAGCTCATCGACTTCCTCTACCAGCTCACCGAGGCCCTCGAGCGCCATTACGGCGGACTGCTCATCAATCGCGTCCACCAGCTCGAGCCCTCCTGTCCGCCGCCGTCGCCAAGCCCTGCGACCGACGACACGCCGTTCTAAGCCTTACCCCGACGCCCACTGACGCTCTCCTCGTCGGCGATCCCGATGTCGCTCGTGCGAAATCCGCCTCTCAACCCCAAAATTACGCGGATTTACGTCCCCGACAACACGTGGCGCTCGACATACCGCCAC
>JAJZLX010000234.1:0-730 GCA_021850555.1 Pseudomonadota bacterium | reverse complement strand
CGGTCTCGTACGGATTGGCGGTGGGATCGCCGGCCCATACCGTGCTTATACCCATGCGCCCGAGCAGCAGATGCTCGTGGCGCTCGACATACCGCCACATCGGGTTCGTGCGCGCCCGCCGCGCACGCTCCTGGTCAAGAGGCACATGCGCCATGGTTATGCCCTCGCCTCCCATAGGGAGACGGCGATGCTGCTACGGCCCCACCAGCCGGACGTGCGCCAGTGGCGCGCGGCCTGGGTAACGGTCCATTCGCGCAGGAGCGCGTAGCGGCGAAGGCTCACGAGGTGACGGCGAGAACGACCGCTACGGGTGATCGTGACGACGGCGTGCCCGGTACGGCGGTACGCCCGGATGGTGGCGAGGGGAACCAGGGTGTCGCCGGCCGAAGGGGCTGGGAAAGTAGCAGGAGTAGCAGTAGCAGACGGGGCGGAATCGGTACCGATTACGGAATCAACGGAAGGCATACAACACCCCTGCGGTTGGGATGCCGCCTGAAGGGCGGCGGGAGGAGTGTTACGGAATTTTGCGGGGGTAGCGGGTCGGGGTAGTGGCGCCTGTTGGCCGAGGATTACTGACGTAAATTCATAGGCTTACGTCAGTTTTTCGACTCCGACCTCGGGCAGACCCGCCTCCTTGCGCTGACGGTCGCTGGCATTCGCTGGCTGCCGGACACCAGCGGCCATCATTCGGCACTCATCCGCCTGCGCGCTACTGGAACGTACCCACCGC
>JAJZLX010000160.1 GCA_021850555.1 Pseudomonadota bacterium | reverse complement strand
ATGACCTCGGATCCTAACGACGGGCGAAGCACACACCAAGCCATGCTGCCGCACGGCGCCCTTGGGCGGGTATTCGCGTGGTTGATGGACCGGCTGAACACCCCGGCTTACCGCCGCGCCGCGGCCGCCCTCGATCCCATGGCGGGCAGCTCGGTGCTCGAGATCGGCTTTGGCACCGGAGGCCTCGCAGTACGGCTCGCCCCACGCCTTGGCGAGGGATTGCTCGCCGGCCTCGATCCCTCGCCGCTCATGGTGCGCCAGGCCCGGCGCCGGCTCGAGCGGCTCGGCCTGCCGGTCAGGATCGACTTGCGCGAGGGCACTGATCGGAGCCTCAACTGGCCGCCGCAGACCTTCTCTCATATCGCGGCGCTGCATTCATTCCAGTTTTGGGAAGCCCCTCGGGAAACTCTTGCCCGGCTTCGAGGGCTTCTCGAGCCCGGCGGGCATCTGTTGCTCATCCTGCGGTTCCATGGAAGTCGCGCACCGGCCTGGCTTCCGAATCCGATCAGCCGCGGCGGCGCGGAGCTCGAGGGCACGCTCGAGGCGTTGCAGGAGGCAGGCTTCACGGCCGTGACTCAGCACCCTCCCGTGGGCAGGTCCGCGGTCCTGACGGCCCGCCGGGAGCGCGCATGAGAAGATCACATGCCTGCATTGAGTGTGAGCACGGTAGATCTACCATAGGCGCCGGGCTCAAAAATGTGTGAGTGCACCCGGGCGCACGCGCAGTCCTCACCGCCCAAATGACG
Source organism: Pseudomonadota bacterium (assembly GCA_021850555.1). The sequence goes on along the minus strand of JAJZLX010000160.1, from coordinate 8,220 downwards.
GCGAGAGCCGTGCCTCAAGATGACGATCCGGCGAGCGCTCAGGGGACGGGCTCGCGGGCGGCGTCCGTGGCGCCGAAACGGCGCGATAACGCCATGACGGTGGCCGAGAGAATCACCACCAGCCGCACCGTGCCATCGAGGTACGGCGGCAGGTGCATCCTGCGCGCGGCTTCGATGTAAAGAAGCACGGTGACGAGGCCCCGCGGGGCGATCCAGGTGAGCGTCGCGGTCAATGGCCGGTCGATGAGCAGAAGCAGAACGCGGCGCGATCCATAGATCACGACGAGGACCGCCGCGGCGGCCAGCCAGGAGCGCGCGACTGTGAAATCGGACAGATCGGTCGAGTAGCCGAGCAGAAAGAAGAAAAAGACACGGACCGCGAAGGTCAGCTCCTGAACCAGCACACGGAACTCCCCGACCGTGGCCGCCGAGATCTTCGCCGAGATCCGGTGCAACGTCGGTATTTGATCGAGCGCCGATTTGTTGTTGAGCATCAGCCCGAACAGCAGAACCATGATCAGAGGCGAGAGGTGCAGCAGCTCCCCCGCGGCATAGAGCGCGAACAGCCCGGCGAGCAGGGGAATGTAGCGCACGTGGGCGTCGGCGCGGGTCGTCACCAGGACCAATGCGACGGAGCAGCCGATTGCGAGCACCAGGGAGAGCAGCCCCCCTCCGGCCAATCCCGTCAGAAACCCTCTCAGGGTGGCGTCGGAGTTGACGAGCGCGAAAAACACCAGGACACCGACGATGTCGGACACGGAACTCTCGTAGATGATGAACTCCCGGGCGCGGCTGTCCAGAAAATGGCTGCCCGGGATCGCTATCGTGCTGCTGATGACCGCGAACGGTGTTGCGAGAATCACCGCATGGAAGTAACTCATGTCCAACGCATGGACCGCGATCGCGGCGAATGCCGCGGCGCACAGAACGAACGCCGCCACCGCCAGAGCGGACGCCTTCGCCGCCAGCCTGATGCGTTCACGCCTGAGCTCGATGTCGAGCGCACCCTCGAGCACGATCAGCACGAGACCGATGGCTCCGGCGGTCGGCACCATGGCCTTCAGTTCCACGGCCACCGCGCCCATCGAACGCAGGAGCGGCTGGGCGAGCACCCCGAGGACGATCATCACGATCACCGATGGCACTCCGGAGCGCCGATCCCAGCGCTCCACGGCGAATGCCGCAAGCAGGAAGACCGAGGCGATCAGAATCCCAATGTCAGTCATCCGAAACTCCAGTAGCTGGCGCCGGCGGCGCTCGAACGGCAGCGAGCTTCACTTCAATGTGACAGTGGCCGCAGCGCCAAGACAGCGCATTCGCCCCGAACGCAACCATCCTCTTCAGACCCGCCTGCCCCCGGGTCGCCAATATACACGCTGCGCCCCGCGACAGCCGACAGTCCGCATGAAAGCAGCCGCTTGCAGCTCTGCCGGGGCCTGGCCCGCGCCGGCCGGGTTTGCCCGGACATCGCCCGTCGAATACGGGCACGGAGCGGGCGCCCTGAAGTTGTCGCGCTCTGCGAGCGGCAGGCCTCGACCGGGCATCGATTCGGGCAGCGCCGCCGGGTATCATGGAAGGGATGCAGGCAGGCACGATGAGCGAAATGCGCACTTACTATGGCGCACGGGCGCTTGAATACGACCGCGTTTACGCGAAGCCGGAACGGCAGGACGAGCTTCGTGCGATGGAGCGCTGGCTGCCGGCGCAACTGCGTGGCCGCAGGGTTCTGGAGGTCGCGTGCGGAACCGGCTACTGGACTCAATTCGTCGCCCCGGTGGCGCGAAGTGTCGTTGCGATCGATGCGGTACCGGAACCGCTCGAGGTCGCGCAACGACGCATTTGCCGGCGTGATGTGACTTTCGTTCTCGGGGACGCGTATCACCTGCCATTCGACAGCGGCGCTTTTGACGCCACGTTTGCCGGATTCTGGCTCTCTCATGTGCCGCGCTCCCGCCGACTCGACTTCCTCCTGCACGTCGGCGAGCGCGTGCAACCCGGCTCTCCGGTCATCCTGTTTGACAACCTGTACGTCGAAGGCAGCAGCACGCCGATCGCCGAGTCGGACGCCGAGGGGAACACCTATCAGCTTCGGACGCTCGGCAATGGCACCGTGCATAGGGTGCTGAAGAATTTTCCGACGGAGCGGGAGCTTCTGACGCTTGCCGGCAGCATCGGCGAGCGCGCGCAATTCTTATCGTGGCGGCACTATTGGGCCCTGGCATACGTAACCCCGGATCGGTAGCAGGCGCGGCGAGCTTGTGAATGACCGGTTACGCCTTGGTGTGCTCGCCGAGCCGGCCGTGGAATCAGAGCCACGAGTCGGGATGGCCGGCGAGGCACTCATATCTTTTGGTTATATGAGACACTGACGGAGATTTTGAGGATCCGGCCGCAGCCGCCTGTTTCCGCAGCCAAAACAGGCGCCGCCGGCGCTCACGGCGCATGGGCGGATCGCTCGATGTGTCGCAAAATGGGCTCTTCTACGGGGTTGACCCATCGGGTCATGACTTCCATCATGTATCGCAGGATGTTGGTGTCAACGTAATTTTCGAGTCGCACCGTTCGGCGGTGGCCGCCGCGGGCCGGATCAGCCACGACGCGCGAAGAGGGCGCGAACGCTGGAGTCGGCCGGCCTCCTCATCCACGCCTCCGTCTGCGGGCACAGACACCGGAGCGACGGGTTCCGTACGGAAACACCCCTCGCTTCCCACATTCCGCCAACTTCCCGTGGAGGACAGATCATGCCTAGAAATACAATCCGAACGCTCAATCGATTTGGCGCGCTCGCGCTCGCGCTGGCGCTCCCGGCGGGAATGGCCTTGGCACAGCAGTCCGCCGCGGACCCGCCGGCCGCCCAGGCGGCGCAGTTTTCCGATCTGCAGCTGCAATCCTTTGCCAAGGCGGCACTGCAGGTCCGGCGGATCGCTCAAAACGCCGAGGCGTCGCTGCAAGGGGCGAAAACGGCCCAGGCGAGACAGGCGGTGGTGGCCAGCGCCGAGAAGGAGCAGGTTCAGGCCGTCAAGACAAGCGGGCTGACTGTCGGGCAGTACGATGCGATCTCCATGGCAGCCCGGCAAAACCCGAACCTGCGATTGAAGATCGGCCAATACGTCAGACAAGACCTCGGCAATCGGAAGTAACTCAACGGCCGGCTTTTGCGCCCGCCGGCCCGCGGGATGTCAGGGCCGAGTGGCCCAGGTCAGTCGAGCGGCCAATGAATCTTGCCCGTCGGTTTGCCATGTGGCGCCGCGCCGGCGAGGGGTTGTCTCACGGCACCGGCCCGCCACCACGGCTCCACCCGATCCGGCGCGTGCGCGGGCTCGGCGGGCTCGCCGAGTCGCGGCATGAGAAGACGCGCCCGGCTCTTGGAGCTCAGCTCGAGAAGGCGCTCCGGCGGCTGGTCCCAGGCGTGCAGCGCCAGGCTGAAGGTTCCCCAGTGCACCGGAAGGAGCACACCGTCGCCGAGAAGGGAGGCTGCCTCGAGCACATTGTCCGGCCCGAGATGCATGTCGCCCCAGACACGGTCCCAGCCGCCCATTTCGAGCATCAACAGGTCGAAAGGCCCAAGCTGCTTTCGAATGCTCTCGTATTCGGTCGTCAGCCCGGTGTCGCCGCTGAAAAAGACGCCGTGACGGTCCGACCTTAAGATGAAGGACGACCAGAGCGTCGTGTTGCGTGTCTTCAGCGTGCGTCCGGAGAAATGCTGTGAAGGCGCGGCGGTCACCCTGATCCCGGCATTGCACAGGTCATGCGACTCCCACCAGTCGAGCTCGGTGATGCGCTGCGGCTGCACGCCCCAGGCCTCGAGGTGGGCGCCGACCCCTAGCGAAGTCACGAATGGAGCGTCGCTGCCGGCAAGCGCGCGAATGGTCGAATAGTCGAGATGATCGTAGTGGTCATGCGAGATGATCACCAAGTCGAGCGGCGGCATCGCGCCGAGGTCGACCGGTACCGGCTGGAAGCGCTTCGGACCGACGAGCCGCAGCGGCGATGCGCGCGGTCCCCACACCGGATCGGTCAGCACACGCACGCCATCGATCTCGATGAGCACGGTCGAATGGCCGAGCCACGTGACCCGCAGCCCGCTTGCGGGCTTGCTGCGCCAGGCCTCGAGGGGATTCACCGAGGGCAGCGGCCGTGCCGGCATGCGCCGATCGTCAGGAAACAGAAACTCCCACAGACTGGGCATCTTCGCGTCGGGGTCGCGCAGGCCCGGGATGATCGGGTGCACGTTGCGGAAGCTCTCGCCCGTCCACCGCGACGAGGCTTTCATGCGCTCCAGACGGGCGCCTTGCGCCCGCGAGCCGAGTGATTTCATGGATGAAGTCCCTGGCAGGCGGCGCCCCATTGTACCGCAGCAACGGCCGCCCTCGCCCAAGGAGGGCGGGCAGCCCGGTGGACGGTGCCGGGCACCGAATGGATTCCCGGCTTTGCGCCTTCCAATGGCCGCCGCGCACCGTCAGCGACCGTGCGCGGTGACGCGGTCCACGTCGCCGGCGATATTTCGCGCGATATTTCTCCACATCGCGTTGCTGTCCGCGCCATCGGCCCGCATGGAGATGACATGCAACACCCTGCCGGTGTGGACGTCGTCCAACTGGACATCGAAGAAGGTGATCAGATTGCTCAGCTTGCGCACCTGACCGATCACGACGATATCCGCGCCGGCCCGCTTCGCTATCGAGATCATGCAGGCGCGGCAGTCTGTCGGATGGCGGTAGTCCGCTCCTACCTTGCGAAGCGCGGCCGTCACATCCGTGCCGCGCAGCACGCGAAACGAGGATTCCTGGCGCAGATCGGCGGCCAGTTGGCCGGCTAGCCCGGCGGCCCAACGGCGCAGGGGTACGACCGTCACGGGCCGGCGATCGAGAGAGTAATCGTACAGGTCGAATGGCAGAACCAGGAGTCTTTGTCTGTGCGTGGCGGGGTTTTCCCTCGCCGATATGCCCCGCGCTGCGCTCAGCCCGGCCACTGCCAGGAGCGACATCATGAGGCATAGCGCGGATCGGCCTCTTGCCCCGACCAACCGAAAGAATCGGGCTCTTCGGGTCTTGTTCACGCGACCTCCTCCGCCGGGACGCGGAGCACGCCAACCCCATACCGTTGCCGGTCCGCATGAGAAGCGAGCGGCCCGCCCATGGATGGGCCTCGAGCAGCTGACCGGCACGGTTGCTGCGGCCCGCTCGGATGTGGCAGAGAGGACCGTCACCCGGACTTTAGCCCAGTGAGGACCCGAGCTCAAATCAGGCGCCGGCCGGGGCCGCGCGGGAAAGATGTCGGCGGCGTCAGCTGCGCCCAAGGGGCTCCAACCGCCGCCGCAGGGCTTCGCCGGCGGCGAGGATGTGCTCGCGCAGCAATGCGATGGCGGCATCGATGTCGCGGGACTGAAGTCTGTCGAGGATGGCGCGGTGCTCGGCATCCGAGCGGGGCTGCCAGTCGAGGTCCTTCCACGTCGCCAGCAGGTAGCGGGCGCTCGCCTGATGGAGGTCGTCAATCGCCCGGAGCAATCGCGGCATCCCACAGGGCGTGAGAAGGACGCGATGGAACCGGCGGTTGGCTTCCTCCCAGACGATGAGCCCGCTCCCGGCCTCCTGCGCGACGATGGCCTGTCGGGCCTCCTGCAGATGTTCCTCCGTCAGCACGCCTGCGGCCTGTCGCAGGGCGAGAGCCTCGAGCGCGGCCCGCATCTCGGTAACCTCGCGGACCGCGGCAGGATCGATCGGCGCGACTCTCACACCGCGGCGCGGCTCGCTCACCAGCAGACCGCGGGCTTCCAACCTGCGAAACGCTTCCCGAACGGGCACGTGGCTGGCGCGGAATTCGGCCGCGACCAAGTCCTGTCCGACCTTCTGGCCCGGCGGCAGCTCTCCCAGAACGATTCTGCGGGCGAGGACATCCGCGATGTGGTCGGCAACGGATGAGCCCAGCCCGGGCGGTTGCAGTGACTCGGTTTTCATGATTTCATAGATTATCTATAATTTATCCTGTCTTGGGGAGACGGTCATGCCCTGGTCCCGCCCCGCCCGACTGCAGCATATCGCCGGAATCGGTGTCGACCGCATGGGCGCGATCGCCGACGCCTCCGGCCAGGACTTCCTCAGGCTGGAGAATCTCGATGTCGATATCCCGCCGGATGAGGCGGCCGTTGCCAGAACACGGGAAGCCGCCTCCCTCGATGTCGACAACAGCTACCTGCCCTTCGTCGGACAGGCCCGTTTGCGGGAGGCGGTGGCGCAGCACGTCTCCAGGCTCTCCGGCGCGGACTATTCCGGGGCGCGCAACTGTGTCATCTCGGCGGGCGGACTGTCGGGCATTCTCAATGTGCTGCTTGCGACCCTCGAGGTCGGGGATGAGGTGATCGTCACCGACCCGACCTACGCCGGACTGATCAACCGCGTGCGCCTCGCCGGCGGGACGCCGAGGTTCGTGCCCTTTCGGTTCACGCCGGGCGGGCAATGGCGGCTGGACCGCCTGGCGCTTTCAGGCGCCGTGGGACCGAAGACCCGGGCGATGTTGCTCATGTCACCGTCCATGCCCTGCGGAGGCATGCTCGATGAGGCGGACTGGTCCGCGGTCGCATCGCTGTGTCGCGAGCACGATCTCCTGCTGATCCTCGATGCCGCCATGGAGCGGCTGGTGTTCGACGGGCGGCCCCTCATCCATCCTGCGGGCCTGCCGGGCATGGCCGAGCGCACCATCACGGTCGGCTCCTCGGCCAAGGAGCTGCGCATGATCGGTTGGCGGGTCGGTTGGATCGTGGCGCCGGAATCGCTCATGCCGGATCTGGTCGCGGTGTCTTTGGCGAATGTGGTGGTTCCCGTAGGGATCGCCCAGGAAGCCGTGGCGGTGGCGCTCGAGCGCTCGCGGGAGACGATGGCCTCCTATGTGGCCGAGTTGCAGGCGAGACGGGATGCGATGATGGAGGAACTCGCGGGACTGGCGTTCGGCACCCCGGCGGGCGGTTGGTCGATGCTGCTGCGGGTGTCCGATCACGGCATCGATGGGGCGACCCTGGCGCAGCGCCTGCTCCAACAGCGCGTGTGCGCCACCGCGATGGACGGCTGGGGTGAGACTCACGGCCCGCAGTACATCCGGTTCGTATTCTCCAACGAGCCGGTGGCGAGGCTCAGGGGTCTGGGCAAGCGCGTGCGTGCGGCGCTCGGCGTATAGTCGTCATCCCACTTCGCAAGGGGAAGGCCGCACCGTGAGCAAGGTCGCCGTCTTCGGCATTTCCGGCCGGGTCGGTTCGCGCATCGCCGCGGAGCTGCTGCGCCGGGGCCACAGCGTCACCGGCATCGCCCGCAACGTGAGCGCCGTGCCCGCCCGGCCCGGGCTCTCCGTGCAAGCCGCCGATGCCGGCCGGCCCGGCGCGTTGGCGCCAGTGCTGACCGGGCATGACGCGATCATCAGTGCCATGCGTTTCGCCGGCGGGATCACCGCGCCGGCGCTGATCTCGGCCGCCAGACACGCCGGCATCAGACGCGTGCTGGTCGTCGGTGGCGCGGGGAGCCTGCTGATCGCACCGGGCGTCGCGCTCATCGACAGCCCGGATTTTCCGTCGGCCTACAAGGCGGAAGCCTCTGCCGGGCGGCTGTTTCTCGATGCACTGCGCACCGAGACGGAACTCGACTGGACTTTCCTTTCCCCGTCGGCGGTGCTCGAGCCCGGCGAGCGCACGGGCAAGTTCCGCCTGGGGGGCGATGAGCTGCTGGTCGACGTGCAGGGCAGGAGCCACATCTCCATGGAAGACTACGCCATCGCGTTGGTCGATGAGCTGGAGACGCCCAGGCACAGCCGGCGACGCTTCACGGTCGGATATTGATTGCGCGCCTCCGGCGCGGGGGACCTGCGCGGAGCGGCCGGCGGCCTTGGGGGGCGCCGAGGTCTCGGCTTCGCACGGCGGGCGGATCGCCCCTCAGCCGGACAAACCGATCTCCGCCAGGATTTCGCTCGTATGCTCCCCCAGACGCGGCGAGGGACGCGCCACATCGAGCTGTGCACCGGAAAAGCAGATGGGAGTGCGGATGGCTGGAATCGTTCCGCCGGCGGCCCACTGCGCCTGCAGCTGCACGCACATCCCGCGGTGAAGCACCTGCGGATCGGAAAAGACATCCGCCACGCCGTTGATCGGCCCGGCGGGAACTCCCCGCTCCTCCAGGGCCCGCAGCACCTCCTCGCAATCGAGCGCGGCGAACCGGTCGGACAACATCGGAATGAGCT
>JAJZLX010000246.1 GCA_021850555.1 Pseudomonadota bacterium | reverse complement strand
CGCCTTGTAGTTTCTGACCGCGTCCGCCGCTGACATCTGCTTCTTGGGCACCGAGGTGCGGATCACGTAGATCCCATCGAGCGCCGCCTCGGCGGCGATCTCATCTTCGACCCGGTGGAAGTCAAAGCGTCGGTCGCTGATCTTGAGGGCGAAGTGCTTGGCGACCTTGTATTTGTTGACCACGCGTCCGACGCACACCCCGATGGCCGCCTGGCCCCGCAGGCGGCCGCGATCGACCCGGGCGCGCACCTTCTCGAGCTCCTTCTCGGTTGCCTCCAGTAACGCCACACGCTTGTGGGCGCGCAGCTTCGCAAGCTGCGGATTTCGGCACGCCATGAGCCGCTCCCCGGGATAATCGGGGTGAGAGAGTTCCACGAGGTTGCGCTCATCGAACAGCCCCAGCTGCAGCGTCTCGCCTTCGATGAGCGCGCGGATCTGGCCGCTCTTGAGGGCCGTGATCCAGCCGAGTCCCTCGATCTCGCGCAGCTCCTGGATCGCCTTGTGCGAGATCATGCCCCGATCTCCTACCAGCACCACGCGCTCGAGGCCAAACTCCTCACGCAGCTTCTTGACCTGTGGCATCAGCGTCTTGGCGTCCCCCGTATTACCTTCATACACCGAGACCGCCACGGGACAGCCCACCTGATTGGTCAGCAGGCCGTAGTTGACCTGCAATGTCCCCTTCTTCCCATCACGACTGTGGCCGAGCTTCGCCAAAGGGCAGTGCGTGCCCTCGAAGTAGCTGGAAGAGAGGTCGTAGAGCGCCAGCGAGCCTTCCTGCAGGTGCCGCGCGGCCAGCTTGCGCTCGATCGCCCCCTGGCGCTCCAGTAGCCAATCCATCGCCGTGTACAGAGCATTCTCGTTCGCCCCCTCGACGCCGTACTCCTGTGCGAGCGTCGTCGTGCTCCACCAACGCGTGGTCGCCAGCTTCGTGTGCGGAGCGAGCACCCGTGCGGCCACCATCGCGCAGACCCGATCGCGCTCGGGACTGGGCCGTGAAGCGATCAGCGACTCAAGCCCCAACCGCTGCATCGCGGCGCGTACCGCCTGCACGTGCCCATGAGGGCGCGAGCGCAGGATCTGCAGCCGCTCGCCAACCGCCACGAAGGTCTCCCCGTGCAGTGCGCGGCGGATCACCTCGATCAGCGGTTCCGGTAGATGCGAGAGATTGCCGACGGTCTCGTTCTTGACCTTCTCGCCCTCGCGGAAGCTGCGGCGCAGCAGATGGGTCGAGTACACACGGCCTTTGTAGCGGCGCCGTGTGGTGACGACATGAACCGCGCCACCTCGTTGCGACATGCAACGGAATATAGCCCATCTGCACCACGAGTGCAACTATATTAGTGACTACATTTATGCACCAAAAGCGTGTGCTACGGACGCAGAAAACGCTAGAAAAACCAGTCTCTGCTGACTACCTCAGCGCCGGACGAGGGGAAGAACTTCGGCCTAATAGTCCTGGTAGGACTTCTCCTCGAGCAGCCGCGAGCCGAGCGCGAGGTTGATGCGCTTCTTGAGCGCCGCGCGCCGGTCGTTCTCGATGTAGACCGCGCGCGCGAGCTCGATGAACTCCTGATCGAAGCTGCGCCCGGCCTCCTTCGCCCGGATCCGGTCCTCGATGTCCCACAGGCGCTCGTTGACCGCCTGCAGCGCGCCCTCATCGTCGGCGACATCGGCCTCGCCGCACGCCGCGCGCCAGGTTTCCTCGAGCAGATCGAGCTCGAGCCGCACGTTGGCGAGCTTGGCCGCATCGGCGATGCGCGCCGACTTGATCCTGAGGATGGTGATCTTGTCGAGCAGCTCGCCGGGGGAAATCGGCACCAGGATGTCTTTCATGAGGCTCCCTATGCTAACAATTCGTCGAGCCTGGCGATGACCGCCCCGGGGCGGATGAGGTCCATCACGCCCGGCTCCTCGATCTTCTCGGCCCACGGCAGCTGCTGCGGCTCACGGCCGCGAAAGCGCCGGGCCGCCTCCGGATAGGCATTCACGCACCACTGGCGCGACAGATACGGTCCGCTGCGCTCGGGATTGGTGGCCGCGTACAGTCCGATGACCGGCGTTGCGACCATGGTCGCCATGTGAGCGGGTCCGGAGTCCGGAGTCACGAGCACCGTGGCGCGCTTCAGCAGCGCGAGCATCTGTGGCAGCGTGTCACGGCCGATCTGGTTGAGCAGCGGCACGCCCGCAAGGCGCTCGATCTGCGAGCCCGTCTGACGCTCGACTTGCGTCGGGCCGCCGGCGAGGATCACCCGCATCCCGTGCCGGCGCACGGCGTGCTCGGCCACCTGCGCGTAGCCCTGCGCGCTCCAGTTGCGCAGCGTGTGGCTCGAGCAGGGGCTGATGAGCAGCGTCCGGACCCCCTCGGGAACGAGCTGCCTTGCGTAGGCCAGGGCCTCCTCCGGCACAGGCACGTCCCAGCGTAGCACGCGAGTGCCGATGCCCAACGCTTCGAGGAATCCGAAAAAGCTGTCGAGCACGTGCTCGCGCGCTCGGGGCGCGATCCTGGCATTGGTGAACAGCCATTGCAGCTCGCGCGCCCTCGGCCGATCGAACCCCAGGCGGATCCGCGCCGGCACCAGGCGGGAGATCAGACTCGCCCGCAGAGACAGCTGCATGTGCAGCAGGACGTCGAACCGCCGGCCGGCGAGGCGGGAGCGCAGCTCCCGGCCCGCCGCCAACCCGGCCCGCTTGTCCACGGTGATAAACTCCACCCCCTCGATGAGCCCCATCAAGCGCGCCTCCGCCTTGCCGATGATCCATGTCAGCCGCGTTTGCGGCCAAACCTGCTGCAGGGTGCGAACGACCGGCACAACATGGCAGGCGTCGCCGAGCGCGGAGAGCCTGAGGATGCAAACGCTGCGCGGCGGTGTGTCTTTCGGCAACATCCGGGATATCGAAGCGGGGAGCGTCAAGCGGTGAGCGAAAACTGGCTGCTCGGGCCCTCGGTCAAGCGCCTGAGCATCGCGGGGGGCGCCATGCTATACAACGCGGCGCTGACCCGCAATTTCAACCCCCTCTGGTTCGAGCCCGGGTTCTGGGCGCAGCGCGGGGAGCTCGCCGGCACGGCGCGCGGCCGTGGGACGACCCATTTCGTGCGCAGCGCCGGGCACGACTGGGTCCTGCGCCACTATCGGCGCGGTGGGCTTCTCGCGCGCCTGAGCGAGGACCGATACCTGTGGCGCGATGAGGAGCGGACACGCCCCTTCGCCGAGTGGGCGCTCACCCATCGGCTGCACCGAGCGGGACTGCCGGTGCCGGTGCCGGTTGCCGCCCGCTACGTGCGCCACGGACGAGTCTATCGGGGCGACATCATCACCGAGCGCCTTGCCCCGACATGGTCCCTCGTCGAGGCGTTGCGCATCGACGCCCTGTCGCTGCTCACCTGGGTATCGATCGGCCGCTGCATCCGCCGCTTCCACGACCTGGGCGTCTGCCACGCGGACCTCAACGCCCACAATGTGCTGCTCGGCGAGGACTCCGTCCATCTCGTGGATTTCGACCGCTGCCGGCTGCGCGCCGATGGCCTGTGGCGCGACGCCAATCTGGTGCGCCTGCGCCGCTCGCTGGAGAAGATCGCCTACGGCCTGCCCGCCGAGCGCTTCACCGAAGCGGACTGGCACGCACTTCTCAGCGGCTACCGGCAACCTTCCTTGCAGCCGGCGGACGCGGCTGCGCAGCGCACCTAGTGCGTGCGCTCTACCTGCTCGCGGCATATCTGGCCGCCCCGCTGCACGCCGTCCTGCTCGCCTGGCGCAGCCGGCATGATCGCAGCCAGTGGTGGCGCTTCGGCGAGCGCTTCGGGCTGGGGCCGGCCGTGCCGGGCCGGCCGGTCTGGATTCACGCCGCCTCGGTCGGCGAGGTCCAGATTGCCTCCGTGCTGCTCAACGGGCTGCGCGCGCGCTTCCCGGCCACGCCGGTACTGCTCACCGCCTTCACGCCCACCGGCATTGGCCGTGCGCAGGCGCTGAGTCCATCGGTCACCACGCGCTGCCTGCCATACGACCTGCCGGGGTCGGTACGCCGCTTCCTCGATCGTACGCAGCCCCGGCTCGCCATCGTGCTGGAAACCGAGTTGTGGCCCAACCTCTACCTCCAATGCCGGCGCAGAGGGGTGCCGCTCGTCATCGCGAGCGCACGCCTTTCGGCGCGCTCCGCCCGCCGGTATCGCCTCCTCGGCACGCTGGTGCGCGAGGCGCTCGCGATGGCCACGGTGGCCGCGCAGAGCGAGGCGGACGCCGAACGCTTCGTCTCGATCGGTGCGGCCGGCGATCGCCTGCACGTCACCGGCAATCTCAAGTTCGATTTCACCCCGCCACCGGATATCGATGCACAGGGACACCGCCTGCGAGCGCGCTACGCCGCAGACCGGCCACTGTGGGTCGCAGGCAGTACGCACGAGGGCGAGGAGCAGGCGGTCCTTACGGCGCACCGGCGGGTTCGCGAGATCCACCCGCGGGCATTGCTGGTGCTGGCGCCCCGGCATCCAAACCGTTTCGCCGAGGTGGCGGCCCTGCTCGGTGCGCAGGGCATCGGCTTCATCAGACACTCCCAACCGGCGCAGGCGCCCGGCTCGGCCGAGGTGTTGCTGCTCGACACACTGGGGGAGCTGCTCCACTTCTATGCGGCGGCCGATGCCGCCTTCGTCGGCGGCAGCCTCGTGCCCGTGGGCGGACACAACCTGCTGGAGCCCGCTTCGCTCGGCATACCCATCCTGAGCGGCCCGCATCAGTTCAACGGCGTTGAGATCGCGAGGCTGCTGACCGAGCGAGGCGGCGCCGTGATCGTGCACAGCGCTGCCGAGCTCGCCGCACGCCTGAGCACGTGGTTGTGCGACGCGAGTGAGCGGGAACGGATCGGGGCGATCGGCCGCGCCGTCGTCGAGGAGAACCGCGGCGCACTGGAGAGGCTGCTGCGGCTCATCGAGCCGATGATGGCCCCTCCAGCCTAGGAGACGGGCCTCAACGCTTCAGCGTGTACTCGGCGCTGCAATACGGACACTTCGCCCAGCCGGTCTGCTCGATCGGCAGATACACCCTGGGGTGGGAATTCCACAGCTGCATCTGGGGCATGGGACAGGACAGCGGCAAATCCTCCGGCCCCACCTCGTATCGGCTCTGAGCGTTGGGCTGGATCAGGGGCTGCGCGTTGGCGGCCATTTCAATACCTTGACCTTGCGAAATGACGAAGCGACGTCGCGAGCCGCGCATTATAGTCGGGCCGAGGTCGCGCCGTCACCGCCCGCGTTCCATGGTCTCCTGCCAGATCGCCGTGACCGCCGCGCGCTCGGCCGCGAATTCCTCCGCCGGCGCCAGACCGGCCTGACCGGCGAGAGACAGGTGATGCCGGCGGGCTCGGTAGGTCCGGTACGCAGCGGTCAGGGTATCGACCGTGGACTGCGCAACCAGGGCGGCCGATGCGACCGATTCGAGCTGGCGGATGGTGTCGGAGTACATCGCCACCGGGGGAAAATCGCCGGCCCATTTGAGCGCCCAGTACTGGGCCAGGAACTCGATGTCCGCAATGCCCCCGGGATCCTGTTTCAGGTCCATTCTGCCCCCGCCGCCCTTGGACAGCTCCCGGCGCATTCTCTCGCGCATGGTCCGCACCTCCTCCCGCAGCGTGTCGCGGCGCACATGATGCCGCAGCACATCCATGCGGACGCGCTCGAATTGCGCGCACAGCCCCGGTGAGCCGGCCACGGCGCGCGCATGCAGCAGGGCCTGGTGCTCCCAGGTCCATGCCTCGCGGCGTTGATACTCCGCGAATGCATCGATCTGCGTCACCAGCAAGCCGCCCTTGCCGCTCGGACGCAGCCGCACGTCCACTTCGTAGAGCCGCCCGGCGGGCGAATGCACGGTGAGCAAGTGCACCACGCGCTGGACCAGGCGCACGAAAAAGACCTGGTTGTCGATCGGAGGCTCGCCACAGGTCTCCTGGCGCTCCCCCTGCGAGTCGTGCAGGAAGACCAGATCGAGATCCGATCCATAACCGAGCTCGATGCCGCCGAGCTTGCCGTATCCCACGGCACACACGCGCACCGGGCGGCGCTCTTCCCCGCAGCAGGGAGCGCCGTACTGCGCCGTGATCTGCCGCCAGCCCAGCTCGATCGCCCGATCGAGGATCAGCTCGGCGATGACGGTCAGGTGGTCGCTGACTCGCATCACCGGCAGCGTTGCGGCCAGGTCCGCCATTGCGACCCGGAACGTGGCGGCACGCTGGAAATGGCACAAGGCCTCCACCTGGCGCTCCGGGTCGTCCTCGACCCGCTGCAAGCCGATCCGGAGCTCACCGGCCAGCGCGCCACGGTCCGGCAGCTCGGACAATGACCGCTCGTCGACCAGCTCATCGAGCAGCAGCGGATAGGCGGCGATTTGCCGGGCGAGGAACTCCCCCCGCCGGCAGACCTCCACCAGACGCTTGCGCGCCGCTGCGCTCTCGCGCAACAGGGCGAAATACGCCGAGCGCTTGCCCGTCGCCTCGAGTATGGACAGGATCCGACGCAATGCCGTGAGCTGCTCCTCGCCGCCCCCGGCGCCCGCGGCAATATCGGCGAGCAGCGCCGGCAGCAGCGCCTGCAGTCTGCGGCGACCGGGCTCATCGAGCTTGCGCACCAGGGCCGAGGCCCGCAGCTCGAGCAGGAGGCGGGCGGCTTCCGCCGGCGCCGCAAAACCCGCCTCGGCGAGCGAGTCCGTCAGCGCGGTCGTCTCCGCACCCTCATCCCAGGCCCTGCCGAGATCGATGTGTACGCCGGCGGGGGCGCGCTCGCCGGCCACAAGCCTGCGGAAGTGGCGGGCAACACGCTCACGCTGACGGTCCAGCTCGTTGATCAGCGCCGGCCAGTCTGCGTGACCCATCGCCATCGCGATCCGCGCGCGCGAGAGCTCGTCTGACGGCAGCTGGTGGCACTGCCGGTCGGCGAGCATCTGCAGGCTGTTCTCCAGACGACGCAGGTACAGATAGGCCTCGCGCAGCTCCCCGGCCGCCTCCGGCGGCAGGATCTTTTCCCGCCCGAGCAGATCGAGCGCCGTGAGCAAGGAGGGGCTCTGCAGCCTCGGGTCGCGTCCACCCCGGATCAGCTGAAAGGTCTGCACGATGAACTCGACCTCGCGGATACCGCCCGGCCCGAGCTTGATGTGCCCGGCCAGCTCCCGCCGCTGCACTTCGCGCTCGATCAGCGCCTTCATCTCGCGCAGGCTCTCGAAGACCCCGTAATCGAGGTAGCGGCGGTACACGAAGGGCCGCAGAACGCTGGAGCGGACTTCGGCGAAACGGTCGGCGGCGGTCACGGCGCGTGCCTTGACGTACGCATAACGCTCCCAGTCGCGGCCGTGCAACGACAGGTAGTCCTCGAGAGCGGCGAAACTGGTCACCAGCGGCCCGCTGTCGCCAAAAGGACGCAGGCGCATGTCGACGCGCAATGTCAGCCCGTCACGGGTGGGGGCTTCCAACAGCTTGATCAAACCCTGCCCGAGGCGGATGAAAAACTCCTCGTTGGCGATGGCGCGCGCGCCGTCGGTTTCGCCATGTTCGGGAAAAAGCAGCACCAGGTCGACGTCGGAGGAGAAGTTGAGCTCGCGTCCGCCGAGCTTGCCCATCGCCACCACGACCAGCGGCTGCGGCGCCCCGTCTGCCGATCGCGGCTCTCCGAAACGCGCCACGAGCTGCTGTCGTGCATATGCCACAGCGACGGCGATGGCCGCATCGGCGAAATCCGACGACTCCGTCAGTGTCTCTTCGACGCACGCCCAGCCGGCGAGCGCGCGCCAGGCGATCCGGACCATCTCCCGGCGCCGCCAACGGCGAAGCGCCTCCAACATGTCAGTCTCCGCGCCGGCGGCAGCGGGAGCGCGTCCGGCGAGCTCCCCTTGCGCCAACGGCCGGAGCAGCCCCGCGCCGATCAACTCAGGCAGCAGCGCCGCGTCCCGGATGCAGGATTCCGCCACGAAATCACTTGCCGCGAATACCCGCGGCAGAGTGTCGCGCACCTCCGACGGCAGGGTGTTGCACAGGCCCGGCGAGGCCGCCTCCAGCTCATCGAGGTATCGTTGCATGCAGTCGTCGAGCTCGGGTCTCACGACGGCATACAGCCTCAACGGCGGCACCAGGTCAAGCGGGCCCGGCTCTTCGTCCGGCGCGTCAGCGCCGGCTTCGTATACGGGAATTGCGAAGCAAACCCCGTAAAATCCCGCGCTTTAGCGCATGGAAAAAAAAAGCCCCGGAAGTTCCGGGGCTCGAGTATTGCGCGGAATAGGGGGGTCTTGATCCGCGTCTTTCAGGACTGTCCCCGCTTTGGGGTCGGGCACAGTCCCTAACCGATGTTGTCATCATACCGTCCGAGTCCTTCGGAATCGATACCTCTTTAGGGGGAGGGCTTACATATCCATTCCGCCCATGCCGCCCGGAGGCATCGGATGGCTGTGCTCCTCGTCCTTCGGAGCCTCTGCCACCATGACTTCCGTCGTCAGCAGGAGACCTGCCACGGAGGCCGCGTTCTGCAGAGCCAGACGCGTGACCTTGGCCGGATCCAGAACGCCAAGCTCGATCATGTCGCCGTACTCGCCCGTGGCGGCGTTGTAACCGAAGGCGCTCTTGCCATCCCTCACCCGATTCAACACGACCGCGGCGTCCTCGCCGGCGTTGTCCACGATCTGGCGCAGCGGCTCCTCGATGGAGCGGGCGAGAATGCGCACGCCGACGTGCTGATCCTCGTTGGCGGGCTCGACCTTCTCGACCGCCTTCTGCACGCGGATCAGCGCCACGCCGCCGCCCGGCACCACGCCTTCCTCGACGGCCGCGCGCGTCGCGTGCAGCGCGTCCTCGACGCGGGCCTTCTTCTCCTTCATCTCCACCTCGGTGGCCGCGCCGACCTTGATCACGGCGACGCCGCCGGAGAGCTTGGCGACACGCTCCTGCAGCTTCTCCTTGTCGTAGTCGGAGGTGGCCTCCTCGATCTGCTGGCGGATCGACTCGATGCGCG
>JAJZLX010000210.1 GCA_021850555.1 Pseudomonadota bacterium | reverse complement strand
CATGGACAGGGTACGCGCGAGATCGCCGAGCGGCTGCACCTGAGCGTGCACACGATCGAGTCGCATCGCGAGAACATCCGCATGAAGCTCGGTCTGCGCAACGGCACGGAGCTGCTGCGCCGGGCGATATCATGGACGCTCGGGGGCCGGGAGTAATCTCGCCTGAGGGCCGGGTGGAGGCGGTTGAGTCGGCAGGATGCAGGCAATCCTCGTGCCGCCTCCGGGCTGCGATTCGGCGACGAATCGACCGCCGATGAGCGAGCATCGGTGCTCCATCAGCCGCAGGCCCACGCCCTGGTGAATCCGGCCGGGAGGCGGAAGGCCGATGCCGTTGTCGCGCACCTCCAGCATCACCCCGCCGTCGGGCGCCGCGAGCCGGATCGTGATGCAATCGGCGTTGGAATGCCGGGTCGCGTTGCGCACCGCTTCCTGCGCGATGCGGTACAGGTGAGTGGCTGTGTCGGAATCCGGTATGCGCACCCGGGAGGGCTCGAACAGGCAGGCCACGGAGAACGCCTCGCGGGTGCTGCGCGCCAGCTCGGCAAGCGCGGGCACGAGGCTCTCTGCATCGATGGGAACGGGCACCAGGCCGCGCGCGAGGGCGTGCAGGCGCTCGTTCGCCGCCGCGATGCCCTGCGCCAGGTGCTGCGCGAGATCCCGGGCCGCCTCCCCGCGCGCGGGGAGGATGTCGCAGAGCGTCTGGGCGAGCAGGCCGAGTCCGGCGAACTCCTGCTGGATGCCGTCGTGCAGCTCCTGGCCGATGCGCTGTTGCTCGACGGCGGCCACGCTCGCGACCTCCTGCTGCAGCGATTTGATCTGCGTGATGTCGATCCAGGCGATCACCGCGCCGATGGCACGGCCGCCGGCGACATAGGGCCGGATCCGGCGCAGATACCAGCGGCGCTCGCCCGCGGGCAGATCCCTCTCGATGGGCCTCGCCGTGTCGAGGACGCGGCGCACCTCCTGCTCGAGCACGGTGTCAACGAGCGTCGAGGCGATCTGCTTGAGCGGCAGTCCCACATCGCTGTTGCCCAATGCAAGAAGCCGCGCGGCGCCCGCCGTGAAGCGCCGGACCCGCAGATCTTGGTCCAGGAAGAGCACGACGATGTCGGTTGCGTCGATCAGGTTGGACAGATCGTCCGTGGCGGCATTGAGCGAGCGCACCCGGTGCTCGAGCTCCACGTTGAGAACGGCAAGCTCCTCATTGAGGGATTTGAGCCGGCTGTTCGAGTCGTGCAGATCCTCCTTCGTCCCCTCGATCTCGGCTCCCATCGAGGCGATCTTGCGGTTGGCGCTGCGCAGCTGCCCCTCGAGCCGCGCCAGCCGCCGATGCGGTGGAGCCGATCCGTCCTCCGCGGCGTGGAGCTCGAGAGGCTCCTCGCGGTGGCGCGCACGATAGATCGGCCAGTCGACGGAGGCGGACTCGAAGAGTGACTCGAGCGGCCCGGCCGGCAGAGGCTTCGCCAGCAGAAGCCACCCGCCTTCCTTCAAGGCGAAGTGCAGCCGTTGCGCGAGCCGGCTCATCGCCTCGGGCGTAAGCTGCGGCGGCAGGTTTCGACAGCACAGCAGGTCAAGGCCGGTGAAGATCGGCGGATCGCGCAACACGTCGTGTTGGGCGAAGACCACCCGCTCGCGCAACGAGGCGCAGACCTGGTAGTCGAGCGCGTCGGTCCTCTCGAGGAAGTGCGCGACGCGCCGCGCCGAGAACTCCCCGGCGATGCGCCGCGGGTAAAAGCCCCGGCGCGCGAGCGTGAGGGCTGCCTCGTCCGGATCGGTCGCAAAGAGCCGCAAGTGCGGCTGCAGATACGCCGCTTCGAAGCGCTCCCATAAGGCTATTGCAAGCGAATAGGCCTCCTCGCCCGTCGAGCACGCGGGTACCCACGCTCGCAGAGGCGATGTGGCGCTCGCCGCGGTGAGATCCGGCGAGAGCAGCGTGGCCAACGTCTCGAGGGCTTGGGGCTGGCGAAAGAACATGAGCGACCCAACGGTCAAGCTCCGGCATCGCCGCCCGGTCCGGCAAGCGGCTGAGGCCCGCTCCCCGCCCGCGCCTGTGCGAGCCGGTCCCGCTCGGCGCGGTTCTCGATGAGATCCGCCGCCCACTTGCCGAGCAGGTCGCCGAGCTGCCGATCCCGGTCGGAGAACGGGTGCGGCTCGCGAAAGTGCACGGACAACACCCCGAGCAATGCTCCGCCGCGGGAGATGAGCGGAGTCGATTGCACCGCCCGGTAGCCGGCGCGAATCGCGGCCTCGCGATAGGGGGCGAATCCGGCATCGACCGTGACGTCCGGGATTTGCGTGGTCGAGCGGGTGCGCAACGCGCGGCCGCAGCTGGTGCCGTCCTCGGCGCCTACCGAGCGGAATTGGACGAGAAAATCCGACCGGAAGCCGCGCTGCGCCACGATCTCCAGCCGCTCGGAGCCCGGCTCGAGCAACTGCACATTGCCGAAATCGGCATGGTGCAGCTCGATCGCGCTGGCGAGGACGTGATCGAGCGCCTCGGGGGTATTGGCCGCGGCCGCGGCGGCGATGGTCATGTGGTGAAGTCTGCGCAGCGTCTCGAGCTCGGCGGCCTGGCGCAGCTCGCTGGCGCGCAGGACCGATTCGGCGGTCTTGATCGCGGTCACATCGACGAGCGTGATCACCACCCCATCGACGTCACGCCCGCCCGCGAGCCGGTAGGGGCTCAGGCGGGCCACGAAGGTTTTCCCGTTGCGGCTGCGGACCTCGCGCTCGATCGGCACGGGATTGGCGAGGACCTGGCGGGCATCCTGCTCGAGCGAGTCGTACTGGAGCGAGTGGGTGAGGTCGCCGATGGGGCGCTCGTAGTCGCGCACCTTGACGTTGAAGATCTCGCCGAGCTTCGGCGTGAAGCGCTTGATGCGCAGCTCCTGGTCGAGAAACAGCGTCGCCACGTCCGTGGCAGCCATGAGATTCTCGAGATCGCTGTGCGCGCGGGAGACCTCGTCGAGCTTCAGCTTCAACTCGTTGTTGACCGTCTGCAGCTCCTCGTTGGCCGCTCGCAGGTCCTCGTTGATGGAGAAGTGCTCATCGCGCATGCTCTCGATGCGCTGCTCAGCCTGACGCAGTTTCTCGCGCAGCTCGCGCACCAGCTCACTGCTCGGCTCCTGCAGCGCCGGGGCGGCATCGCTCGGCGCCAGGCCGCCGTCTAGGAACGTGACGAGCAGCTGCTCGCGCAGGTCCTTGCCCGCCGGTCGCTGCTGCACGAGCATCGCGACCTGATGCGGCCAGCCGTCGAAGGCCACGGGCACGAAGGCCGAGAGCCGCGGCTCGGGACCCTCCATGGCACGGTTGATGAGACTGTGCAGCTCATCACGCAGCTCCGGCCTCACGAGGTCGGTCACGCGGCGCGCCGGCGGGCCGCCGCTTTGCAGAAAGAATCGCGAGACCGTCGGGGACAGGTGCACGACATTGCCGCGGTCATCGATGAGCACGCTCGGCGGGGCGATCTGCTCGAGGGTGGCGAGGTGCATCTCCACGCCCGTCGCACGCCCCGGAGGAGGGGCCTCGCGGCCGTATCGGATGGCGCGGGGGCCCGGCGCCGAGAGCAGCTCCGGCAGCACCACCCGGACGCCGGCCCGGGAGCGGGCGAGAAAGATGCGGTGGCGGCTGTCCACCGGGTGAAACAGATCCTCGTCGGCCGTCTCCGAGGCTCCGATGAACAGATGTCCCTCCTCGCGCAGCGCGTAGCGGAACACGCCCATCACCTGCTGCTGCAGGTCGCGATCGAGATAGATGAGCAGGTTCCGGCAGCAGATCAGGTGCAGGCGCGAGAACGGCGGGTCGCGCAGCAGGTCGTGAGCGGCGAACACGACGCGGTCTCGTATGTCGTTCACCACCCGAAAATGCTCGTCTTCGCGGCGGAAGAACCGCTCGAGTCTCGCCTCAGAGAGGTCCGTGGTGATCGACTGGGGGTAGAGCCCCTCGCGCGCTACCGCGAGCGCCTTCTCATCGACATCGGTGGCGAACACGAGCAGCTGGTTGAAGGCGCTCCTGCGCCGCTCGCTCTCCTCCTGGAACAACATCGCCACGGTATAGGCTTCCTCGCCGCTGGCGCAGCCCGCCACCCACACGCGGATCTGCTCATCAGGCTCGGTCCGCTCGATGAGAGGGCCGATGACCTGCTCCTTGAGCGCCACCCAGGACTCGGGGTCGCGGAAGAAGCTCGTCACCGAGATGAGGAAATCGTCGAACAGCGCCTCCACTTCGGTGGAATGCGCGCGAAGGTATGCGAGATAGTCGCTGATCGAGAGTTGGCCGCAGAGCTGCATGCGGCGCGAGAGACGCCGCAGCACGGTGCTGCGCTTGTATTTCGAGAAGTCGTGGCCGGTGCGCTTCCTCAGCAGCTCGAAGGTCTCACGCAGCGCCTTCTCCTCCGTATCGGCGATCGGCTCGGGGTCCTGGCGGGCATCGAGCAGGGGCAGCAGCGGCGGGGGATTGTGCGCCAGCTCCGCCAGGCGCTGGGCGAGCTCACGCACCGGCAGTACCACGTCGGCCACTCCTGTGGCGATCACGGCGCGTGGCATTTCCGCAAACGCCGCATCGCGCGGCTCCTGTACCAGAACCAGCCCGCCTCGTCCCTTGACCGCTTTGGCCCCGACCGCCCCGTCCGAGCCGGTTCCGGAGAACACCACGGCGAACCCGTCGCCCCGGGCTTGCGCCAGTGAGCGAAAGAGCAGGTCGATGGCCATGCGATGGCCGCGCGGCTGCTCGAAGGGCTCGGCGGCCACGGAGGTATCGGTGATGATGAGCCTGCGGTCCGGACCGATGACATACACATGATCGGGCAGCAGCGGCTCGGCCTCATCGCTGACCTGCACGACCGGCATGCGGGTGCGCCGCGCTAGAATCGCCGGCAGCTCGCTCTTATGATCCGGGGCGAGGTGGACGACGACCACGTAGGCGAGGCCCAGATCGGCGGGCAGCGCGCCGAAGAACTCGGTCAGCGCCTCGATGCCGCCCGCCGAGGCGCCAATTCCGCACACGGGAACGGCCGGCGCAACCGCGGTCGGTCCAGGGTTGTCGGTGCTCACGGGATACTCCCCTGCCGGCTCGTGCGGCCGGCCCATCGTTCTAAATGCATTGTAGTCTCATTCCAGGATCCTCGTTCCGACGCCAAGTCCAATCGCGCGGGGCTGCTGCGGATAAGGGGATCGGGGCCCGCCGCGGCAATCGGTATTCATGCTGATGCGAACAGCGCCCTCCCCCCGCGGCACGGCTGCGTACTTTCCGTCATTACCAGATCGGCTGCGCTGTTGCATCGTGAGAATGCATCGAGAGGATTCACCGGAGTCAGGCATGAACACGGGTGTGGGCCGCGCGCGGATCGGCCAGTGGTATCTGCGCTGGGACAAGGGCGAGCTCTTCCAGGTCACGGGTCGCGATGATCGGGCGCGCACCATCGAGATGCAGACATTCGACGGCGACCTCGACGAGGTCGATGAAGCGGTATGGACCACCCTGCCGCTGAGTCTCGCGGAGCCGCCGGAGGATTGGACGGGTCCCATGGACGACATCGAGACCGACGATCTCGGCTATTCCGAGACCGATATGCAGCCTTCGGACTGGGTCGAGCCGCTTGAGCCGGTGAGGGCGGGCGAGGAAGAGTGGGAGGATGCGCGCGCGCAGGACGAGCGCGATCCGCAGGGCGAGGGGCAGCCGCAGGAGGGCCTGGCGCTCGATGACCCTCAGGCCCGCAACCGGTTGGGTTGAGGAGCGGCGTCGCAGAAGAGGGAGCTCTCAATGATCTGGCGCCGCCTGATGCTCGCCGTGTGCGAGCTCGAGCTTCTCCCGATCCACCTGCTCGACCGGGTCGGACGGCTCGCCCGTGGGCTCGATGCGCAGCTCGAGCTGTTTCATTGTGTCTACGAGCCGGAAGTGGTGCAGGCTTGGGCAGGTCGCCCGCGCGCCGCGGAGGTGATCGGGGCTCGAGTGGAGGAGCGGCGGCGGCGCCTCGAGCGCCTCGCGGACGTGTTGCGCGACCAGGGACTGAAGGTGCAGGCCAATGTCCGCTGGGATACCCCAACCTTTGAGAGCATCGTCCGCCACGTCGAGCGCAACAAGCCCGATCTGTTGATCATTCCGGGCCTTCACCTTGACAAGGGCCTGCGCGCTGCGGACTTCCGCGAGGAGCGGCTCATCAGGGAATGCCCGGCCCCGGTGTTGTTTCTCAAGACGCGCGAGGTCTACTCCCAGGGGTGCATCGTGGCCGCGCTCGACCCGCAGCCGCAGCAGGCGACCGTGGATCTCGAGGAGACGGTCGTCGGGGCGGCGAAGACGGTCTCCTCCGCCCTGGCGGGCGCGCCGGTACGCCTGTTCAGCGCCGTGTTGCCCGGGGGGCCGGATTTACGCACCGGGGCGGCCATGGGTCACGAGACCGGCTTGGCGGCGCAGGCCGGGCGCGTGGCCGAATCCGAGGCACGCCTGCGCAGACTTGCCGCGCATCACGCCATTGCCGTCGAGGACGTCCGTATCGAGCTCGGCGAGGCGGCCTCGCTCGCCCTGTACGCGCGTGAGGGGCGAGCACAAATGATCGTCCTCGGTGCCGGCTCCCGTGTGGCGGCGCAGGGGGATCCCGGCAATCCCTTCGTGGAAAAGATTCTCGAGGCCCTCGACTGCGACCTGTTGGTCGTGAAGGCGCGGCACGTCCCGGATGGCTAGGCGGACGGCGCCGCGCCGCTGGGCCTGAGGAGCGCTTCGCGGGCGAACTCCTGCCGCCGCCGGGCGAGCTCGCCCACGCGCGCCTCGGCGAGCGCGTTGACCGTGCCTGCGGGATACTCACCGGAGTCTCCCCGCTCGCCGGCCGGCAGGCCCGTGAGCAGTGCGATCGCCTCATCGAGCGTGCGCACGGCATACAGATGAAAGCTGCCGCGCTCGACCGCGGCAATGACCTCGTCGTTGAGCATCAAGTGCTCGACATTACCCGCCGGCAGGATCACACCCTGCGTGCCGGTGAGGGCCCGCTCGCGGCAGGTCTCGAAGAAGCCTTCGACCTTCTCGTTGACGCCGCCGATGACCTGCGCCACTCCATGCTGGTTGATCGATCCGGTCACCGCGAGCGACTGGCGCAGCGGCGTGCCCGCGATCGCAGAGAGGAGCGCACAGGCCTCCGCGAGCGAGGCGCTGTCGCCGTCGACGCCGCCGTAGCTCTGCTCGAACACCAGGCTCGCGTGCAGCGACAGGGGACGGGAGCCGCCGAAGCGCGCGCCGATGAGCGCCGTGAGGATGAGCACCCCCTTGGAATGGATGGCTCCGCCGAGCTTGACTTCCCTTTCGATGTCGAGCACTTCTCCCTCGCCCATGCGCACGGTGGCGCTGATGCGCACCGGCTGGCCGTACCAGTCGGTGCCGACCTGCAGAACCGACAGTCCGTTGATCTGACCGACCGCCTCGCCGTCGGTTTGAATGAGCAGGCGGTTGCGGCGGATCGCATCGAGGATCTGCCCGTGCACGCGCGCGAGCCGAGCGTGCCGCTCCTCGACGGCGCGCTGGATATCGGCCGCGCGGATCGCCGCCCCGCCGGCGGCACGGGCGAAATGATTCGCCTCGCGCACGGTATCCTCGAGGCTGCGCAGGTGCGTGGAGAGCTTGCTCGAGTCCCCCGCGATGCGCGAGCCGTGCTCGATGAGCCGGGCGACGGCCGCCGCCTCGAGCGGCAGCAGCTGCTCGCGGCGCGCGCAGGCGGCCGCCAGGCGCGCATAGAGCTGTGTCGTGTGCGGCGTGCGCTCGATCGTGTCATCGAAATCCGCCACGACCTTGAACAGCCCGGAGAACTCCGGATCGTACGCGCACAGCAGCGCGTAGGCGCCCCGTGTGCCGATCAGCACGACACGCACGCCGAGGGGGATGCGGTCGGGCTCGAGGGTGACGGTGCTGATGAGGCTCAGGCGTTGCCCCAGCGATTCGATACGCACGCTGCGCTCGAACAGCGCGTGCTTCAACGCGTCCCAGGCGAAGGGCTGGGCCAGCAGCCGCTCGGCATCGAGGATCAGGAACCCGCCGTTCGCCCGGTGCAGCGCGCCCGGGCGCACCAGCATGAAATCGGTCCTGAGCACGCCGAACTGCGCGACGTTGTCGATCTGGCCGATGAGGTTCTGGTAGGTCGGATTGCCTTCATAGACGATCGGCGCTCCCAGGCTCGCGCGCCCATCGATAAGCACGTTGACATCGTAGCGCGAGAGCCTCGCCTGCAGATCCAGCTGCTCGAGCCCCGGAACGAGCACGGGCGGGGTCTCGGCTCTGAGTGCGCTGCCGGCATTCTCGATGAGATCGTCTCGCAGGCTCGTCAGGTGCTCGAGGATATCCGGGCTGTCGGCGTACTTGGCTCGCAGCTCCTCGATGTGCACGCCGACCATGGCGGCGGTGGCGTTGCGGTCGAGCTCGCGCAGCCTGCGATGCCGGTCGCGCCGCCAGCGGGGGATGGTTTCCACGTGCTTGCGCAGCAGCTCCCCGATCGACTCCATGGCGTCGCGGATGTGCTGCTGCTCCTCCTTGGGCAGGCGCTCGAATTCCTCGCGCGAGAGCACCTCGCCGCCCCGCGCGGGCGCGAGTCCCACGCCGTCGGGGGTCTGGATGACGGCCAGATCGCCCTTCTCGGCCTGCACGCGCAAGGCATCGAGCGAGCGCTGCTGCAGCTGCTCGAACTCCCGCTCGATCTCGGCACGGCGCTGGTGGTGCGTGTCGGACTCGAGCGCCTCGGGAAGGCTCGAAAGCAGGTCGCGCACGAGCTCGCGCAGATCGGCCTTGAGCTCGCTGCCTCGCCCCGGCGGGAGCCTGAGGGCCTTGGGGCGCTGCGGATCGTCGAACCGATTGAGGTAACACCAGTCGGACGGCGCGGCGCGCGTTGCGGCGACCCGCTCGAGATAGCGCTGCACGAACAGGTGCCGGCCGCTGCCCGGCTCGCCCATCACGAAGATATTGTGATCGGCGGCGTCGATGCGCACGCCGAGCTCGAGCGCCCCGAGCGC
>JAJZLX010000418.1 GCA_021850555.1 Pseudomonadota bacterium | reverse complement strand
GCCGTCACGCGAGCATCGGGCTGAATGAGGCCCCCAGTGCGGCCGATCGTGCCGCGGCCCGCCGCGCCATGCGCGAATTCGATCTCCTGGCGCTCGCGACCCGTACGCTTCGCGAACTCTCCTATGGGCAGCTGCGCCGGGCGTTGTTCGCGCGTGCCTGGGTGCGCAGGCCGGCTCTGCTGGTGCTCGATGAGCCGTTTGCGGGCCTGGACGTGTCCACGCACGAGGACTTGCGCGCCCGCGTCGAGCGGCTCGCATCCGATGGGGTTGCCGTGGTCATGACGGCGCATCGGAGGTCCGAGTGGCCCCACTGTGCGACGCACGAGCTGGAGCTGGCCGGCGGCAAGGTGCGATATGTTGGTCCGGTGCGGCTCAGTCGAGCGTCATCTCGGTCTCGAAGACCGACACGGCCTGCCCGATGATCCAGACCGCGGAGACGGCAGCCCCGGTCATCTCGAGCTCGATTTCCACGCGTCCGGGCCGGTGAAGCCAGCGGCCCTGAATCCCGGTGAAGGCCGCCTTGTGCCCATCGTGCCCGAGCAGTCCCAGCTGGACGAGGTAGACCCCGAGGAGCCCGTGAGCGTTGCCGCTCACCGGATCCTCGCCGATGCCGAGCGCCGGGCAGAACATGCGCGCCTCGGTCAGCGGATCGCTTCCCAGCGGATTCAGTGCGAACACGAAATAGCCCGCGGCCCCGATCTGCGCCGACAAGGTGGTCAAGCGCGACATGTCGGGCTTGAGTTGAGCGAGCGGTCCCGCGCCGCGCACGCCGATCAGCAGCCGCGTACTGCTCGCGCCGGCGATGCGCAGTGGACAGCGCGGGTCCAGATCGTCGCTGGCGAGCGCCAGCGCATCCAGCACGGCGAGCCGCTCGCGGGTGTTCAGCTCGCGCCCGAGCGGCGGCGGATTCTGGCGGATCGCGATCTTGCGCTCGGCATCCCGGC
Source organism: Pseudomonadota bacterium (assembly GCA_021850555.1). The sequence continues at coordinate 8,049 of JAJZLX010000418.1, read as the reverse complement.
CACGGACCTCGATCTCGACGATGCCCGCCTTGGATTTCTGCCGTGTTTGCGTCCGTCCGCCGGTGCGCATCGACAGCACGTAATGGGCGGCAACGGTTGCGTGTCCGACGAACCCGGCCTCGGTGCGCGGGGTGAAGAAGCGCGCTCTGATGTCGTGGTCCGCACCATCGGGCGCGAACAGGAACGCCGTATCCGCATTGTTCAGCTCGCGCGCGATGGCCAGCATCTGGGCATCGGTCAATCCATCGGCCTCGAGTACGACTCCGGCCGGATTGCCCGTGAAGCGCCCGAGGGTGAAGGCGTCCACTTGGTGGATCTGGATCTTGCGGGTCATCTGCGGCCTCTGGCGCTTCGCCTTTCGGGGCGTGTGGCGAAGGGTCGTCATTCTAGCTCATCGCCCGCGGATGGGTAGAATGAGCGCCGATGGACGTCGGCGTCGAAATCAGCCTGTATCCGCTCACGGAGCGCGCCGCGCCCCTGATCCATGATTTCATCGAGCAGCTGTCGGCCCGCAAGGAGCTGAAGGTGGTACCCGGCAGCCTCGGTACGCAGGTGTACGGTGAATTCGAGCAGGTCTTCACGGCCGTGCGCGAGGCCGTGCGCGGGACGCTCGAGGCACGGCAGGCCGCGAGCGGCCGGGCGGCGATCGTGCTGAAGGTGCTCGGGCCGCTCTAGCCGATCGCGCGAGCCATCGGCCCCGCTGTGCCGCGGCGGGGCGTCTCGCCCGGCAGCCCTGCTGAGCAATGAGACCGGGCCTCGCGCACGCTGCGCCGGCCACGCTGCGCGTTGGACTCGGGGCACGCCGTGCCGCCCGGTCGTTCGCCGCGCGCAGTTCATCCGGCCGGTGGCGCAAGCGGCGCCGACCCGGCACACTAGCACATTCAAACCTGTGGTTTTCCTGGACGAGTCCTGGCGAGAGGGGGTTGAATGGCGCTGCTGAGAGTGATCGACCGCGACGGCACGGAGCATCAGGTCGATGGCAAGGTCGGCTTGAAAGTCATGGAGACGCTGAGGGAGCTGGAGTACGGCGTGGCTGCGATCTGCGGCGGCATGTGCTCGTGCGCCACGTGTCACGTCTATGTCGATCCCGAGTGGCGGGATCGTCTTGCGGAGCCGCTGGCCGAGGAGCGCGAGCTGCTGAGCGATCTTACGCACTATGAAGAAAATTCACGGTTGTCCTGCCAGATCGAGTTCACACTCGAACTCGATGGTTTGCGGGTCACTATCGCGCCGGATGAATGAGGGTATCTCACTGGAGAATCTATCGTGGTCGAGATAATCGCCGCGCTCGCGCTCGGTGGCGCGATCGTGCTCGCCATTCTTTACGTGCGAGTGCGCGGGGCGCTGCTACAGGGAAGGCGCCACCACGACGACTGGGACGAGATGATGATCAAGCGGCTGCGCGACCAGGGTTATCATCCCTTCAACGAGTACCCGGTCGACTACTTTCTCGCATTGCGCGACGAGGCCACGTGCGACCGGGTGCGCGCGCGGCTCGAGGCGGAAGGGTTCGCCGTAGACGTCAAGCCGATCGAAGGGGAGAGCGATCTGCCCTACAGTCTGCACGCCTCGCGAATCATGCGGCTGATCGTGCCGGACATCCAGGCGCTCAGCCAGCGGATGCGGGCGCTGGCCGAGGAGTTCCAGGGACGTTACGACGGCTGGGCCGCCTAGACCCTCAGGCAGGCGTCATTTCTTCTTTTCCGCCTGACGCTTGACGGCCTCGGCCGCCGCCGCGGCCACCGCGGGATCGCCGAGATAGCGGCTGCCGCGCGAGTTGAGCTCATCGTCGAGTGCGTAGAGCAGGGGAATCCCGGTCGGGATGTTGAGTTCGACGATGTCCTGATCGGAGACCTTGTCGAGCATCTTGACCAGAGCGCGCAGGCTGTTGCCGTGCGCGACGACGAGCACGTTGCGCCCGGCGCGCAGCTCCGGAGCGATCCGTGTGTTCCACATGGGTGCCACGCGCGCGAGGGTATCCTTCAGCGCCTCGGCCGAGGGCAGCTCTCCGGGCGGTACGCCGGCATAGCGCTCATCGAAGCGCGGGTGGCGCGGGTCCTCGAGCGGCAGCGGTGGGGGCGGTACGTCGTAGCTGCGTCGCCAGATTTTGACCTGGGCTTCACCGTGGCGCTCGACCGTCTGAGCCTTGTCCAGTCCCTGTAGCGCGCCATAGTGGCGCTCGTTGAGGCGCCAGGAGCGCTCGACCGGGATCCACATGCGGTCCATCTCGTCGAGCATGAGCCACAGCGTGCGAATCGCCCGTTTGAGTACCGACGTGAATGCGATGTCGACCGTGAGCTTCTCTTCGATCAGCTGGCGGCCCGCCCGCATCGCTTCCTCGCGCCCGGCCGGGGCCAGATCGATGTCCGTCCAGCCGGTGAACAGGTTTTCCAGGTTCCAGAGGCTCTGTCCGTGACGGACGAGGATCAACTTGCCGGGCATGTGGGTACCTCCATCGTGACGTGGACCGATCGCCGGGGCGCGCATGCGAACAACGGCGGCCCCGCGGCGCTTACCGGCCGCACAGGCACTCGAGTATAGCGAAGTGCGCTAGTCGGCGAGCTTGCGGAGCGTCTCGACACCCACGGTGAGCGTGGCGAAATCGGCGGCGCCGGCCGCGCGCATCTCCGTGAGCGCGCGCTCCCAATGGGCGAACCGGCGCGCTTCGCTCCGTTGCCACGCGTCGACGCGCGCGGTGGCGCCGCCGCGCGCTTTCCGAGTGAGCACGCGCTCGGTGAGGGTTCGATGAATGCGCATCGCCGCATCGCGTACCCCGGTTCGAGCGCTGGCCTGCCACGGACCCTCGACCGACAGTCGTTCGATCTGCTCACGCAGCCAGTCGATGCCGGTGCGAGCTCCTACCTCGAAGTAGATGCGGGCCGTTTCCGCGATCGTCCTGGCGTGGACCGCCGCGATCTCCGCGATATCGAGCGAAGCATTGTGGGACTCGAGGCTCGCCAGGCGCTCGGCCAGCACATGCGGCAGCCCCGCCTTGGCCAGCTGGGCCCGGCTCGAATCGAAGTGCGCGCGCCACGCGCCGCTCAGTACCTGCGGAAGGTGCGCGCCGATCTCGTGTACGGCGGCGCGGAACTCCCCGACCGCCGTGGCGACTTTGAGGGCCGGCCGGTGCGCGAGCAGCCAATATGTCGCATGGCGCAGCAGGCGGCTGGTCTCGAATGCCGCAAGGTACTGGATCTTCGCCGGCGCGTGATTGTCGAGCGCTTCGATGTCCTCCCAGAGGTCGCGCATCTGGAAGATCTCCCGGGCGGCGGAGTAGGCGCGGGCGATCTGCGCCGGCTCGGCGCCGGTGTCTTCCTGCGCGCGCAGTACGAATGTGGGGCCCATCCGGTTGATCAAGCCGTTGGCCGTCGCGGTGGCGATGATCTGGCGGCGCAGCCGGTGCTGCTCGATCGCGCGCGCGAAGCGTGCGCGGACCGGCGCGGGGAAGTAGCGCTCGAGTTCGCTCGAGAGGTACGGGTCCTCGGGCACGTCCGAATCGAGCAGGTGGCTGTTGAGCCAGATCTTGCTGTAGGAGAGCAGAATGGACAGCTCGGGGCGGGTCAGACCCTCGCCGCTCTTGCGCCGCTCGCCGATCTCCTCGTCGCTCGGCAGGAACTCCAGGCACGGATCAGATGCTGAAACTCCGCCAGCCGCGCCTTGCTCTGCTGTTCGAGCGTACTGATCGCCTGGCTCTGCAGGTAGTTGTTGCGCAACACCAGCGCGCTGACCTCGTCCGACATGCGCGCGAGCAGCCGGTTGCGCGCGGCAAGCGACAGCTTGCCGGCGTGTACCAGCGGATTGAGCAGGATCTTCAGGTTGACTTCGACGTCCGAGGTGTTGACGCCGGCGGAGTTGTCGATGAAATCGGTGTTGAGCCGGCCGCCGCTGCGGGCGTATTCCACGCGTCCGCGCTGGGTGAAGCCGAGGTTGCCGCCTTCGCCCGCGACCCGGGCGCGCAGCTCCCGGCCGTTGATGCGCAGCACGTCGTTGGCGCGGTCGCCGACTTCCGCGTTGGATTCCTGGGTCGCCTTGACGTAAGTGCCGATGCCGCCGTTCCAGAGCAGGTCGACCGGCAGGCGCAGAATCGCGCGGATGACCTCGACGGGCGCGGCCGAGGCGCCCTCCAGCCCGAGCAGGGCGCGGGCCTGCGGCGAGAGCATGATGGATTTGGCGCTGCGGGGAAACACACCGCCGCCGGCCGAGATGCGCTTGCGGTCATAGTCGTCCCAGCTCGAGCGCGGCAGCGCGAACAGCCGCTGCCGCTCCGCGAAGCTCACGGCCGCATCGGGCTTGGGATCGAGGAAGATATGCCGGTGATCGAAGGCCGCCTGCAGGAGGATGTGCCGGGAGAGCAGCATGCCGTTGCCGAACACGTCTCCGGACATGTCGCCGATGCCGGCAACGGTGAATTCCTCCTTTTGAATGTCGCGACCGAGCTCGCGGAAGTGGCGCTTGACGCACTCCCAGGCGCCGCGCGCGGTGATGCCGAGCCCCTTGTGGTCGTAGCCCGCCGAGCCGCCGGAGGCGAACGCATCACCGAGCCAGAAGCCGTATTCGGCCGCAATGCCGTTGGCCGTGTCGGAGAAGGTCGCGGTGCCTTTGTCCGCGGCCACCACCAGGTAAGGATCATCGCCATCGCGGCGGACCACCCGGGGCGGCGCAACGATGCGGCCGGCGACGATGTTGTCGGTCAGATCGAGCAGGCCCTGGATGAAAGTCCGGTAGCAGGCGGTTACCTCGGTCTGAATCTCCTCCCGGCCCGCCTGCGGGAGGCACTTCGGCACGAAGCCTCCCTTGGCTCCGACCGGCACGATCAGGGTGTTCTTGACGTTCTGCGCCTTCATCAGACCGAGGATCTCGGTGCGGAAGTCCTCGCGCCGGTCAGACCAGCGTATGCCCCCGCGGGCCACCTCTCCCATGCGCAGGTGCACGCCCTCGACGCGCGGGCTGTAGACGAAGATCTCGTACTTCGGCCGCGGCAGCGGCAGGTCGGCAATGGCCGCAGGATCGAGTTTGAACGACAGATAGGGCAGGGGAGCCCCCGCGGTATCGCGGCGGAAGTGATTGGTGCGCAGCGTGGCGTTCACCAGGGTCAGATACGCGCGCAGGATACGGTCCTCATCCAGGCTGCTGACCGATTCGAGTCCGGCGCGGATGCGCTTCCCGATCTGCTCGGCGGTCCGCCCGCGCTCCGAGTTGCCGCGCGGGCGATCCGGATCGAAGCGTGCCTCGAACAGGCGCACCAGCTCCGCGGCGATGCCCGGATTCGCCCCGAGCGTGCGCTCCATGTAACTCTGACTGAACGGCACGCCGGTCTGCAGCAGATAGCGGCAATAGGCGCGCAGCACCAGAATCTGGCGCGCGGTGAGATCGGCGGTGAACAGCAGGCGGTTGAAGCCGTCATTCTCCGCCATGCCGTCCCAGCCGGCTGCGAGCGCCTCCTTGAAGCGCGCTTCGACGCGCGGCAGGTCGACGGCGCGGCCGTCGCGATGCTCGAGTTCGAAGTCCTGGATCCAGGCGATGCCGCCGTGCGGCCAGGCAAGCTCGTAGGGTCGCTCCGCGATGACGCGCAGTCCGAAATTCTCCAGCATCGGCAACAGATCGGAGATCGATACCGGTTCGCCGAGCTTGACGATCTTCAGGTGCATCTGCGCAGCGGCCTGGCCCGGCTTGCGGTGCAGGCTCACGCAGCGCTCCCGGGGCGCGGCGCGCAGCCGCTCCAGATCCGCGATGTCGGCGAGCGCCTCGGCCGCGGTCACGTTCTCTTCGTAGGCCAGGGGGAACGTGTGCCGATAACGCTCGGCGAGCGCCAGGCCTTCCGCCTCGCCGTTGCGCGCGACCAGCACGTCGTGCAGATGATCGCTCCATGTGAGGGTCGCGGCGGAGATCTTCCGCTCGATCGCGAGCACGTCGGTCTTGTGTTGCTCGCCGGGCACGGTGCGCACCACGACGTGCACGCGCGCATGACTGGAGCTGGAGATCTGTACCTGACTTTCGACCGAGGTCCCGCCGAAGCCCTCGAGCACGATCCGCTCGATGCGCTCGCGCACGTCGGTGTTGTAACGGTCGCGCGGAACGTAGACGAGGCATGAGAAGAACCGGTGATACGGATCGCGCCGCGCGAGCAGGCGCACGGTGCGCCGCTCGTACAGGTTGACGACGCCCCGGCAGATGCGGACCAGATCGCGCGTGTTGGCCTGGAAGAGCTCATCGCGCGGATACGTCTCGAGCACGTTGAGCACGGCCTTGCCGTCGTGGCTCTGCGGATCGAGTCCGAAATATTGTATGACCCGTGCGACCTTCAGGCGCAACACCGGGATGTCGCGCGGGCTGCGGTGGTAGGCGGTGGAGGTCCACAGGCCGAGAAACCGATGCTCGCCGTCGACTTCGCCGCGCGCATCGAAGGTCTTCACGCCGACGTAATCGAGGTACTCCGAGCGGTGCACGGTGGCCATGGAGTTGGCCTTGGTCAGCACCAGCAGCTCGTGCTCGCGGGCGCGCTCGCGGATCTCCCCGCGCAGTTCGGTCATGGTCGGCCGGCGCATTCCCGCCGCGGCGCGCAGGATGCCGAGGCCGGTGCGGGGCTGAGATTTCAGCAGATCCTTTCGAGCGCCGCGCTGGAGCAGGTATTGGCGATAGCCGAGGAAGACGAAATTGCGCTCTTCCATCCACTGCAGCAGTTGGCGCGCCTCGGAGATCTCCTCGCTCGGCAAGGGCGGGCGCCGGTGATCGAGATCGGCGATGACGGCTTGAACGCGCTCACGCATCGCCGTCCAGTCGTCCACGGCGAGGCGCACGTCGCGCAGCGTCGAGTCGATGTCGCGGCGCAGGCGCTCGAGCGTCTGCGGATCGGTCCGCCGATCGATTTCGAACATCTCCCAGGACTCGATGCGCGCAGGGCGCGCGCCCTGCGCGCCGATGCCCGTCAGTATCCCGCGGGAGTCGCGGCGGATGTCGAGCACCGGGTGCACGATCACGTGCACGGCGAGACCGGCGCGCGCGAATGCCAGACTGATCGAATCGATCAGAAACGGCCGGTCGTCGGTGACAATCTGTACTACCGTATGGGCGGTTTCGAAGCCGTCCTTGCGGGGATCGGGATTGAAGATCCGCACCAGCGATTGACCGGGAGCGCGACGGCGCCCGAGCTCGAGGTGGCAGCGTGCCGCATGCGCCAGCGACGCCGGCGCGCGTGCCGCGAGGTCTTCCTCGCCCACGCCGCGGTAGTAGGCGCGCAGAAACTCCTGCGATACCCGTGCGCCGCGCGGCAGGCGGACGCGCACGATGCGGTCGATCAGGACGAGGCGCGCAGGAGGAATACTGCGCAGGTGCCGGCCCTCGCCGGCCGGGGAGGATGGGGCGTGCATGGTGGGCGGCAATTATATACGTCTGTGCACTCCGGGGTCGTCAGGGTATAATAGTTGCGGGCGCAACGAAAAGGCCGCCGATCCCGGCCCGCACCACGGAGCTGCCGATGAGCCAGACTGGCGAGAATCCGATGGGCACCGACGGTTTCGAATTCGTCGAATACACCGCGCCCGATCCCGGGCTGCTGCGCGATCTGTTCGAGCGCATGGGCTTCCCGGTCAGGGCCCGCCACCGGTCCAAGAACGTGACGCTTCATGGTCAGGGTGCGATCAACTTCATCATCAATGCCGAGCCGGATTCGTTCGCCCAGCGCTTCGCGAAGCGTCACGGGCCTTCGGCCTGTGCGATGGCCTTCCGTGTCAGGGATGCCGCCTACGCCTACCGGCGCGCCCTCGAGCTCGGTGCGACGAGCGGGCCGCAGAATGCCGGGCCGATGGAGCTCAACATCCCGTGCATCGAGGGCATCGGCGGATCGCTGATCTATCTGGTGGACCGCTATGGCGGGCAGACGATCTACGACGTGGATTTCCGCCCGGTGGCCCCCCCTCCCGGGTCACGCGAGGCCGGGCTGACGGTGATCGATCATCTGACGCACAACGTCGCGCGCGGCAACATGGACAAGTGGGCCGGCTTCTACGCGAAGCTGTTCAATTTCCGGCAGATTCGCTATTTCGACATCGA
>JAJZLX010000143.1 GCA_021850555.1 Pseudomonadota bacterium | reverse complement strand
TCGGACCTGTGCCGGCCGGCACAATCTGCGCCTGACCGACGCCCTTGACCCCCTGGATCGCCGGCTGCACGACGCGCAAGACATAGTCATTCACCTGCTGCTGGCTGAGCGTCTTGCTGTAGAACGCCAGGTACATCAGCGCGGTCTGGTTACCGACGGTTTCATTGATCACCGGCGCCTGGGTGCCGGTCGGCAACTGGTTCTGCACCTGTTGCACCTTGGACATGATCTGTGCGACGGCGGCATTCGGGTTGTAGTTGAGCCGCATGTACACCGTGATCGTCGAGGTGCCCTGCGAGCTCGTGGCCGTCATGTAGTCGATGCCCGGCGCCGAGGCGATGGCCTGCTCGAGCCGCGCGGTCACGAACCCGAGCACGGTCGAGGAGCTGGCACCGGGGTAGGCGGTGGTCACGGTCACCAGCGTGCTCGTGACCTTCGGATACTGGCGCACCGCCATTTCGGTCCAGGCCCGCAGTCCGAGCAGCAGGATGACGAGGCTCAAGGCGGTGGCAAGCACCGGCCGACGTACGAAAATGTCCGTAAAACGCATCGCGCTGTCCTTGGTTCTCAGTGCGCGCCGCGCCGATGAATCACGACGGGCGTTCCATTGCGCAGCTTGATCTGACCGGCTGTCACCACGCGCTCTCCGGCATGCAGACCCGCGAGAACTTCCGTGAGCGAGCCGCGCGACTGCCCTGCCCTGATCGGCGTGGACACCGCCACCTGCAGCTCATGGGTGCCTGCGTTGCGCGTCTTGATGACGTACACGTAATCCCCGAAGGTGCTGTACGTGACCGCCACCGTCGGCACGGTAAGGCGTGAGTGCGCGGTGCCGACCAGGATTCGCGCCTCGCCGAACATGCCGGGGCGCAGGCGCATCTTCGGATTCTGGACGATGGCTTCTACGGTTACGTTGCGGGTATTGGGATTGATGTCGGAATTGATCGCCGTGATCCGTCCCTCGAACCGTTGCCCCGGAAAGGCATCGACCGTCAGGGCAACCGTCTGGCCGGGATGGATGAGGCCGCTCTGCCCTTGCGGCACGGTGAACTCGGCCCGCAGCGGATTCCACACATTGAGTGCGGCGATTTCCGTACCGGGCGAGAGATACTGGCCGAGGCTGATCTGGCGCACCCCCATCCAGCCCGAGAACGGCGCGCTCACGGCCAGCTTGGCGAGCGTCGCGCGCACGTTGGCCACAGCTGCCTTGGCGCTCTGCTCGTCCGCTTTCGCGGTATCCAGTGCCGCAAGGCTGGTGGCACGTGCGGCATAGAGGTGCTGTGCCCGCTGGAAATTGATGCGGGCGAGCGCCTCATTGGCCTGATCTTGCGCCAGCGTCGCGAGCTGGTTCGAGTCATCGAGCTGCACGAGCCGCTGGCCCTTGCGCACGTGCTCGCCGGAATGGAAATAGATGCCGGTCACCTGCCCGGACAGCTGCGGCGTGAGATTGACGCCGGAGGTGGCCACCAGGCTCGCGACCGTGTGGATTTCCGACCGCCAGGACACTTTGACCACCGGCGCCGCTGAGACGCTCACCTCGTACGGCCCCTGGTGCGCCTGGGCTGCGCGCGCGGCGTGCTCCCGCCAGAGCTTGATGCCGCCGATCACTGCAATCGCCACCGCGACGATGAGCACTGTGCGCAATAAGATGCGCCGCTCGGGGTTCGCCATCGATCAATTCTCCTCAGCCATTCTGGATGTTCCTCTGGGCTGCGCCGCCGGATGCGGCTGCGCGGCCGGCAATTGCGCCGTCCAGCCGCCGCCGAGCGCGACGAACAGGCTCACGGTGTCGAGATATCGTTGCGATTGCGCCTGGATGTAGCTCAACCGCGCGTTGCTGTATTGGACCTGAGCGGTCAACAGCGAGAGGTAATCGACCGCGCCGTCCCGATAACTCGTCTCGGCCACCTGCAAGGCCGCACGGTTCGCGGCGAGCGCTTGTTCCTCGGCCCGCAGGGTTTGTGCGTCGTGCTGGAGCGCCCTGAGGGCGTTGGCCACCTGCTGGAAGGCCCCCAGTACCGTCTGCCGGTACGCTGCAAATGTCGCGTCATAGGACGCAATCGCTTCGCGCTTCTGCGCCTCGAGCGTGCCTCCTGCGAAGATCGGCATGACCAGATCCCCTGCGATGCTCCAGATGTTGCTCGCAGCATGCACGAAAGCCCCGGGTGCGGTGCTCTCCTGACCGAACTGGGCGGTCAGTGTCACGGCCGGGTACATTTGCGCCTTCGCGACGCCGATCTCGGCGTCCGCATAGCGCAGTTGCGCTTCTGCGGCGCGGATATCGGGCCGCTGCTGCAGCAACGTGGACGGCAAACTCACGGGAATCCGCACGGGCAGCCGCACCTCGTTCATGCGCGGCGAGCGATCGCGCCACTGCGCAGGCAGTTCGCCTACGAGGATCGCGAGTTCGTGCCGATAGACCGCCCACTGCTGCTCCAGCGACGGCAACGTGGCCTCGCTCGCAGCCACGTGGCCGCGCTGCGTGAGCACACTCAAGTAGGGCACTGCGCCGAAGTGATATTGCGTTTCGGTGAGCTTCAGCAGGCTCTTTTCATGTGCGATGATCGAGCGAGTCGCCGCGATCTGCGCGCGCACGGAAGCGGCGCTGATCGCGGCGGAGGCGACGTTGCCGATCAGCGTCAGTCGGGCCGCATCGAGTTGGTAGCGCTGGTAGTCGACCAGCGCCTTTTCACCCTTGAAAACCAGGCGGTTGACGCCGAAGAAATCCGGGTAGTAGCTGACCGCAAGTCCGCCGGAGTACAGCGAGTAGATGCGGCCGGGGAAGGATCCGCCGGAACCGGCTGAGGACGTGCGTTGCCGTGAAGCGCTGAGGTCTCCATTGACCTGCGGGTAGAAAATGCCTGCGGCGGCGGCCATCGCGGCCTGCGCCTCCCGCAATTTCGCCTGCTCCTGCACCAGCCCCGGATTGTTCGCGAGCGCCTGACGGATGAGTGCATCGATTTGGGGCGAATGGAACTGCCGCCACCAGTTGGCGGCCGGCTCGACCCCGTAGTCGAACTGCTGCGCCTGCCCGGCCGGTCCGATGGCGCTCACGGTGGCATGCGGCGACGGGGCGTGCGTGTACGACTTCGTGTGCACCGCGGGCAGAGAATATCGGGGCGCGAAAGAACAGCCGGCCAGGCTCAGCACGCCCGTGCAGGCGACTGCCCATAGCGCAGCGGGGCTTCGTATCATGCGAGCTCCAGTGCATCGCTGCCGCACGCCGCGCGTGCGGAACACTATTGAACAAAGGTAATTTGGGTGCATCCTTCGCACATCGAACGCAACTGCCGCACATGCGTGGCAAGTCGAATCGTGACGCTCCTTCTCACGGATACCAGTCGCCGTCTTGACGGCGACTATTGCTTAGCATGCTAACGTATTGGACGGCGACGCGCAATGCTCGACTTCCGTCCAGCGATGTGCTGGCACGCCCATGCAGTCCGTGACTGATGCCGGCAAGCGACAGCAGCGAGCGCTGCCGGCGCAGCAGCGCCTGTTCCGAAATCCGCGCCAGTATGGCCACCGGCCGACCGTGACGGGTAATGATCGTCTGACGGCCGTGCTGCGCGGCGGTGAGCAGATCGGGTAACTGGCTGCGTGCCTCTTCGGCTCCCTTTCGCATTGGCTTCGTCATGGCGAGCTCCGGATGGGAGCGGCGCACAGACTGTACGGTTCTCTGTCAAGTCGGAATGACGGCCGATGGCGCAAGGCGGTCCCAGTCGATGACTGCACCGGGAAATGCACCGATTTTCGTCCGACCTTTCAACGCAACGATGGTGGGCCGTTCGTAGCGTCCATCTTGGAGGCGGTAGATTCCCAATATCCGCTCGATGGGCTCGGCGCGCCATGCTTCCCGAGCCCCGGCGCGCTCATAGACTCACAGTTTGGTCACCTTGTCGTGGCTGGCCGTCGCGGGCGAAAGAACTTCCGCTACTCAATCCGCGGCGCCACGCATGCCCCGCTCATCCAGTCTTCCAAGGTCATCGACGACGAGGACGTAGCGCATGCGATGATCGGGGCGCTGCCGTTCAGCGGGTGTCCGCAACGAGCGCCTGCAGCCGCAAGGATCAAAGCATGAGAAATCGGACTCTAGGCGCCAGTCAGGACCAGGCTCTTCGCCCGCAGTATTTGAATTCCTCCATGGGCCGCGCCTGCGCCGACGGCTGCAAAAACCAGGCAGAACGCCGCTCCCATCGAACTGTGCTCCAGGGCGGCGCTGATCGCACCGACGATCCCGACGAGGATGAAAACGACTCCGACGAGCAAAGACAGCATCCACCCCCGGTGATCCAGTATCTTCCGTGAGAGATTGTTACAGGCAACTCACATCAGCACTCCTCGCCTGGTCTTGCCGGCGACAATGACCTCGTCTCCGTTTTCCATCATCAATGGCCGTCCCGCCGCCACCTGCACGGCAATCCCGTCAAGTTCGAAGGACGCAATGTGATGGGTCGAGACCGAGTCATCGTGTCCCGTCGTATGCGTACTGAATCGTACCTTTTGAACTTATCCGCGGCGCAGCTCCATGGAAGTCACCTCGCGAGATGGCATTCATCGGGCAAAAATAGCCGAGGCGCCATGGCAAATCAGTGCGGCGTTTCACGAATGCCTGGGACCTTGCGTGCTTCCCGCAATCGCCCCGAAGGAGGCTCCATTGAACATAAGCCTTCAGATGAACCGTCGGTTCGATGACGCGTGCGCGCCCGCTTCTGCGCAACGGTGCTGCTCCTCAGAAGCGGGCGCGACGCCCGTCAGGACCCCTTCACTTCGATCTTGCGCGGACGCAGTTCCATCCGTTTTGGGATGCGCACCCTGAGCACTCCATCTTTGAGACTCGCCTCGATCTTGTCCGTTTCCAGCTCCCCGCTCAATGCGAAAGTGCGGCGGTACAGGCTCGAGCGAACGTCGGCGTAAAGCGCTTCCGCTTTCTCAGCCAATTCCAGCCGCGCATTGCCCTCGAGGATCAGGGTGTTGCCGTCAACCCGCAGATTGAGGCGGTCTTTGGATACCCCTGGCATGTCGGCACACAGCGTGATGCCGTCCGCGTCCTCCCAGATGTCGACCGGCGGACGGAGGGGTGATTCACCTGCATTGCCGCGCCGATCGACTGCGGTCCCGCCGCGCGCCTGCGCAGCGGCTGAGCCCCGTGAGGCGATGTCTGTGTTCGTGGCCATACGAGTAACCTCCACTTGCGGTCAACGAATCTCGATTTGGCGCGGACGGGCCGCCTCACGCCGCTCGACGCCGATCTGCACGATGCCGTCCTGATACTTGGCATGGACCCGGTCCGGGTCGATGTCCTCGGGCAATGCGATGACGCGGCGGAACTCACCGCCGAAGCGCTCCTGGCGATAGTATGTGGCCCGCTCTTCGGTCGGGATCTCGCGCCTGCCTGACACGGTGAGCAGGTTCTGCTGGATCGAGATGTCGAGCGACTTCGGGTCGATCCCGGGCGCAAAAAGATATACGTCGACCCGCTCTGGCGTGTGGCCGATGTTTACCGCCGGAAAGCTGCCACGGGGGAGCGAGCGGATGCCACCGGAAGAGGACGTCCAGTTGCCGAACAGCTCGTCCACCTGTTCCTGCAGCCGCCACAGCTCATCAAAGAGCGAGTCCGGCGCACTCGAGGCAATTGCGAACATTTGAGCACCTCCAGTTCGGTTCAAAGAACCACTCCGGCGCTCTGCTTTGGGGACAGGCTCTGGTGAATTCAAGGGGCCGAGGTGCCGGTGCATCCCGGCCCGTGGCACGGCGACCTGTGCCTGCGCGGAGCAATGGCCCGCGGCACACCGGGCGGCAGGCTGAAGCCGGCGACGAAGGGTTCGTCTACGTGCGGCCAACCCTCAGCTCGAGCGATGCGGCCCGGACGGTGGAGCCTGCGCGAGTTCCTCCGCGAACCCTGTCGGCCAAGACTTCACGGCCAGGTCGCGCCGATGTGGATCCATCGCCGATCAGCCCCGGGGCGTTGAGCGCAACGGTTTCTGCGAACGACCGGTCCGCAGTCGCGCTCGACGATGCCTCCTGCGGCTACCATGGGCTGCGTACGCGGGCGTAAGACTTCAGCGTCGGCACATCACGACCCCCCCCCTCTTCCGCCCCCGTCCGAGCGCCGCTACCGGCTGTGGCGCTTGCTTGGACGGAGCTTTCAGTCGAGGTCGCCATTTGCATCCAGGGTGACTTGACTTCGCCCCTGTGCCGCGCGTCCCTGGAGCCAAGACATGCTCAAGACCCGTCCGCGCTCACGCTCGACTTGTGCCGCGTGAGCGCGGACGCGGAGCACGTCACTGCGGGCCACGAGACCCACCAATTTACCGGTGATGCGATCAACGATCGGCACACGCCCGATGTCCAAGGAGATCATGCGATCCGCGAGCTGGCCGACCAGCTCATCCGGGTAGCCAACGCAGACCTCACCGCAACCGAGGCGATCACGCAGCGTCTCGGCATCCGTCCCCCTCCTCCGTGACCAGCGCAAGGCATCGGACCGGGACATCAGTCCGAGCACGTGTCCCGACTCATCGACCACGGGATAGCTCTTGTGGCGCTTGATGCCCGGGTCCGTGTCAAAGAACGCGAGTGCCTCCTCTGTCGACAGGCTCGCCGGCAAAGTATGAACGGGGTGCGCCATGATCTCACTCACACGCATGACCTCGAATGGATCGACGGCATATTCGTATGTGAGGTGGCGGCCACGGCGAGCCAGGCGCTCGGTCAGGATGGAGCGGCGCATCAGGAGCACGGTGACCGCGAAGGACGCCCCGCAAGCAACGGCGACAGCCGGCATCACCCGCAGATCCCCGGTAAGCTCGACTGCAAACAGTATCGCCGTCAGCGGGCAGCGCAGAGTTCCCCCCAGCACTGCGGCCATGGCGATGAGCGCCCAGAAACCGCAGTCCCCGAAAGGCAGAATGTGCGCCTCGAGGGTACCGACGGCGCCTCCCATCAGGAGAAGCGGCGCGAGCGTGCCGCCCGCGGTCCCGGAAGCAAGCGCCACCACCCAGATGATCGATTTCACGAGGAGCAGCGCAATCGCCGCGTGCATCAGCACAGTGCCGTTGATCAGGGCGCCGATCGAGTCATAACCGACCCCGAGCGATGCCGGATCGATCAGCCCCCCGACTCCCACGATGATCCCGCCGAGCGCAGGCCACCACATCCAATGGATGGGGAGTTTCTCGTACAGCTCCTCGAACCAATAAAGCGCGCCGGTCGTGATCGCGGATTGTAGGCCCGCCACGACACCGACGCCCGCGCACAGCGCAAGCCCCCACCAGGGCATGGCCGGAATGCCGGCGTGCGGAAAGAGCGGCCACGGACCGACCAGCCACGGCCGCCATGCGATGGCGACGATGACGGAAACGACCACGGGCACGAAGCTGCGCGGTTTCCACTCGAAGAGCATCACCTCGATGGCAAGGAGCACGGCCGCCACCGGCGTGCCGAAGATGCCGGTCATTCCGGCTGCCGCACCGGCGGCGAGCAGCGTCTTGCGCTCCGCGGAGCTCAGGCGGAAGAACTGCGCGAACAGCGAGCCGAGCGCGCCGCCCGTCATGATGATCGGCCCCTCCGCCCCGAACGGACCGCCCGTGCCGATTGCGATTGCGGAGGACAGCGGTTTCCAGAAGGCCACCTTCGGCTCGATGCGACTGCGGCCGATGAGAATGGCCTCGAGCGCCTCGGGAATGCCGTGCCCGCGGATCTTGTCCGAGCCGTAGCGGGCGATGAATCCCACGATGATGCCGCCGATGACCGGAACCAGAATCGAGCCCGGCCCGAGCCTCGCATGGCTCAGGTAGGTCGTCGTCGTCGAGATGATGTGGAAATAGGCGAGATTCGTGATGAGCGCGATCAGCTTCAGAAGCGCCCAGGCCGCCATCGCGCCGAAAGTGCCTGTGGCGAGCCCCATCGCGCAAAGCGCCAGCAGGCGCCGGTCGGCCGTGAAGTCGCGCAGGGTGTCGCGCGCACCGGGGCTGGAGGCGGAATCCTTCATGATTCTCCGATCAGATCGTGGTCCGGGAATTGGCGTGCATTTTCTATCGTACTACGATATTATTGTCCACGAAGGCTCCGATGTCCACCGCCTCCCGAAAGAGCCAGAGCGTGCGCACCCGGAAACTTGCGCCTCACGACTACGAGGTCCTTGCGGAGTTTCGCTACCTGTTGACGCGGTTCTCGGCCTTCAGCGAGCAGGCGGCGCGCGAGGCGGGCCTCGCGCCACGCCAGCACCGGGCACTGCTCGCAATCAAGGGCTACCCGGGCGCAGGGGCAATGACCATCGGCCATCTCGCGCAGCGGCTCGGCATCCGCCACCACAGCGCCGGGGAACTCGTCACCCGGCTGGTGAGCCGGGGCTACCTCACCCGCCGCGAGGACTCGCATGATCGGCGCCGGGTATTGCTCTGCGTCACCCTCTCGGGCGAAAAGGCCCTCTCAGGCCTCTCGGAGGCCCACAGGCGGGAGCTGGGGCGCCTCGCGCCGCTCTTGAGCGCACTGCTCGGCCGGCTTGGCCCGCCTGAGAATCGAGACGGGAAGTAGCCTCGCGGCGCACTTGGGCGCATGGGGCCGGCACCGCATCGCGAGCGGCCGAGCCACGAGGATGTTCACTCCCGGGCGGTGCCACGGCCCGACTCCCCTGCATGTTGAGGCGACGGGTTGCAACCGCACCGACACTCCCCGCCCAAGCGCGCCGCTCAGCCGATGATTTCCTTCTCCGCGGGCGCCGCATCGCCGGCTTTGACGGCGTACGGCAACGCATCCTCGACCAGATGCACCAGAAACCGTCCCGGCTGCTCCTGCATGATCATGTGGGCGGAGTCCGCGAAGATCACCAGCCGCTTCGAGGGAGCGTGCAGGCGCTTGAACCAGGCGATGGTGAGGCTTGCAGGCGTGGTGTAGTCGTGCGCCCCGACGAATTCGATGACCGGGCAGCGGAAGTGCGTCACGTGATCGAAGTTCACGCGCAGCAACGGTCCGAGCAGGTGCTCGAGCGAGAATTCACTGCCCTTGGCGAGCGCC
>JAJZLX010000031.1 GCA_021850555.1 Pseudomonadota bacterium | reverse complement strand
CTCTGCCAACAACCGCAGCGCCAAGCCCTTCGTATGGACCAAGACCGCCGATGAGATCCTCGAGAGCATCAGGCGATTCTGCATGCGAACTTCTAACTCAGGACACTAGTTCCGGCTACACGGAATCCGTCCTATACCGCTTCCAAGGCGGCCGCGACGGGGATGACCCCCGTGGCGGCTTGATCATGGATAGCGCCGGAAATCTGTATGGCACGACGCAGGACGGAGGCGACATCAACGGCGACGGCACCGTGTTTAAGCTTATGCCCGACGGCGGCGGCTACACGGAATCGACCTTGTACCGCTTCCCAGGCGGTAGCGACGGGGATGATCCCCTTGGCGACCTGATCAGGGATAGCACAGGAAATTTCTACGGCGTGGCGGGGGGCGGTAGCAGCAACTGCCCCCTCGGCTGCGGCGTCGTGTTCAAATTGGCGCCCGACAGCGGCGGCGGCTACACGGAATCGGTCGTGCACCTCTTCCAAGGTGGCAGCGACGGGTCGTCTCCCGTAGAGGGCTTGATCATGGACCGCGCCGGTAATCTGTACGGCGCGACGAGCGACGGCGGCGGTATCCGCAACTGCCCTCTCTATGACCGCGAGTGCGGTGTCGTGTTTAAACTGGTGCCTGATGGGAGTGGCGGCTACACGGAATCGATCTTGTACCGATTCCGAGGTGGCGACGACGGGTGGTCCCCCGAAACCCGCCTGATCATGGACCGCGCAGGAAATCTCTATGGAACGGCGGCCGGCGGCCGGAGCAACTGCCCCCTTGGCATTGGTTGCGGCGTCGTGTTCAAACTGGCCCCCGACGGCAGCGACGGCTACACCGAGTCGATCTTGTACCGCTTCCGAGGTGGCAGCGACGGCTGGGCCCCCTTTGGCCGCTTGACCATAGGCCGTGCCGGAAATCTGTATGGCACGGCAGGGTTCGGAGGCAACAACCGCAGCAATCGAGAATGCTCTCACTATGGCTGTGGCGTTGTGTTTAAACTCGCTTTCGACGGCAGCGGCGGCTACAGGGAATCGATCCTGTACCGCTTCCAAGGCGGAAGCGACGGGGCGGGACCCGAATCCCGCCTGATCATGGACGGCGCAGGAGATCTGTACGGCACGACGGTGGGGGGCGGAAGCAATAAATGCAACGGCGGGTGCGGCACCGTGTTCAAGCTGACGCCCGACGGTAGCGGCGGCTACACCGAGTCGGTCCTATACCGCTTCCGCGGCAGCAGCGACGGGTGGTCCCCTTACGACCTCGCGCTGCGCCACGCCGGTGATCTGTACGGCACGATGCAGCTCGGCGGCAACAGCAGCGGCCACTGCTCTGTCGCTGGCTGCGGCTTCGTGTACGAAATCCACTTGCACTGAGGCCGATCGGCCTCTGCTCGGTGGGCGAGATCACCGTGAAGTTCCTGCGTCTTCGGGTCGTTCCACCAGCAAAAAAAGGGGACGGCCGGCGGCAACGCGCAGGACATTGCAATAGATCTGCGGCGGCGCTAGATTAATCCTGTTATATAAGTGACAGCCGCAGACCCCCGGAATTCTGGGGTCATGGGTATGAACATGACCAAAACGTCCCTTCTCGAAAACATCAAGTGGCAATGCAGAGACTGCGGAGACTGCGGAGACTGGTTCGGCTCCGATGATCCACAGCACAGGGTCTACTATGTGGAGGACGAAGCCGGCAACATCACGCCGCACGACGCAATGGGAATTTCGGAACGTGTGCGCGAACTACTACGGGATCTCAAGCGTGGGGTGCCATCAGTGAAAGCCACAGTGGGACCAGAATATTTCTGCGGCCCATGCTATAGGCGACATTTTCCGAATGCGCGACTCTAAGCTCACCGCTGCCGCGCCGGCGACTCGAGCAGATGCGCGAAGCCCGTGAGCAGCGCCCCCACCACTTGCTGTATCTCGCGCAGTACCGCCCGTTATCTCAACGATAGTCGTTCCAAGACCCACGAGTAGGGGATGCGGCCGGCGGCGACGACCGGCGGCTTCATTCTACGCACCGTGCGCCCCGAGCAGCCCAGCATCTCGCCGGCTTGCTCATACGTCACGGTGCTCGCCACGGGCCGCTGCGCGAGCGCACGCGTCACCGCGCGCTCGATGAGCGCGGAGAGTTCGGCTTCGCTCAGTGTCACAGATCGGTCCATCTCAGCGGCCCTCATCGCGGTCCTGCTCGGCTTTGGCCCGGTGTTTCTCGCGCAGGTCGCCCATCAGCGTGTATGCGCTGAGCGGGTCACGGGTGCGTCCGTCCGCCTCAGCCGCATCCAACCATCTTTCCCGCTCGGTAGCCTTGAGCGAGTTCCACCAAGCCGACGCCATCCGCTTATAGAGGCCGCTCATGCCGCGTCCTCCACGGTGCCCCCGTATCGCTCGATCAACGGGCGAAGCGCGTCGAGCTGCGCCGCAGTGAGCGCGCCTCGCCAGACGCCCTCGCCGTATCGCAGTCCCCCGGTCTTGAGCGCGCGGCGATCCTCCTGAGGCGGCGCATCGGGGAAGCGCACCGTGATTGACTGTGCGTCAGCCGGTGTTGCCGTCGCCGCGGTGGAGGGCGAGCGCGGGGCAAGGATCGGCACGATTTGTTCTGACGTGACCGCCACGCCGACCTTGGCCATGACCTCGATGATCTGCTCGTGAGCGTATCCGCCGCGATTCAAGCGGCGAAGGATGGACCGGATCTCTGCCGTGATCGGCGGATGCGCGGGCGTGAGTGACGCTGCCTCGGCCATCACGCGCTCGAGCAATGTCGGGGGTTTCGTTTTTCTGGCCATGATGATGCTCTCCATAGCCCGCGCGATGCGGGACTCTCCCATTCCTCCGCAGGGTGGGCCCGCGACTTGTCGCAGGCGCTGAGGGGACTTGTCCCCCGGCTCGACACGTCATCTGGACCGACAGGGCCCGGGGAGGGGAATAGGGATAAGCACGGTATGTCGGCAGACATGTGGAGTGCGCACTCCACATGTCTCTCCGGTACATGTGATGCGGTAGGGGCGAGCCCCTACGACCCAGGAGACCAAGAGGACAAGTCCCATGACTAAGAGTTCGCGAGGCTCCAGCATCAACCTCAAACGGGTCGCATCGCCGCTGCTGTGCGAGTTGCACAACCGGCGCGTGTTGAAGCCTGGGTACCTGCTGCCCGAACAGCATCGACTACCGAATCTCACTATCCGCGACGGGAATATCGCAGAGGTCTATGGGGCGAAGATGGCGCTCGCAAGCGGGAAGGCACGGCACACGAAGGACTACAGCCCCCTCGACGAGGGCGTCGTGAATCTCTCCGCAGAAGCGACGGAGGCCGAGCTACGCGAGCAGATGGAGCGCGTCATCGCGGTCATTGAGGCAAGCGGCCAGAAGGTGATCGCGTGCGAGATTCACCGGGACGAGGGAAAGGTGTCAGCGGACGGTAAGACGGTGCAGATACGCAATGTCCATGCCCATGTGGTGATCGACCGTACGGACGAGAGAGGCCGCGTGATTCAACGCGGTCGGCGCGCCGACTTCAGGCAGGCATTGAGGGACCTACAGACTGCGACCGCGCGCGCCACCGGCCTCGAGCGTGGTGTCGATGCGCGCGAGTCCAAGCGCGTCCACCTGACCCCGAGGCAGTACCGCGCTCTCATGAGGGAGTTCGAGCGCAAAGGCATGCTGCGAGACCACGACCGCGAGGACACGCTACGTCGCGAGCGCGATGCCTCGCACGCCGTTGCGGTGGACGCGATCCGCGACCGGGAGACGGCAAAATCCGCGCACGCGGACGCTCTCGCCGTGTTGCGCGAGATCGGGGATAAGTATGGGGTGCGAATCGAGCGCGGCAACAAGGTGGAATACACAGTGCTGCGCGAGACGATGAAGGCGAGCGGCGCGGCGCAGCAGGCCGAGTATCAGCGCCTCAAGGCCGCGTTCGATGCGCTTCATGCGCGGCAGGAGGTCGAGCGCCGGCGCAGGAAGCGCAGGCCGGGGATCGAAGGCCGCGCGAGCGAAGATGACGGGCAGGAGAACGCGGCAAAGGCGCGGTTGACCCGCGAGCGGGACGAGGTGGCGCGGATGACCATCTGGAAGGACTCGCAGGGCCGTGAGGTACTGCACGTCATGCGCTCCCGCGTCGAGGTTCTGGATCACAGCCGGGAAGTCGAGCATGTCGCGCTGCGCATTGCCGCCATGAAGTTCGGCGGGGAGGTGTCACTGACCGGCAGTGCCGAGTTCCGGGAACGCATGGCGCGACTGGCGACTCGCCAAGGCATGCGGGTGGTCGATGCCGACCTCGCCAGGATCGTCGAGGACGAGCGATCGCGCATGACGGGAGGAGAGCGGGTCACGACGTCGGGCGCAGCTCCTGCTCTGCCAGATAGCGGTAAGCGCCCCGATCCTACGGCCGCGCAGCTCGCCCGCTGGTGGAATCCCAAGTCACGGGTCGAGCGGATCCATGCCTTGGACGCCGCGCAGCGGGCCGGGTGCGAGCGCAGCGTCGTGGGCGCGTGGCACGCCGCGCGGGACGCGGTAGAACGTCGGCATGCCGGGATCAGTGCCGACCAACTCGAGCGCGAGGACGGCCAGACCCGCAATCCGAACTCTGAACCCGAGCCCGAGCCGGACGACGAGCAGGACTTGGGACGGTGATTTGATTCGGCTCCTGCTGCTGCGGGTCACGCCCGTCCCAGTGCGGCTCCAAGCGCCCGGAACGGCGCGCAGGGCTGGAGAGAGTTCTTTCCCTGCGGTTCTGATCAATCGCCGCTCTGATCGCATTCTATGGCGGTCTGGCGAGGACGTCCCCATCGTCCCGTTGGGCGCCGTCGGGAGCGGGGAAAATTCACTGAATTTTTCCAGATACTGACACAATGTTGGTTTGGGCAGTTTCTGCACATTCGTCGTAAGACTCCTCTTTATAGGCTTGTGGGATTTCTGCTGCGTCGTGCCGCACGATGCGAGCTGCTGCGGTGGCGGCCTTTCCCGGTAAAAAACATGATCGCGTGCCGCATTGTGCCGCGCAGCGCATCCCTGCGCTGCGCATCGCCCATCTCAACCCTCGGTTTTAAGGGTATCCCCCATCCGGACGGGTCAACGTTGGTGTAGAGGGTTGAATCCTAAGCAGTTTTCTTGTTTGCATTCGGTGCCACAGCATGCAAACAGTCCTTTTTTCCGCTTGCTGCGGATTTTTCTCCGCCCCCCGGTGGAGCCGAGGCGAGAACCATATCCACGATGGCACGTGCTTCACTGGCTGAGTGCAGGTCACGGGAGTACCTGATGAAGAGCGCGCGCGTGGCCACCGCTCGATCCTTGATCCCCGATCCCTCCAGCCACTCAGCCATGCGCAGTACTCTGCCTGCGAATGAGGCATCCGACAGCGCCAGCACGTCGCGCGCCGCGCAGATGTGCAGTTGCGTCATCCTCCATGCCCAGCGCATCGCCTCCACACCGACATCCGTGCCAGCGGCACCAGTGAGGACGTGATAGATCGCCGCGTAACGGCTGGTGGACCAGGTGATCCGGCGCACATACGTCGGGTCGAGGCTGTTGCCCAGCACTCCAACGAGCTCCCGCCACACATCCTCATACCACTCCCGTGCCCTGACCGTGATGCGGTACTGCGCGGGCGCCGTCAGTCGTTCGCCGAGATCACCGGCGGCCGCGCGAATGTGCGCGATGATCCGATCTCGAGGATAGATCGGGACGCGCAGTTGGATGGGTGGTGCGACGAGAAACAGGTGTCGAGCCAGCAAGCCGTCCGCGAGCATGGCCGCATCGACGCAGGTGTGCCATGTCGTGTCGACCGTGCCGCCGAGGATCGTCAGCACGGGATGCGGCACACGCTCCTCACCGCGCGAGAGCGTGGACCACACGAGGTCCTCGTGGTCGTAGGTGCGCAGCAGCAAATCCCGCAGTGGGGACAGTGGGCCTCCATTGGCAACATCACGCATCATTTGGCCGTATTCATCCCTCATGAGAAATGCACGGCCGCCCGCCTTGCGCAGCGCATCCATGTACGCCGCTCCGGACTTCGGATCGCCAAGCTCCTTCAGCTGTATGCCGAGTGCGTCCAGCACCATCGACCTGATCCAGGTCTTGCCCGAGCCGGAGGGGCCGAGGACCAGCATCCACAAGGCCATCTCGATACGCTGCCCGTCATCGCCCCACGATACGACGGTGCCGGATTCAGCCATGCGCGCCGCTGCCAGCGCCAGCACGACCGCAACACCCATTTCCGCCGGCAGATCGGTCCAGGTACGCAAAGCATGAACCGTCGCATCCAGCAAGGACCCGGGCGGACACACGGCGTCGATCTGATCGAGCTTGATACGCCTTGTCCTGAGCAGGGTGGCAATGACCGTGCGCCCCTCGGGCGAGGTGAGCAACGTGGAGAGCACGCGGTCGCGTGTCGCGTGCCGTTTGCCGACCTTACGTTTCGTGCTCATACGGCACCTCCCTCGGAGCGCGCACCCAAGCTGCTCCGCCTTGGTGGGCCGGCCGCGTCGCCGGCGCGGCGGCGTGTCTGCGGAGCATGGCGAGATCGCAGCAGGGCCTCCGGTCACATGTGCCGCAAGCCACGCATCAACATCGCATTTCCTCCACAACAGACGCCGGTTGCCGGGCAGTCGGAGCAGCGGAGGAAGGCTGCGTGGATTGCGCAGCACATCGCTGCGGATCGAGGTGACATCCTTGTGCAACAGCGCCGCCATGTCTTCGGCGGTCAGGGTCTCAAACGATTCTGGTTTCATAACGAGTCCAATACGCACGAGCAATCCGGCGGCCATTGGGCCAGCCGGGGGACCTAGGACTCATTGGATGGATGGCGCGACGCGCGCGCCTAGGAATCAGCGCGCGTCAGCCGCGCGCGAGGGACAGAGAGCAGGAATCGAGGCGGGGCAGGAGCGTGAGGGTTTGCGCGCCCCGGCGTAGCCGGGTAGTCGCCGCAGCATCTGCCTCACGCAGAGTGACGAGCGCGAGTTCGTGGGCAGTAAGCAGGAGCAGGAGGCGGTCGGCGGCCCGCAGGGATTGTCTGGATAGCGTGCGGTGGATCAATGCCCACTGTCGCTCCACCCACTCGACGCACGCCGCGGTGCGCCGCCAGGCGCCGAGAGTGCCGATCGCGGCGCGGGTCAGGTAGATCACGACGAGCGCAGCGACGCCCGTGAGCCCGGCGCTGACCGGCGCTGCCATCGCATCCCAGTAGAGGCACGCCATCACCACTGCAAGGACCGTGAGCAGGCCGTATCGGCGCAGCGGATCAGCGCGGACCTCGCGCGCCCGGGCAGACCACGCCGCCGCAGCTGTCCACTGGCGGGCGACGGGCACGCCGCTCGATGGGATGACCTGGGTCATGGCTACTCGGTGAGCTCCAGCCGCCGCTCGATGCGCTCGATGCGCTGGACGATACGGTCCATCGCAACCTGCTGGCGCGCCTGGTCGTCATAGAGGTGCACATCCGAGCGTCGCAGCTCGCCGATCGAAGCATCGTGGCTGCGAAGGCGCTCTTTGATTTCCTCGGTGTCCGCCTTCACCGCCGCGATGTCGGCGCGTAACGCCTTCAGCGTCTCGTAGATCAGGGCGTTGGTGACTTCAGCCATGGCTACTGGATATCAGCGTCGTGGAGCACAGTCAAGCAACTCCAGGGCAGTGCGCTGTCATCTATCCGCCAAGCTCTTGGCACGTTTTGGCACACTCAGTGTGCCAAAACGTGCTGTTTCGTGCTGTGTAGTGCAAACTCGTGTGGCGGCTAATTGTTTGATTTTTATTGGAAAAGTGGTGCCGGGAATAGGATTCGAACCTACGACCCGCGCATTACGAATGCGCTGCTCTACCAGCTGAGCTATCCCGGCGCCGGGCGGCGAATTCTATCGGGTGGCGCAGCCGCCGTCACCCCGGGAGTGGCCTCGGGCGCGGTGGCGGGGGAGCCCCGGGGAGAGGCTCGGCCTTGAATGCACGCCGCGTATCGGGCTTCGCGCTCAGCGCCTGTCGAGGCCGATCGATACCCGAGAAGGTGCCCGGAATCGGCTATCGAGCCGGCGAGGCGCGCATCTTCAGGGTCCGAAGCGGTTCGACGGCTAGCCTGGAGGTGTGCCAGCGCCGGCGCCAGGGCCGGCTGTAGGGGGGATGAAGCCGCCCCCGCCTCGCTGGATGGGCCACTGCGAGAACGCCAGCCAGTAGAGGAAGATCAGGTTGGCGAAGGGCACGATGATCAGCAGGCTGAGCCAGGGCGAGTGGCCTATCCGGGTACAGATCTTCCAGAAGGGGATGACCGCGATGATGGCAGCAATCCACCCGACTCCCCAAAAACCGGGGAATCCCCCATATCCGTAGTGGTGCATGAACACGTCCAACCTCCCCGGATAAGCGCCTTGCGTTGCCTCAGGATGGTTTTCTTCTCAGCCGGATGATCAGGTCGATGCCATCGACCTCGGTGCCCGGCGGCGTCGGCGGCAGCCGTCTGAACTCGACCTCGGGAACCGGCACATCGATCAGGGCGCCGCTCGCCAGATCATGAAAGTGATAATGCGCATCGACGTTCGAATCGAACCAGGCGCGCGATCCGTCCACCGACAGCTGGCGGATCAGGCCGTGCGAGGCGAACAGGTTGAGGGTGTTGTACACGGTGGCCTTGGACACGCGCGCACCGCTGGTGCGCAGGGAGGCCAGAATCTGTTCCGCCGAGAGATGCTGCGGCTCTGACAGGAGCAACGTCGCGATGCGCATGCGTTGGGCCGTCGGTCGAATGCCGCAGTCGGACATCCGCCGTTGGCAGCGTTTCGCGATTACTTCTGGTGTCGCAGACCCGTTCGAGTCCATGAAATTCATTATAGACGCAGTTTTGGGCCGATTGCCTGGGTATTTGCACGTATATGAATCGAAGCCCGGGATCGATCCGCCGCGCCTGCCTCGTGAGCGCGGGGCGCCCCGGAGGCTCCTCAGGCAACCGCCGCCTTGAGCACGCGTTGTGGCTGGGCGACGCCATAGCCCTGGGCGAAATCGACCCCCAGGCTGGTCAGCATCTGGATGATCTCGGCGTTCTCTGCGAACTCCGCGATCGTCTGCTTGCCG
>JAJZLX010000660.1 GCA_021850555.1 Pseudomonadota bacterium | reverse complement strand
CACCACCAGGTCGGGATTGAAGCTCGTGTAGCGCTGCCCGCCCGCGAGGGTGGGCTCGGTCTGCGACGAGACCCCCATCTGGAACGACACGCCGAGCGGACCGTTGGTGCTGTAGCTGACGATCGCATTGGCCGCACCCCCGACCCCATGGCTACCGAACTCCGCGTCACCCGAGGGGAGCGTCGCCAGCGCTTCGGCGGTCCATTGCCAATGTTGGGTCGTGCCGAGCACGTGCTTGAAGCCGATGGTCGTGGCGCCGAAACCGCTCATCGCCGGCGGCTGGCCATTGACCGACAGATATTGGTAATTCGGCGGCAGCCAGACGAACTCCGACTGGTCCGGCAAGCCGAATCGCAGCTCGAGATTGGGCAGCGTATCGACGACCCCGCCCAGCAGACCGGGCAGATTGCCGGCGGTGACGCCCGCCTCCAGCACCGCTTTGCCGTCCGGCACCACACAGCTGGAATCGGCGATCGTGGGGCGATCGAGCAGACCGAGCAGGCCCGAAGGACCTGCGCAGGGATTGACCACGTTGGCGGCCCGCGCCGCAGGGCAGCACGCTGGCGCGAGCGCGGCCAGCCCCAGAAGAATCACACCATACTGCTTATTCAAGCGCTGTCCTCCTGCGTTTGAATCAGCGGGGGATGGTGTCGACGCCTGCGCGCGCACCCCGCCGACCGTGCCACCTCGGCAAGGCTCGCGCGCTCTCAAATCACCGTCATGGGAATGCCGGCGAGGTAGTCCCGCTTGCCGATCTCGACGCCGCAATGGCGAAGAATGCCGTATGCCGTGCTGATGTGAAAGTAAAAATTCGGCAGCACGAAATGATTGAGATAGTCCGCCCCGCGCATGCGCCCTTTGTTGTCGCGGCCCAGCGGGAATATGACCTCGCGGTCCGCCGAGGCGTCGATCGCGCCCGCCGGCAGGGTCCTGACGAAGGCAATCGTCCGGGCGATGCGCGCCTTGAGCTGCTCGAAGGTCTGCTCGGTGTCCTCGTGCGTCGGCGGCTCGATGCCGGCGAGGCGCGCGCCGCCATTCTTGGCCGAATCGCACGCAATCTGCACCTGCCGGGTCAGCGGAAACATGTCCGGATACAGGCGCGCCTGCAGCAGCACGGCCGGGTCGATCTTTTTCGCCGCAGCGTATGCTTCAGCCTTATCGAGCAACCCCGAGAGCGCGTTGAGACCGATCTCGAAGCTTGGTACGGCTGCGCTGGACATCGACATGAGCACGCCTCGTTGCAAGTGTTCGGACCATGCGGCCATTAGACCAGCAGGGCCGCCGACGGGTCAACGGTCCGCCGCGCCGCACGGGTCAGACATGCGCCGCGAGCCGCCGTTCACCCGAGCTGCTCGGGGTGACCCCGTCCATACTTGCGAGCGCATCCGACCGGCGGCCCGAGGAGCCGCGCCATGACCCATCGCGGCGCGGCATCCCATCCGCTACGGCACTGTCACGCCCGCGGCCTGGCAGGCAAGCATCTGAATGACGCCGCTCGGATGCTGGCGCTCGGTGGCGAGCTTGCCCACGGTCCGCTCGCGCAAGCCCGGGATCAGCGCGTGCTGGGAGCCGCCGGCATTTTCCGATGAGCTCCGCGAGCCCGCCCTCGTGCGGCGCGGCTGCGCTTGTCCAGCCTGCGTCGCTCGCCATCGGGGCTGGTGCGTAGGTCCGGGCTCGATCCGCTCGTCCACGAGCGCATCGAGCAGAAACTCCGCGCGCACACGCCCGAATTGCTTCTCCCAACGCCACCGATCGAACATGCGGTAATCCATCTCGATGCCACGCAACTCCCGGCGACCGGCGATGCTCCGCATCTGATAGCCTTCCGTGCACGAGCGCGTGATCTGCCGCAGGCGTAGCCTCCCCTGCGCAAGGCGGGCCGGCTGCTCATGCAGGTCATCGCTCACCCGGCGGCCCTCGAGCGCCGTCCGGCGGTGCTCGAAGCGCCGCTTGTCTATGAGCCGGCCCTTGCCTTTGCGGTAGGTAAGGATAAATTGTCCGCGGCGGACTCGGCCAACAGGCTGCAAAGGAGCCTCTGCGGAGCCTTGAATTGTGAAAGCCGAATACCACTCGAACCGGCAGTGTCCGTGCGCAGGATTCCCGGTCTGACGACCGTATTCGGTCACGTGCAACCCTCTCGACAGCCCTTGAGCGATATACGCGGCCATGGTGAGTACTCAAACTCCGCCGATTGACGATCGCGATGTCATACCGTCCACGCTTCATCACCCAGGAGCGGCACGGTTTTGGCTGGCGGTGGTGTTGACCGGTATCGCCACGGGAATTGGCGCCGCAATACTCACGAGCATCCTGGAGGTTGTACAGTACATCTCATGGGGTGGGTCGCCGACCGATGTGCTCGAGGCGGCTCAGCACGCCACCCCGTGGAGGCATATCGTCGTTCTCCTCGGCGCCGCCCTGGTCACCGGCGTGGGACAGAAGCTGCTGAAGCGTCTCTCCAGTGGCAACGGCATCGATACGACACAGGCCATCTGGTTCCAGGCCGGTCGAATGCCGACGCTGCTGACTTTGGGGAGTGCGCTGCTGTCGGTGATCATCGTCGGCATGGGAGTGTCTCTGGGCCGAGAAGGCGCGCCCAAACAGGCCGGGGCGGTGTTCGCCAATCTCGTTTCCGACAGGGAAGGGTTGCCGGATGAGCAGCGCCGCCTCCTGGTGGCGTGCGGCGCCGGAGCCGGCATGGGCGCGGCGTACGGCGTCCCGCTGGGCGGGGCGTTGTTCGCGTTGGAGGTGATGCGCGGCAAGCTGGCCCTGCGGTACGTTTTGCCCGCGCTGTTCACGTCACTGATCGCGGTGGGAGTCTCCTGGCTCGCCCTGCCCGATGCGCCGACCTACGTCATTCCGTCATATGCAATATCCGCCTCGGTCATGTTGTGGGCGCTGTTCGCAGGTCCGATCGCGGGCCTCGCTTCCGTCGGATACGTACGCATGGTTACCTGGGCCGATCGCCACAGACCGCAGGGCTGGCAGCGATACACGCTACCTGTGATCATCATGACGTCGCTCGGCGTCGTCTCGATCTGGTTTCCACAAATACTCGGCAACGGCAAGGACGTGTCGGAGCTGGCGTTCACCGGCAAAGTCGCTCCTGTACTTTTTTTGACACTGCTGTTGTTGAAGCCTGCCGCAACGCTCTTGTGCATGCGCAGCGGCGCGCCGGGCGGCATGTTTACGCCGTCTCTGACGGCCGGCGCGATGTTGGGCGGCGTTCTGGGGCACGCCTGGTCGTATTTATGGCCTGGAGTTCCGCCAGGCTTGTTCGCCCTGCTCGGCGCGGGCGCGGTGCTGGCGGCGACGACGCAGGGCCCGATCTCCGCGGTCGTGCTGATGCTGGAGCTGACGGGCCGGGATCGCTCCTTTATTCTCCCGCTCTTGCTGATTGTTTTCACCGCGACCATCGTGTCGCGATCGATCGAGCCCAGATCGATCTACGACGCGCGTCTGAGCGATGCACAGCTTCGGGAGCGCCAGCGCCTGCGCGACCTCCCGCCTCACTAGCAGCATGACACGCAACTGACGCAACAGGCGTGAAGAAGCCGGTGCGCCGCGGCGCACCAACAGCCTCTCGAGCCGCTCGACAGCGAAGAGCCGGCACCACCCCGCCGGCCGCACTGCGCCGAGCCAGGCTCCCCGCGGCAGCTCCCGCCGGATCGCGAGCACCCGAGGGGAGCGGCGCGCGCCGAGCGGCAGACCCGGGCGAAAGAAGGCCCTGGCGGGCGATACACGGCGCTGCGCGCGGGACGCGCAGCGCGCCGAACGAACGGTGGCTATTTCTGGAACAGATTGCGCATCTTGTTGAAAAACGAGCCCGAGCGCATATGACGCAGCGTGGCCGCCCACTTGTCCTCGGCAAGCAGTTTTCGCTGCAGGTCCGCTTCCTCCCGCTTCATCAGCTCCAGCACCCGCGAGTCCTCGTCGGCCTCCAGCCAGTAGCCGTGTTGCTCAGGACAGACCTCCATCTCCAGATCGTAGAATCGATACTGGAATCTCTGCAGGTGGGCGGCGCATTCCGGACACTGATCGGTCGTGGCGGCCGAGCTGATAAACAGCGATCCCTTCCAGCGATCGCCGAAATCGAAGACCTCGTCCTCCAGCTCGCCGAGCTCGACCTGCTCGAGCCACATTCCCTGGCAGGACGGGCAGTGGTTCACCTTGAGCTTGTGTCGCTCGGTCAGCAGCAGATCGGTATTGCATCTAGGGCATTTCATGTCATCCCTCCGCTTGCCGTGCTCGCCAACCCCGTGGGCAAGCCGCCACGCCTCCCGCAATATAGATGACATCGCATCGACGCTCAAGGACTTGAGGCCGCCGCCAAGCCGCAGCCCGGTGCGCGGAAACACAGAGCCTGGCAGCGCCCCAGGCGAACGCAGATCGCCGCATGCACGCCTCGAGCCCGAGCCTTGGTCGAAATGTGCTCGCCCATCGGGCGTTGGATCAGCGGCGCACCGACCTCGCGACAGCGCAGGAAACTCGAGCGCCAGGCGGTCCGGACGATCGGCCCGCGCACCGGGGCGCGCTCGCGGCGGCGGCGATGTCCGCGCCCGCTCGGCCCGCAGCTGTGCTCCTCGCGCGGCCGGGCGTCCAATCTCGCGTACCGCGCATCGGCAAAGGATTCCCTCATCGCCGAGGAGAGTGTCATAATAATTCGATGAGGACCTCATCCGTACGTTTCGCGCTGGCGCTGTGCCTGGCGCTCACGACCGGCGCCTGCGCGTCGCCCGCACCCATGCCGCGCTCGACCCGGCCTGCACGACCCCAGAAACTGGTCCGTGCAGCGCCGCCCGCGTTGCCGCTTCCCGTCCAGACGGAGAAGTTCATGCTGGCCCCGGGACAGACCATCATCGGCCGGCTTCAGGTCGTGAAGGTCCTCAAGGGACAGACCCTGACCGACATCGGCCGGCGCTTCAACCTCGGTTACGAGGAGATGAAGCGCGCCAATCCCGATCTGAGCACCTGGCTGCCCCCGCTGGGCGCCCCAGTACTCCTGCCGACGGAGTTCATTCTGCCGGACGCGCCGCACAAGGGCATCGTCGTCAATGTCGCCGCGATGCGCCTCTTCTATTTCCCGCCGCACAAGCCGGGTGAGCCTCAGATCGTCATCACGCATCCGGTGGGAATCGGCCGGGCCAAGTTCCCGACGCCCATAGGCGTGACCCACGTCGTGGCACATCAGAAGGGTCCGGTTTGGGTGGTACCGCGGTCGATTCTCGCCGAGCACACCAACGAGGGCGCGCCGCTCCCCCCGGTGGTCGGACCGGGACCCTTGGACCCTCTTGGCAACTATGCGTTGCAACTCGGCTGGCCTGAAATCCTGCTCCACGGCACCAACAAGCCGGTCAGCGTGGGGTGGCCGGTGAGCCACGGCTGCATCCACATGTTTCCCGAGGACATCAAGCAGCTCTTCTACCTGGTGCCCAACGGCACCGAGTTGCGCACCGTCGACCAGCCGTACCTGTTCGGCTGGCGCAACGGCAGGCTCTACATGGTCGCCTACGGGCCGCTGAAGGGCAGCAAGCGACCGTGGAAAACGGACTGGCGCCAGCTGCTGCCGAGCCTGATCACCCACGCCGAGCGCGTGGAGCTGCGGCGGCACGGGCAAAAGATCGACTGGACCCGCGTCGGCGAGCTGGTCGCCAATCCGCGCGGGGTGCCCGTACCCGTCTCCGGAAAGGAAAGCGGCGGCCTCGCACACGTCCTTGCCGACGCGACTTGGGTACAGAATCGCCTGCCCGCCGGCTCCACCTGGAACGGCAAGGCGGAGGGCCTGGCCACCAACGCGCAGTTCCGCAAGTTCTACGCCGGCATCCTCACGCCGGAGCAGCGGCGGGCGCTGGAGGCTGTCGATAGTCTGCGCAAGCGTGCCGCGACCCATGGCGCACCCGCGCGCAAGACCAAACCCGTGCAAGCCGATCCCCGCTCCTGACCCACAGGGCTGCCGCGCCGCGCGCAAGCTTCAGCCCGCGCGCGGGGCGCAGCGCCGGGTTTCCGGGCTTGCCGGTAGCCAACGTCGACCGATGGGCCAAACTTCGACCCGATCTCATGGAGTTGGCCGGCCCTGACGGCGCCGAGCCTCTCGTGCCGCGCCATCGCTGTCCGAGGGTGCGTTCTCAGCCGGAGCCGTTCAACGTGACCGGCGCACGGCCCATCGCATTCCCGTGCACCCTCGCGGCCGCGGGTGCGAGACTGTCCGGCAGTTCACGAGGAGAGATTGCCGCATGTCCCGCCCGATCGTCCTGCCGTCTCTGTGCCTGCTGATGGTGTCCTCGGCCGCACTCGCCGCGCCCCCAAAACCAGCCGCCACGACTCCCCTCCCCGTGCCGAAGGAACGGGCCGTGAGCACGCAACACAGCGTCATCATCGATGGCCACACGATCCGTTACACCGCGACCGCAGGCACGATCCTGCTGCGCAACAAGGACAATCAGCCGACCGCGAGCATGTTCTATGTTGCCTACACCGAAGACGGCGTACACAACCTCGCGCACCGGCCGGTGACCTTTCTCTACAACGGCGGCCCGGGCGCCGCATCGAACTGGATACAGATGGGAGGACTCGGGCCATACCGGGTCAACATGACAAACGGCGGACCCACGCCGCCAGCGCCGTATTCGATCACGCCGAGTCACAACAGCCTGCTGAACGATTCGGATCTGGTCTTCATCGACGCGGTGGGCACAGGCTACAGCCGTATCGTCGGCAAGGGCACGGGCAAGATGTTCTGGGGCGTCAATCAGGATGTGAAATCCTTCGCCCAATTCATCTACCGCTACCTGACGAAGTACAACCGCTGGCAGTCGCCGAAGTTCCTGTACGGCGAGAGCTACGGCACCACGCGTTCCGCGGCTCTGTCCGACTACCTGCAGGATCACGGCGTCGCCCTGAACGGTGTCATTCTGCAGTCATCGGTGCTCAATTACTTCGACTGGATGCCCGGCTCCGACAACAAATACATCTTCTATCTTCCCTCGTTCGCGGCGATCGCCTGGTATCACCACAAGCTGCCGGACAGACCCGCCCACCTGGCCGCCTTCGTGCAGCAGGCGCGCGAATTCGCGGCCGGCCCGTATGCACGCGCGCTATGGCAAGGCGATACTCTGCCGCGCAGCCAGCTCGATGCGACGGCGAAGCGGATGCACCAGTTCACGGGCCTGCCGGTCCGGTACCTCGAGCGTGCCAATCTCCGTGTCACCGCCGCGCACTTCCGCAAGGAGCTGCTGCTGCCGGAGCGCGAGCACCTCGGACGTTACGACGCGCGGTTTGCCGCCTCGGATGCCGATGCGGTCAGCTCCCGGAATTCGTTCGACCCGTCCAGCCAGTTCACCGGCGCGCCGTTCGCGGCGGCTTTCCAATGGTATCTTCACAACATACTGAAATATTACTCCAGCCGTCACTACAAAGAGGAAAGCAACCAGGCCTACAAGCAGTGGGATTGGAAGCACGATCATCGGTCACGGCCTTATGTCGCCGGCGATCTGGCGGCGGCCATGCGCAAGAACCCCTATCTGCGCGTGTTGTCCGAGAACGGATACTTCGATCTGGCCACGCCGTTTTTCGAGACGGAATACGATCTCGACCATGCCATGTTGAGCCCGAAGCTGCGCAAGCACATCACGTTCGCCTACTTCAAGTCGGGTCACATGATCTATCTGAATCCGCATGCACTGAAGGCGATGCACGCGGTTCTGGATACCTTCTACAGCAACACGTTGGCGGCGGACTCCCAGGGCGCCGTGCACTGAGGGCCGGCACGGATGAGGCCGGTCGGCCATGGGAACATGCCATGCGCCTCGCCCGGACCGTCATGTCGGCCCGATGCACCCTCGAGGGCCGCTCCGCGGGATCGCGCCGCCCTGCGTGACGGACCGAGTCGACCCACGTCCCTGCGGTGTTTCATCAACGCGGCGGATGACGCGCCGGTTCCAGGCCTCTGCGGCGCGGCATTGATCGAGTCGCCGCCCTCCTCCCGTATAGATCAATGCCTTACGGCATCCTGACGCGCCCGTGACCCCGCCGAAACGGCGGGCATCGCCTTTCGCCGGACGGTACGCGCCTGTGCGCCTGCCTGGGGCTCGCGACAGGCTTGTGGCGCGCGACATGGAGCCGTAGCCGCGGCTCCGGTGACGAGCGCCGCCGGAGTGTGGTACAAGTCAGTTGTCGGCGTTCGGCGCCGACCCTGTGTCAGCGGCGCAACGTAGTCCAGGTTCCGTCAGACCTCAGCCATGTTCAATTCCAGCGGCCGACGCCGGTCGGCACATTCCGGTCCGCGTTCGCCGAATCCGGACATCCACGCTCGCATCGACAAGGCAGCCGCGCCTCCCAATGTCGGTGCTCCGGATGCACCCGGCCGCTTCACGCTGGACAGCCGGCGCAAAGCGCGCCCACTGCAATTCGAGGGCGAGATCCTTGCCGGGGCTCATACCTCGGGCATCGCCGCCCACTACCGCGTGGCGGTCTACGGGACGCGGAATGGGAAATTCGTCGCCGGGCGTTGGTTGAATTCTTTCCGGTACCTGCCTGGTCGCGATCCCACGACCGAGAGTGCGGTCGCGGTGTTCGACAACCTTCCTGCCGCGTGCGCGTGGTTCGCGCCGGGATCCCTCACCAGCAGGCTGCTCGGACAGATCCGCGACCGAGGTCTGCAGGAGAGCGCGTAGCGCCGCTTCCCCGCCCCCATTTCGCTCGAGCCGGCCGAAGATGACGCGGCGGCCTGCGGGTGTGCTCGAGCGGGCACCACGCCAGCAGGCCGCGGTTTTGCGGGCATGCACCTGGACTTCACGCGCAATGATGCGCACCGCTCCACGTCGGATACGTTTGTTCGAGACAATCAGCACCGTCAAGGACTAAGCTTCGGACATGAGCACGCCCGCAGCGGCCATCGGCCCACCCTTCAAGTTGAGGGTCGTGCCCCTGCTGGTCGCCGTCGGGCTGACGGTTGCGGTCGTGGTGGGCGGCACCTGGCTCGCCTTCCTCTCCGCCCGCCTGTTTCATACGGCGCTGCCCCGGCAGTCCCTGGTGAGGTGGCTGTTCGTGCAGCACACCTTCATGCTCGCCCTCGGATTGCTGGCCA
>JAJZLX010000113.1:1237-9090 GCA_021850555.1 Pseudomonadota bacterium | reverse complement strand
CTGGGGTACCGGATGGCAGTGGGAGGGTGGGATGGCTGCCAGCCAGTCGTGGGGAGGGGTAAGCGGACGATCACAGGTGCCGACAGCCGAGGGCGAAGGCGGCGGCAAAAGTCGTTCGGTGAAGTTACGGTCCTCGAAATAGCGCAGCTTCTTCGCGCGCACCGGCGGGTGACCCGAGATCATCACGATCTCCTCATCGGGCGGAAGCTGCATGACCTCGCCCGGGGTGAGGAGCGCCCGGGCCGTCTCCTGGCGCGAGACCATCAGGTGCCCGAGCCAGGGCGAGAGCCGGTGTCCGGCATAGTTGCGCTGTGCGCGCAGCTCGGTCGTCGTCCCGAGTGCATCGGAGATGCGCTTCGCCGTGCGCTCATCGTTTGTCGCGAAGGCCACCCGCACGTGACAGTTGTCCAGAATCGAGTTGTTGGGCCCATAGGCCTTCTCGATTTGATTGAGCGACTGGGCGATGAGAAAGGCGCGAAGTCCGTAGCCCGCCATGAAGGAGAGCGCGGACTCGAAGAAATCGAGCCGACCGAGGGCGGGGAATTCATCCAGCATGAAGAGCACCCGGCGGCGCTTGGGCTGCCCGCCCCGCAGCTCCAAGGTCTCGGTCAGACGCCGGCCGATCTGGTTGAGCAGCAGCCGGATGAGCGGTTTGGTGCGCGCGATGTCCGCCGGCGGAACGACGAGGTAGAGCGATACGGGGTGCTCGGCATCGACCAGGTCCGCGATGCGCCAGTCGCAGCGGCTCGTGACTTGGGCGACCGTCGGATCTCGGTACAACCCCAAAAAACTCATCGCCGTCGAGAGCACGCCCGAGCGCTCGTTTTCCGCCTTGTTCAGCACCTCGCGGGCTGCGCTCGCAACCACGGGATGGGGGCGATCGCCGAGGTGGTTCGTCATCATCATCGCTCGTAGCGTTCGCTCGATTGGACGGGCGGGATCGGAAAGGAAGCTCGCGACGCCGCTCAGGGTCTTGTCCTCGCACGCGTAGAGCACGTGGAGAATCGTGCCGACGAGGAGCGAGTGGCTCGTCTTCTCCCAGTGATTGCGCCGCTCGAGCGCTCCTTCGGGATCGACCAGGATGTCGGCGATGTTCTGTACGTCGCGCACCTCCTGCGCCCCACGGCGCACCTCGAGGAGCGGGTTGTACGCCGCGGAGCACGCGTCAACGGGATTGAAGAGCAGGCAATGGGAGAAACGAGAGCGCCAGCCGGAGCTCAGCTGCCAGTTCTCGCCCTTGATGTCGTGGATGACCGCGGAATCCAGCCAGGTGAGGAGCGTCGGAACGACGAGACCCACCCCCTTGCCCGAGCGGGTCGGCGCAAAGACCATGACGTGCTCAGGGCCATCGTGGCGGAGGTACCGGCGACCGATCAGCCCGAGGAAGACGCCAGTGGACAAAGTAAGCCCGGCGCGCTGGTGGTCGCGATGGATCGCCCACCGTGCCGACCCGAACGTCGTGACCAGCTTCGACTGACGAGCCCGAAAGAGCGATCCCAGGACGGCGGCCACCGCCGCCAGCAGTCCGCTCCCTCCCGCGATCATCCCGCCGGTGTCGAAGATCCCCGGCGCATAGGGCTCGTACGCATACCACCACTCGAAGAGCCGCCAGGGCTGATAGACCGGAATGTCACGAAACACGAACCAGGGCGTACCTAGCCGGATCTGGTAACCCAGCGCGGCGGCGGTCCACTCCGTCGCATACCAGGTTCCAGCCACCACGATCCCGAACACGATCAGGATCTGGCCGATCAGTACCTTGGTGGGGGTCACGCCGAAATACCTCCGCTCCGGGTGCCAGCTGAGTGCTTGCTGGCGCGGGGGGAGAGGATTTCGGAGGTATCAGGTCAGGTCAAAGTCGATCTTGGCAACAGACATGCTCGGTCTGGAATCGATGGAAACTTGGGCGAATCCTGGCGAGCCACGCCATCCGCTAGAGGCCTTCCCAACCAGCAGGCGTCACACTCGTCACTCTGAGCAGAGCGCTTGCGACGAGCAGCCGCGAAATCCCCCCGGCGTCACCTCTTCACGGAACTGACGCGCGGTTCGTGCCCGGAAGAGGCGCACGAAGGCAAGCCGCATCTGACGACAACTCAGCAGTCTGAATTTCGCTTTAGCATGAAGTGCCGCAACGAAGCCTCCCAATCCAGCGGATTCGCCGTGCACACAAAGGACAGCAAGTGGCTATCCAACCAGGCCAGCATCTCGTTGACCCGTACTGAACGACCTCCCCGCTGCACACCCCCTATCAACTCTGGATTTCAATCTCAAAAGATGAATGCCTCGTACCATCTGGGGACGTCGCCCCAGAGGCGCAACCCGTCCTCTCGTGTAATGATTCCAAATATCCGATGACGCGTCTCGTGGCTGTTATCCACGAGGAGGACGAAATCCGAAAGTGGAATCGCATTCCGTAAGTTACGGTAGCTGCGAGGGAAGCGCTGTACGATGAGATCATCGGGCACATCGTGCCCCCCGACATCCACTCGATCCTTGACCCGCGCGATACTTAGCTGCGGGTCATCCAGGCCGATGAAGATCACCCCGGCGCGATATCCGAGTCGCCTTGCCTCGGTCAGCAACGCGAGCTTTAGCCCCTTTGTATCGGAGAGTACCGTCTCCAGCCCTACGGATATGCTCTCATTCAGCTTGGCGCGGACAGTTTCTGTCGCTTCCGCTGTCGCTGCTATCGCCTCGGATTTGGTCTTCGGATCCCGACCGTATTTCGTCCGAGCGACAGCATCTGGATCTACGCAAGGTAGACCTGCTGGCTCGAGATAACTTCGCCGGAAAGTCGATTTCCCTGCTCCATTCGGACCGGCCAGCAGGAAGAAAATCGGTTGCGCAGTTCCGAGTATTGCAATGAGTTGCTCGATCATTCCTCATCAGGCACAAACACACGGTTGACCATGCGGCCGCGGACCCGAGACTGATCGGGCCGGATCTGTATGATCCTGCCGGGCACATCCGGATCTGTTACGTACACCGGCTTCCCGCTCATGTGCCTAGCTCGCATGATGTCTTGCCGATCATGAGGCGTCGCATAACCGAGAGCAGTCGCGAGCCGCTGCCGTTTTTGCAGGTCAGCGCTGGTACGCAGCAGAATGCGTCTAATCAGCGTAACGTCGGGCATCTCCGCTGAAAGAAGATCGAGGAGCGACTGTCCCTCAGGTTGCGGCGCCTTCAAAATAGGAGCTAGTGAGACACCGGCCTCAGTAGATACATAGTCTGCGAATTCGGCAAGAAGCTTTAGCCGCCTGAAATTCTCCACCGACGGCTGCATTCCTTGCCGGTAGTGATAGATCATAGGCCGGGATACGCGCAGGATCTTAGCCAGCTCGGTAGCGGAATCACCGAATGCGCGTTCAATCTTTTGAAGTGCCGCGACTGCCTCCGCGGGTCCCTCATGCCGCGGGACAGGCAGTACCTCCATCTCGTATTTTGAATGTCCAGAGCTAGTGTAGTAGTACTCAAGGCCACCGAACGCGGCACCGGCTCCAAAGTAGAGCGGGCGGATGAGCTCCTCGTAGCCAATAGCCCATCCTGATACTGATGCTGCCAATGTGCGCTCTGGCACGTTACCGGTGGACGCAAGCGCGCCCGTGAAGCCATGCCCGAGAAGGAGATCGCGTGGAACGGCGGCTGCCTGAGTCATTATTCTGCGCCCCATACTTCGCGTGCGTGTTTGGTGATGATTTGCTTTTTGAAGCTCTCAGAGATTTCATCGCGCATGGTCTGTAGTTCCTGGCGCACGCGCAGCGGATCAAGCAATTCGCGGGTCGGAAAATCCCGAGTGCGATCAATGTCGAGGATAGCGGTGAGTTGTCCCGGATCGATCGCGTGGACTTGCATGAGATCAGATTTCTCAAGAGCAATCGTCGATAGCTCTGGAGGAAGTTGAGGCTGCCCTGCACCGCGCATATATCGCAGCGTCAACCTTCCATTGGACATCGGGTACACGGCAAGGCTCATGGCCGTAATGGAGCCCGAGACTTTGGGCAAATCGACCTGCGGATTTAGGCGCGTGTCGACGTAGTCCTCGGGAATCTCACCCTGTCTAGGAATCACGAAATCCACGTATCGAAGCCCAAGGCGATTTAGGTAGATCGAGGGAATCTTCGCAGCGATCAGTTTGAGCGCACGATCAAATCGTCCGAGGAAATCTGTGTGGTCCTTGTACTTCGTGGCGTGCAATACGAAGCCCTGGGGTCGCAGGATCAACCCGATGTGATTGTCTGGGGTCGCGAACTCCCATGCGCTGTCCTGCTCGGGCTCAATACTGGGCACCCCGGCCGGCGTCGCAATGATGCGCGCCGTAACGAGGGTGCGCTGGATGGGGAACTCGCCACGAAACGCGGCGGCCAGATCGGGTTGGTAGTTCTTGAGGTCGGCGAGCTGTTCAGTACGCACCTCCGCAAGCACGTAGGCCAGCGGAGCGTTCTTCCAGGCCCCTAGGCGTTCATTCATGGCAATCCTGATATCCGGTTCGAACGGAGCTGCATTTTACACATCATTTGACAGTGTGCAATCAGCAGAGTACGCTGTTTAACAGATCGTTTTACAGTAGTGTGAATCGCGGTTCATGCACGTCACGTATAGCGAAGATCCATGCGGAAACCGAGGAGCCCTTGGCCGTCTCCTTGCGGCTCCTGCGTGCCTCGCAGAGGCGCCCATACGCCTCTTTCAGGTAATCGGTCGAGAGCTTGACCGTGACATTTACCCCGATGTCTTGGATGGTGGTCTTGTAGCGCCCAGCGAGACCGCCGCCCCACAGTACTTGGGCGCGGAGACGAATCATGACAGAGCAAGACCCGTCGCGGTCACATCCGGAACACCCGCACCCGGAACACGACCATCACCCGAAACCACCCCACCATCCACCGGAGCCACCGCATCGCCGGCCAGTCCCTCCGCATCGGTCGAGCGCTCAAGTATTCGGGCGCACTACGAGAACGAGCTAGGTGCCGTGCAGGGGGCCTACCCCGGCACGCGCATCTGGCATGACCAGGACGGAATGTGGCTGCTCAGTGAGAGCTCGATCGTTCAAGGGCTGAACCGGGCAGCCACTTTTCTCGTGGCGTTCTCTTGGTCACAAATGGCCGCGAGGGGCTGGGGATTCTGGCGGAATGGCGCGCTCGCAGTGTGCTGGATCGGGCCGCGACACACGAACTTCCCCGACGGCTCCATGTGCGCTTTCGAGCCGACGGATAGAACGTGGGTATTCGGCAGTTCCATCGTTACGCTCCTTGACTTGTATACGGTCTGGGCGCTGCGCCATTTGCATCTTGAGCTATTCAATCGCTGGCCGGGACCGCAGGCGGCTTTTCATCCTTACGAGCGACGCATGGAGTTTCACGCGAACGAGCGCTGCAGCTGTGGATCGGGTCGCATGTATCGGCGCTGCTGCGCATCACGGGATGCCGCCAGAAGATTCATTCCAGATGCTGTGAGCTTCGCGGTCAGATTCGCGGGTGGCCGCAGAGAGCCTCCGGCGCGTCTAGCGCAAGTTGCTCTCAACGTGGCCCTCCCTCCACCAATTTGCACGGTGAAATGGGCGTAGCGGCAGACGCCACCCCGAGCGAGTTTGTCAGAACACAACACAAATGTCCGCGAAGGTTGTTAACATTGCACGCTATCTCGGTATACCGCGCCGTCGCGACAGACTCCATGAGACGTAATCCCCTCGCGTGACCGCCGTTACGACCTGATCGATGTGCCCTTCGATGACGGGCCGCCACGGAACCAAGCTGAAACCAATGCCGTCGTCCAGCATCGCGAATCGCCCACTCGCCAGAACCACGGATTGCCGGAGGACACCCGAGACGGACTCGCCGTCGGCGACCGGGTGATATACGAGTCCGGTCCCGGTCTGAATCTTTTCAGCGGCACTCGCGAGTTCGCGCGCTCTCAGCGTCGCGAGAAGGTTTCGTGCAAGCGCAAGCCGCTGTCCTCGCCGCTCAGCCAAGCCCTCGTGGACGAGAAATTCCTCCCGGTCAGCGAGCGCTGCACGGACCTCGGAGCCGAATCCCACCGACGACAAGTCATCGCGTTGCTTCATCAGCAGACGATCCAGCCATGTTGCGCCGACTGCTCGCACCTGGCGCTCGATCGGGACGTAAGATCGGACCTCCACCTGAATGTCTCCGGAGCGCCTGGTGTCATAAGCTCGCCCCTGCTCGACAAGATCTTTGGGCACGCGCCAGACGCCATCCTCCAGGCGCTCGACGATACGAGCACGGCGCAGCGCTTCCAGTCGCCGCACGTGAGCCTCGACGAATGCCTCCGGATCTCGCCCCGGCCGAGCATCGGCTCGCGCTATCGTGATGTGCTCGGAAGTTCGGTAGATGCCACCGCTCGCCAGCTCCGCAATTGCGCGGTCCGCAGCACGCGGCTTCAGGCCATTGCTCACAGTGACGATGGCGCCGACCGGCATTCCGCCGAGATCTACGCGAGGTGGCACGTCGACGTGGTAGACGCGACCGTCGATGCCGTCCACGACCAAGTATCCGCGGTCGTTCAGAGGATCGACGAGGCCTTTGCCGATCACGCGGCCGGTGATGGATTCGGGAAGCTCGGAATTGTCGATGGTTGCAAGCTCGCGGCGCTCACCGCCGAGCGCACGCTGCATCCGGCGAATGATGTCGCCCCGCTCACCCATCGCCCGCAGGAGCCGCTCGAAATCTGGCGAAAGCTGCCAGCGATCCGGAGCGAGGCGCTCGGCGAGGCCGAGCTCCCCGAGAAGCTGCAAGCGCCCGATCAGGAGCGTCCGATACTCTCGATCGCGGACAGCGGATGAGAGGTCAGCCAGGTCCAGCCTACCGCCTTGGGCGTTCCTCTGGAGGGCCCGATCCAGGCTCGTCCACCGCTCCTGCTCGACCTCACGCGTCAAGCTCTCCCGGATCTCCCGCTCCGTCCGCGGCCCGAGCCATCGCGTGGCGAGTTCCGCGGCGCGATGGCGCATGCCGTGCGCGATGTAGTCGCCGGCGATGACAAGGTCCTCGCCGGCCTCGTCCTTGCCGCGCAGCAGGATGTGGATGTGCGGATTGTCGGTGTCCCAGTGGTCCGTCGCCACCCACTCGAGCCGCGTCCCGAGATCGCGCTCGACCTGCGCCATGAACTCACGGGTATAGGACTTCAGATCACCAATTTGTGCGCCGTCCTCTGGCGAGACGATGATCTTGAAATGATGCCGGTCGGGCTCGATCCGGCGGGCAAAGGACTCGGCGTCGATCTCATCTTGCCGTGCCGCCTCGAGGCGACCAGGGCTGCCATCCGCCTGTACGCCGTCCCGCTCGATGTAGTCCAGATTCTCCCTGATCGCCGCGGGCCGGACCTGCGCATGCTGGACGATGCGCACCTTCACGATCACCCGCCGCGCGCGCGGTCCGAGAGCTCGAGCGGCCAGGCGCGCAGCCGCGTAACCCCGCCCGAGCCGCGCTCCGGGGCGAGCGCGTCCCGCGCGGTAGCCCAGCGATTTCCCTGAACGCGAGGCAGCGCGGACAACGCGGCCGACAAACCGCTGGCTGCTCGCGTCTCCGCGCGCTCTGGGTGGTCCTACTCGCGGCCGAAAGCGATCATCGCGACTCCGCTTCATCGCCGGGTCCAGTCGCAGCTGCGCGCAGCGCGGCGTACGCGGCACCCGAAATTTCCTTCGCTCGCAAGCACTTGTCGCGGGTGACGGCACTCCCCTCCTGCGTGGCCGTGCCGCGCAAACCGATGTGCAGACAAAGGCTTGGCGGCACGCCCGTGCCGCCTGCTTCTATCTTGCTTCCCCGTCTTCCTCTTCTGCGGTCCGGCCTCCACCCTCCCCTTCCTGTACGTCCGGATCATCGTCACAGACATCCCAGCGGTCA
>JAJZLX010000113.1:0-1227 GCA_021850555.1 Pseudomonadota bacterium | reverse complement strand
TCATTGGCGTGACTCCTTCGCTGATCGCCGAGCAGCCATGAGCGGCACAAAAAGTCGCGTATCGAGCGCCGCATGTGACGGTCGACTTGCATTCACTGACCTGGAGGTGAGTACGACGAAGAGCGGACTTGCGGCGACTGAAGCCGGCGCCGGAATCGATGACGATCTCCCGTCGATCCTTTCGATCATGCGTCGGACGCGCGCCACATACTCGAGCGTCGCACGAGGTAGCGGTCGATCCTCGCGTATAAACGCCTGGTACCGCCCCGGACCGGCCTGATAGGCAGCCAGAAACCCCTCGTCACCGTATCGCGCGTAGAGCATATGCAAGTACGCGGCGCCGGCGAAGATGTTGTTTCGCGCCCGATAGGGATTGCGTCCGAGTCTCAATCGAGCCCGGTACTCACGCCAGGTTGCCGGCATGAGCTGCATCAGTCCCATCGCCCCCGCCCGAGATACGATCGGCCGACCGTTTACGGTCGCGCAGCCCGCGCTCTCCTCGAGGATCACCGCATCCAGCCATGCCCGAGGGAGCTCGAAGCGATGAGCCGCCTGGCGAATGAACGACTGCCACGTTTGGATCCCGCAGAAAGGCACCGTGTCGGCGGCAAAAGCATCGCGACTGAGAATCAGGGCGAGCACGGCGAGGACCGATCCGGCGAGCGCTGAGAGCCGACTCATCGCCACGTCCACAGAGGAATCGCCCGTCCGAGAATGGCACGTATCCCTACGGGACCGAAGTACCGGCTATCGTACGAGTCCAGTGCGCCGTCGCCGAGCAGCAGGTATTGGTTGTGTGCCAGATACTCGCAGCCCGACCACGCGGGAAGCGGACGCCCTTCGGAATCCGCAACTAGCGCCCGCGCGACCGGTCGGCCGTCAACGGACAGAACGCGGGAGCGTTCGCACACTCGCTCGCCGGCGTCGGCCCCGATGAGCTTGATGATCGGAACGGTGATCGGGAGGTATCCGCGATCCGCGGCGAGACGCGCGGCGGCCGGAGGAAGACGCGCGACAACGAACGTGCCCACCGAGATACGGGTTGCCGGCACCTGCACATACCACCCGAGTGGCACGCTCGGACTTGCGTTGTACACCAATCGAATCGGGGGATGAATCCACGGCACGCCGAGACACGCCGTGGCACCGATCATCGTTACCACCAACAGACGGAACCGGTGGGAGAGTCCGGATACCCATCGAGACGCCGCTCCCGGGGTCTTCGGG
>JAJZLX010000330.1 GCA_021850555.1 Pseudomonadota bacterium | reverse complement strand
AGTCCTCGAAGTCGGCCATGTAGGAATCGGCGCCCGAGTTCAGCGCGTTGATCATCATCTTGCGCTCGACGGGGCCGGTGATCTCCACACGCCGCCGCTCGAGCGCCGGCGGCAGGGGCGCGATGCGCCACTCGCCCTCGCGGATGGCGCGCGTGCCGGGCAGGAACTCCGGCATCTCACCGGCATCGATGCGCTGCTGGCGCTGCGCACGGGCCGCGAGCAGCGTACGCCGGTGCGGCTCGAAGCGCCGATGCAGCCCGGCGAGAAACGCGAGCGCCTCGGGGCTGAGGATCTCCTCGAAGCGCGGCTCGAGCGGCGCCTCGATGCGCACGCCCTCAGGCAGATCGAATGGGTTCATGGGGTTGCCGCCATCCTTTTCGAGTCGGGGTAGCGCCCACGTCCGAAGGCAGGCGCGCACGCCAGGCGATCCTACCGGGCGGGGTGCCGGACGGGTTGAATTCTCCCGACCGATGATGGCATCGAGGCGACAATCCCGCCACGCGCGGCAGGCACGAGCGCCTCCTC
This sequence comes from Pseudomonadota bacterium, assembly GCA_021850555.1. The sequence continues at coordinate 8,572 of JAJZLX010000330.1, read as the reverse complement.
GGCGCACCCGGCCCTAGGGCAGGATCGGCCGATCGGCCATCTCCAGATGCAGCTCACGGCCGTTGTAGGGATGGGCGAGCGCCACGGACTCATTCAGCTCGACGCCGAGTCCCGGCTCGCTCGGCGGGATGACGTAGCCCTCCTCCCAGCGGATCGGCCGGCGCAGGATCTCTGCATGGAATCCCTGCCAGCGCTCAATGCCCTCGAGAATGAGGAAATTCGCACAGCACGCGGCCAGCTGGATGTTCGCCGCTCCCACCACCGGCCCGCAGTACAGGTGCGGGGCGATCTGGGCATGGCGGGACTCGGCGAGCGCGGCGATCTTCTTCCCCTCGAGAATTCCGCCGACGCGCCCGAGGTTCGGTTGCAGGATGGCCGCGGCACCGGCCTCGAGCAGCCGCGCGAACTCGTACTTGGTGGCGAGCCGCTCGCCGGCGGCGATCGGCACCCGGCTCGCGCGCGCGACCTTCGCCATCTCCCCGGGCGCATCCGGCGGCACCGGCTCCTCGAACCACAGCGGCTCGTACGGCTCGATACGCCGCGCCAGACGCCGCGCGCCGGCCGCCGTCATCTGTCCGTGCGTGCCGAGCAGCAGATCGGCGCGCGAGCCGACCGCTTCGCGCAGTTGCCTGAGAAAGCGCTCGCAGCGATCGAGCGCCTCGAGCGAGGGCTGGCGCCCGTCGAAGGCCGAGTACGGCCCGAACGGATCGAACTTGAGCGCCGTGAAGCCCTGGGCGACGTACTCGCAAGCCCGTTCGGCCGCGAGATCCGCATCCATGTACACATCGGTGCGATCACCGGGCTTCGGATAAAGATACGTGTAGGCGCGCAGCCGCTCGTGCACCCGGCCGCCGAGCAGCTTGTACACCGGCTGCCCGGCCGCCTTGCCGACGATATCCCAACAGGCCATCTCCAGGGCGCTGAGCACCCCCATGAGCGTCACGTCCGGACGCTGGGAGTAGCCCGATGAGTAGACACGGCGCCAGATGCGCTCGATGTCGTGGGGATCCTCCCCCTCGAGATAGCGACTGAAGACATCCTGCAGCATGTCGGCCACGATGTCCGGGTGGAAGGGAACGCCGTACGCCTCCCCCACTCCATGCACGCCGTCGGCGCACACCAGCTTGCAGAACACGAAATAGCGCCCGCCGAAGTGCGGCGGCGGATTGCCGACCACGAAGGTCTGGATGTCCTTCAATCGCATCTGACTGCTCCGGCTCAAGCGCGCATGCGCGCGCCGCTCGGGTCATAGGGGGCGGCGGTCAGGCGCTGCGCCGCGCGCCGCTCGCCCAGGATCTCGATCTCGAAGCCTTCGGTCTCATTCTGTACACCCGAGTCGATGTAGCCGAGCGCGAGCGAGCGGCCGACCCGGTGTCCGTAGGCGCCGGAGGTGATCCAGCCGACCACCTTGCCATCGTGCCAGATCGGCTCATCGCCCATGGCGTCCGCTTCCGAGGCGTGCACCGCGAACGTCGCCAGGCGCCGCGCGCCACCCTGCTCGCGCTCCTCGAGCACGGCCTCGCGCCCGATGAACGCCTCCTTCCTGAAATCGACGAAGCGGCCGAGCCCGGCCTCGAAAGGACCGTAGATCGGCCGCAACTCGCGCGCCCAGTTGCCGAAGCCCTTCTCGATGCGCATGGCGTTGAGCGCCCGCCCCCCGAAGAGCCTCAGCCCGTGCCCGCTCCCCGCGGAAATCAACAGATCGTACAGCGCGCGCTGATAGTCGGGGCCGACCCAGATCTCGTAGCCGAGCTCACCGGTGAAGGAGATCCGTCCGATGAGCGCCGGGATCATGCCGACATCGAGCCGCCGGAAAGAAAGGAACGGAAAAGCCGCGTCCGACAGATCCTCGCGCACCAGACTCTGCAGCAGCGCCCGCGAGGCGGGACCGGCCATCGCGAACCCGACGTGCTCCATCGTGCATGGGCGCACCGCGACCCCGGGGGACAGATGGCGCTCGAACCAGCGCAGGTAGTGGCTCTCGGCGGCGTAGGTGCCGACGAGCAGCACGCGGTCGGCGCACGGGCGGCACATCGTGAAGTCGCCGATGAGCTTGCCGCGCTCGTTGAGCATCGGTGTCAGGGTGATGCGCCCCACCGCCGGCACACGGTTGGCCATCACGCGCGAGAGCCATTGCTCGGCGCCGGGCCCGCTCACCTCGATCTTGCCGTAGTTGGAGGTTTCGATGAGGCCGACGCCCTGCTGCACCGCGCGACATTCCGCCGCCACGTGCGGGTGCGCGTTCGAGCGATGAAACGTGATGTCCTCGTGCGCCTCGGCGGCGCTCGGCGCGAACCACAGCGCGTGCTCCAGCCCGCAGTACTCGCCAAACACCGCATGCGCAGCCCCGAGCCGCTCGTAAACCGGCGAGGTGCGCAGCGGCCGTGCCGCCGGGAGCTCCTCGTTGGGGAATCGGATCCTGAAGCGGCGCGAGTAATTCTCGCGCACCTTGGTGTTGGTATAGGCGAGCGTCGCCCAGTCGCCGTAGCGCGCCACGTCCATCGCCCACACATCCGAGCCCGGATCCCCGTCGACCATCCAGCGCGAGAGCGCGAGCCCCACTCCCCCGCCCTGGCTGAATCCGGCCATCACGCCGCAGGCGACCCAGAAGTTCCTCAGGCCCCGGACGGGCCCGATGAGCGGATTGCCGTCGGGCGCAAACGTGAAGGGGCCGTTCACCACCTTTCGGATCCCGACCTCGGCGAGCGCCGGGAAGTGCTCGAATGCCACCTCGAGGCTCGGGGCGATGCGCTCCAGGTCGTTCGGCAGCAGGCTTTGCGTGAAATCCCACGGAGTCTCGTGGGGCGACCAGGGCACCCCCGCGCGCTCGTAGGTTCCAAGAAGCATGCCGCGGCGCTCCTCTCGCAAATAGATCTCGCCCTCGAAATCGATGCAATGCAGCTGCTCGGGGAGCCCGGCGATCTGCGGCACGTCCTCGGTGATGAGGTACTGGTGCTCCATGGCCAGAATCGGCAGCTCGAGGCCGACCATCCTGCCGATTTCGCGCGCCCACAGACCACCGGCATTCACAACGTGCTCGGCGTGCACATTGCCGTGGTCTGTGACGACGTCCCAGCTGCCGTCGGAGCGGGGCTTGAGGTCCGTCACACGCGTGTGTCTCACCACCTCCGCGCCGCCGATCTGGGCGGCCTTGGCGTAGGCGTGCGTGACTCCGTAGGGATCGACATGCCCTTCCACCGGGTCGTACAGCGCACCCACGAAATGCCGCTTGTCGAGCAGCGGAAAGCGCCGCGCGGCCTCATCCACCGAGATGAGCTCGAGCTCCATGCCGAGATAGCGGCCGCGGGCCCGGGCCATCTTCAGCCAGTCGAGCCGCTCTCGGGTACCGGCGAGCATGATCCCGCCCGTGAGGTGTACCCCGCAGGACTGGCCGGAGATGCGCTCGATCTCGCGGTACAGATTGATGGTGTATTGCTGCAGGCGCGCGACGTTCGGATCGCCGTTGACTGTGTGCATGCCGCCCGCAGCGTGCCACGTGGAGCCGCAGGTGAGCTCGTCCCGCTCGATCAGCATCACCTCCGGCCAGCCGGCCTTGGTGAGGTGATACAGCACGCTCGCGCCGACGACCCCGCCGCCGACAACCACCACTCTCGCATGACTCTTCATCAGACCTGACTCTCCACAGCCTGCCAGTCGTTTGACACCGCGAGCTGCACCGCCGGCGCCGCCGCGCCCCCGTCCAGGCCGAAGCGCTCGATCAGCCAGGATCTGAACAACGCGATGGCCGTGTCCGCCAGCCCTTCCGGATGGGTAATGAGGTAGTAGCCGTAGCCCTTGTCGAGCTCTTCGGCGAACGGGCTGACGAGCCTGCCGGCGCGGACCTCCTCGGTCCACAGATGCGGATCGACGAGCACGATGCCCTGGCCGCTCAAGGCGTACTGCACCGCGAGCACCGCGGTGTCGAACACCAGCCCCCGCTCCACGTTGACCGCGCCGAGGCCGTTCTTGCGCAGGAACTCAGACCAGGCCTGGTGCCTCGGCTCCCCTTCGTATCGCACGTGCACAATCTCATTGGCTTCGATGAAGGCGGCCAGATCCTTGCCACGATGCTGCTCGGCGACCTGCGGATGGCAGAGAATGCGCAACTGCACCGGCCAGAGAAGGTCCGCCACCAGATCCGTCACCGTGGGCTTGGAGTACACGACCGCCACATCCACGTCTCCCAAGAGAGGGCCCACCGCGGCGGGACTCACCAGATCGATATCCACCTCGGCACTCGTTTTCCGAAAGTCCCTGAGGATGGGCACGGCGAGCTGCACGGCGAAGCTCGGCGGCATCTGCACCCGCAGCGTGCGCTGGGCCGGCGCACCTTCGTTGCGGATGTCATCGATCGCGTATTCCAGCCGGTCAAAGGACTTGGCGACGGCCGGCAGCAGATGCTGCCCGGCCTTGGTGAGGGTGAGCGCGTGAGGCCGCCGCTCGAACAACTGCACGCCGATCAGCTGCTCGAGCGAGATGACGTGCCGGGAGAGCGCGCTCTGGGAAATGAGCAGCGCATGCGCCGCAGCCGTGAAGCTGCCGTGCTTGGCCACCCCCTCGAAGGCGCGAAGCGCATTGAGGGGCAGCCAGCGTCGATCGATTGTCTTTTTGCCCATCGAGGCCTCCCGCAGCGGCGGACGACCCCGTCCGCCTCAAGGGGTGCGAGTGGCGGCATACTAGCGTTCCGACCGGGCCCCGCGCAGCGAAATCCCATGCCTTTTTTCGATGCCCGCAGCCAAATTCTCGGCTTGGTGGGGGACTTCGAATGTGGAACGCTCACCCCATGAGATCCCTGGCGCTCGAGACACGCCCTCGCGCGGAATGGGAGCGGCTCGCTGCGGCGCTACGGCCTGAGGGCCGCGCCTTCATCGGCGGACAGCTTCTCGAGCCACGCAGCGGGCGGACATTCGAGGACATCAGCCCCATCGACGGGCGGGTCCTGGCGAAGGTGGCCCGGTGCGGGCCCGAGGACGTGGACCTGGCCGTGGGCGCCGCACGCCATGCGTTCGAGGCCGGCGGCTGGCGGACCCTGGATCCGCGTGCCCGCAAACGGGTACTGCTCAGGTTCGCCGAGCTCATCCGCGGCGACCTCGAGCAACTCGCGCTGCTCGAGACCCTCGATGTCGGCAAGCCCATCCTCGACTCGGTGCGCGTCGATGCGCCGTCGGCTGCCGACTGCATCGCCTACTACGCCGAGCTCGCCGACAAGCTCTACGACGAGGTCGCCCCTACCCCGCCCGGCGAGCAGGCGCTCATCCGGCGCGAGCCGCTCGGGGTCGTGGCGGCCATCGTGCCGTGGAACTACCCGCTCATCATCAGCGCCTGGAAGCTCGCCCCGGCGCTGCTCGCGGGCAACTCGGTCGTACTGAAGCCCGCCGAGCAGTCCCCCTTGAGCGCCATTCGCCTGGCGCAGCTCGGCCTTGAGGCGGGGTTGCCGCCCGGGGTGCTCAACGTGGTGCCGGGCTTCGGAGAGGAGGCCGGACAGGCGCTGGCGCGGCATCAGGACGTGGACTTGGTCGGTTTCACGGGCTCGACCGAGGTCGGCAAGCTCATGCTGCGCTATGCCGGCGAGTCGAACCTGAAGCGCGTCGCACTCGAGTGCGGCGGCAAAAGCCCTCAGCTCGTGATGCCGGATGCGGACCTTGCGGCGGCCGCCGAAGGGATCGCCTGGGGCATCTTTTACAACAGCGGCGAGACCTGTCACGCCGGCTCGCGGGTGCTCGCCCACGAGGCCATCCGCCAGGAGCTGGTGCAGGCGGTCGCGCGCGTCGCCCGCACGATCACGCTCGGCCATCCGCTCGATCCGGACACGCGCATGGGGGCGCTGATCGATGAGCGGCACACGCTGCGAGTGCTGGGGTACATTGACGGCGGCGTAGACGAAGGCGCCCGTGTCGTCCTGGGCGGGCGCCGCGCGATGAAGGATTCAGGCGGCTGTTATGTCGAGGCCACCATCCTGGACCAGGTGCCCGCCGGCGCGCGCCTCGCCCGCGAGGAGATCTTCGGACCGGTACTAGCGGTGACGGGCTTCGAGGACGAGGCTCAGGCGATCCGCCTCGCCAACGACTCCCCCTACGGTCTCGCCGCAGGCGTATGGACGTCGGACATGAATGTCGCCCACCGCCTGACAGGCGCACTGCGCGCGGGCACCGTCTGGGTCAACACCTACGATCGCTCCTCGCTCGCCACCCCCTTCGGGGGATTCAAGCAATCGGGCTCGGGGCGCGACCGCTCTCCCCACGCGCTCGAGAAGTACTGCGACCTCAAGACCATCTGGACGGCTTACAAATGAGTGCATCGCCCGAACGGCCCGAGACCGCCTTCTCGGGGCATCGGATCGCCTCGATCCGGATCACCCATCACCGGCTGGCGCTCGACCCGCCGTTTCACGCCAGCTGGGACACGCGCCCGCGGGTGCACTTCGACGCCACGATCGTGAGGGTCGCGACCGACACCGGGCTCGAGGGCTGCGCCTCGGGCGACCTGATGGTGGGCTTCGCCGGCCACGAGGACCTGTTCGTCGGCCGGGACGCCCTCGCGCTCGAGCGGCACTACCGGGTCCTCTCGCACATCGACTTCCACTACGGGCGCTGCTGGCCGCTCGATCTGGCGCTGTGGGACCTCGCCGGCAAGATCACCGGACAACCGTGCTGGCGCCTGCTCGGGGGCCTCTCGAACAGGGTGCGTGCGTACGCCTCATCGGGCACGCTGCGCGATCCGCGCCAGCTCGCCGAGCAGGCCGAGCGATACCTCGAGGAGGGGTTTGCGGCACTGAAGATCCGCTTTCAGCGCGGTCACTGGCGGGACGACATCCGGGCGCTCGAGGCTGTGCGAAAGAGCGTCGGGGAGCGATTGACGCTCCTCGTCGACTGCAATCAGGGCTGGCGCATGCCCTGGGATACCCAGGCGCCCTGGACCCTCAAGGACGCCCTCGCCGTCGCGCGCGAGCTCGAGCGGCTGGGGGTGTACTGGATGGAGGAGCCGCTGCACCGCGGCGACCGCATCGGGATGAAAACCCTGCGTGAAGCGACGGACGTGAGGATTGCCGCCGGGGAGATGACGCGGGAAATCCACGAGCTGCGCGACCTGATCGACTCGGGCTGCATCGATGTCCTGCAGCCCGACGCCGCACTGGTCGGCGGGATCACCGGCCTCAGACGGGTGCTCACGATGGCGCAGGAGCACAACGTGCTGTTCACCCCGCACACCTGGACCAACGGCATGGGTCTCACCGCCAACGCCCACCTGAGCGCGGGTCTCGGCGATTCGCCATTCATCGAGTTCCCCTACGACCCGCCCGAGTGGACGCTCGAGCGGCGGGATTTCATCATGGCGGAGCCTTTGCGGGCCGACCGCGAGGGCTGGCTGAACCTCGCGGAAACCCCGGGGCTCGGCTACCGCCTCGATGAGCGCGCCCTCGCGGCCACGCGGCTCTAGGGCTCAGCTCTTCGGCCGCTCGTTCTGCGGATCGTAGAGGGCGAGCTGCCCGACCGCCTCCACGCGCAGCGGGTAACGCTCGCCGAAATATTCCATGGCGAGCGCACGGCCCTCCTTCGCATAGCGCTCCGGCAGGTAGCCGAGCGCGATGTTCTTACCGACCGAGGGCCCGTACGCGATGCTGGTCGTGAAGGAGCGCCTGCCAAGCTCATCGATCAGCACCTCGCCGGTGTCCGGATCCAGGATGGGCCATTGACCGACCGGATAGCGCGCGACGCCATGGCGATCCACGTTCTGCGCCAGGGTCATCGTGCACAGGTACGCCGCCTGACGCGGGCGCTCGCGTTGCGCGACGTACGCCGCCTTGCCGTGGAAATCATCGGTCTTGATCTTGGCGCGCGCGAGACCCGCCTCGTACAGGTTGTACTCCGTGAGCAGATCCGCGTTCTGAAGCCGCAGGCTCTTCTCCATGCGCCGCGTGTTGGCGTAGGTCTCGATGCCCACCGGGGTGACGCCCTGCTCGTAAAGAATATCCCAGAGAGCGAGGCCGTAGCTCGGCGAGACGTACAGCTCCCAGCCCTGCTCGCCCACGTAGGAGATGCGGAAAGCCCACACCGGCAGGCCGCGCACGCGTATCGGGCGCGCCGTGGCGAACGGGAAGTGCTCGTGGCTCAGCGCCTGCGGCTCATCGGCGACCGCCTGCAACACACGCCGCGCGTTCGGGCCCCACAGGCCGAGCGTGACGATGTCATCCGTCCGGTCCTGGATATCCACGCGATGACCGCGCGCCTCGCGGATGCGCTTCATCCACATCAAATCGCGAGGTCCGGTGCCACCGCCGCACACCACGCGGTACCGGGATGCATCCAGGCGGATGATGGTGAGGTCCGCGCGCACTCCTCCGGCTTCATCGAGAAAGTGCGTATAGATGCCTCGACCGGGCGCCGTCGCGCCGCCGACCTTGGCAACCGAGAGATATTCCAGCAACGCCTCGGCGTCGTCGCCGCCGACGTCGTAGATGGCGAAGTGCGACAGATTGACCATCCCCACGTTGTCGCTCATCGCGAGCTGCTCGGCGTTGGACACCGGCCAGAAATGACGCGCGTCCCACTCGTTGCGCCGCTCCGGAACGCGT
>JAJZLX010000102.1 GCA_021850555.1 Pseudomonadota bacterium | reverse complement strand
GGGCGGCCTCCAGTTTGTCGTTGGTCAGGATCTCGAACGGGAGCTGAAAGCGCCGCCACAGCTCGTCCTGCCACTGCTCGGCGAGACTCCCAGGGCAGACGATCAGGCAGCGCTGCAGATCGCCCCGAACGATGAGCTCCTTGATGAACAAGCCCGCCATGATGGTCTTGCCCGCGCCCGGATCGTCGGCAAGCAGGAAGCGCAGCGGCTGGCGCAGCAGCATGGATTCATAGACCGCGGTGATCTGGTGCGGGAGCGGCTCCACCAGGGAGGTATGCACCGCGAGCAGCGGATCGAAGAGGTGGGCCAGCCGGATGCGGTGCGCTTCCGAGACCAAGCGGAAGAGGTGGCCATCACCATCGAAGCTCCAGGGACGGCCCTGTTCGACTACCTCGATCCGAGGTTCTTCATCGCGGTAGAGCAGCCTGTTGTCCACCCTACCGGACGGGGATTTGTAGGTGAGTTCGAGCGCATCGGAGCCGAACCACTGGACGCTGACCACCGTGACCAGGGCATCCGGCAGGATGCCGCGCACGGCCGCCTGGGGGCGCAGATCCTCGAGCCGGCTCACGGTGCAGCCTCGGCTGGCTCGCTGGCGCTAAGTACAGGATCGGCCGAGCATTTTATGCGCATCCGGAAGGCGGCCTATGCGAGACCGGACGCAGTGTTCTCGATCGGGCCCCATCGTGTCCGCGAGACGAAGCGCCCCCTGGTTCTGTACATATTGGCATCCGGCGTGGTTTCGGGTTCGTCCATGTCCGGCAGCCACCGAATCCGCCGGAACAGCACGGGCCGAGTATACGGCATGGCCTGGGAGCGGGGACGCCGGCCCAGTTCGTCGGGGCCAGCGCGCCGCAGCACTTCCCCGTGACTTTGGGGGTGCCCGGTCGCTTGGGTGAATCGCTACCGGAGGGAATCCGCCAGCTCGAAGGTGGTCTCGCCGACCGATCGGAGCAGCTACCGCGTCACCAAGTCGTTGCGATTTGCCTGGTTCATCACGTTGCCGCGACACTCTGCTCGCGGATTTCCGTCAGAATGACCCGATTTCAGCAAAACTATGCAAAATTGAACGGTGTACTGGACGCATCCAGGCAACATCTCGATATGCTTGGCCCGGGGAGGGAGAGATGAGATTCATCCATACGGCCGACTGGCAGCTCGGGTTGAAGCTGCGATATCTGAGCCCGGAAAAGGCCGCGCAATTGCGGCTTTTGCGCTTTCAGACGGTTCGCGCCATCGGCGCGATGGCGCAGGAAGTTCACGCCGATGCGGTGCTCGTCGCGGGCGATGTCCTCGACGACAACGCCCTCGGCCGCGATTCGCTGCAGCAGGCTTCGGATGCTCTTCGGAGCTTCGGGAACATTCCCGTGGGGCTTCTGCCCGGCAATCACGACGCGGCGACCGAGGATGGTGCGCTCGCGCGGCTCGAATTGCCTCCCAATGTCAGCCTTCTCGCCAAGCGCGAGCCGGTGCGATTCGGGGACGCTCTGGTGCATCCCTGCCCGCTGACCCGCCGCCACGAGACCGACGATCCGACAGCATGGCTTCCGGAGCGTACTGCCGGGGAGGGTATCCGAATTGCCGTGGCACATGGGGGCGTCATCAATTTCTCGGGCGATCCCGAGAGTATCGTGCCGAATCTCATCGATGCCGATCGGGTGCTGGCCAAAGGCTTCGATTATCTGGCGCTCGGGGATTGGCACGGAATCTTCCGTTACAATACCCGCGCCTGGTATTCGGGCGCTCCGGAGCCCACTCGCTTCAAGGAACTCGATCCCGGGTGGATCTTGATCGTGGACATCGACGGAGCGGGCAGCGAGCCTCGGGTCGAGCGCCGGCACGTGGCGCAGACCCACTGGCTGACCCTCGACCCGGAGATGATCGACGACTCTCAGGTCGAGGAGCTCAGATCGCGTCTTGAAGCATTGCCGGAGCGATCTCAGACGCTCGTGAACCTGCGAGTGCGAGGGGCGATCTCGATGGGTGCACGGGATGCGCTCGAGGCGCTGGTGGCGGAATACGGAGAGCGGCTAGCGTATCTCACGGCGGACCTGAGCCAGCTTCTTACCCGGCCGCGGCCGGAGGACCTGGCCACCATGACGACCGAAGGGTTCATGGCGGCCGGCGTCGAGCGGCTGCTCGCCGGCGAGAATGCGGCGGATACGGATGCACTTCAGCTCCTCTATCGGCTGCAGCGGGAGGCGTCCGATGCGTCTCCTTGAGATCGAGACCCGGCACTGGCGCGGCCTGTCGCAAACCCTGGGGCCACTTTCGCCGCGGTTGAATCTTGTCCTCGGTCCCAACGAGGCCGGCAAGAGCCGGCTCTTCCAGGCCATCCAGTTCGCGCTGTTCGAGTCTCACAAGGGCGCCGCGCAGCACAAGCAGCGGCTCCAGAGCTGGAGCTCCTCCGAGCCGCCGTTCGTGCGGCTTGTCTTCGATGTCGAGGGTCATCGGTACGAGCTGCAGAAGCAGTTTCTGAGGGGCGCCATGGCGCAACTGAGCGGGGGCGGCGCGACGGTGCAGGGGGAGGACGCCGAGGCACAGTTGCGTACGCTGCTCGGCACGCGGCCGGGCGGATCTCGCGGGCCGAGCGTTCAGGAGCTCGGTATCTGGCCTCTTCTGCTGGTGGCTCAAGGGGATTCCCGTCGCGGTACGGGGGAGGCTCTCAACGAAGACGGCCGTGCCCGATTGCACGAGCGGCTGTCGCAGGAGATCGGCGTCGCGGCCATTTCCGAGCGGGGCCAGCGGTTGATGGAGCGTGTGGCGGCGGAACGTGGTCGGTATTACACGCCGACCGGTCAGGAGACGGCGCTGTTGCGCACTGCGCGTAAAGCGGTCGAGGAGGCCGAGAGCAAATACCAGCAGGTGCTCGCGGCTCATCAGAGCCGGGAGCAGACCGCCGCGGAATTGCAGCGAGCCCGGAACGAGTTCGCCGAGCTGAATGGTCGATTTGAAAGTGCCAGACGAGATTCCGAGAATGCCGCGCAGAGGGCCGCCGCGGCTCAGAAGGCTGCGGAGCGTCTGGCGACCGCGCAGGGTGTCCTGAACACCGCTGTCGCGACCGCATCGAGCGCAGAGCGCGAGCTCGCGACGCGCCAGGAGGCGGACCAAGCCATTCAGCGGCTGAGCGGCGACGTTACGGAGCTGGAATCAGAGATCGAGACCATGAACTCGCGCCGGCAAGAACTCGAAGGACATGCCCAAACCGCTGTCCAGCGCGTTTCAGCCGCGGAGCAGGCTCACACGCTAGCCGCCACGACACTCGAGCGGGCTCGCCGCCAACGCCGGCGTCGCGAGCTGACGGAGCAGCAAGCGGAGCTGCGTACGAAGGTTGCAGAGCTCGAACGTATCGATCGTGACATGCAGGAGGCACAGCAGCAGCGCGCTCGCGAGCCGGCGATCAACGCGGACATCATTGCGCACCTGCAACATCTCGAAGAGGCGGCGCGTACTGCTGAAGCCCGCCTGCACGGCGCAGCGGTGAACGTGGTATTGACGCTGGGGCAAGGGATGAATGTGGACGGTGTCCCACACGCAGCCGGCGCGCGCCTTACGTTCGACATCGTTGAGAACCGGACCCTGACCCTGGGCGAAGTGGCCACCATCGAAATTCAGCCGGGACGCGGAACCCTCGATAAGCTACGCGATGCCAAGGTTGCGGCAGATGGTGCGCTGACCCAGGCACTCCAGAATTGCGGTGTCCCGACGGTGCCGGAGGCGCGCGCCGCGCACGAGCGCCTCCAGGACATCAATCAGCGGATCGCGCAGCTGAGCGTGCAGGCCCGAGCGACGTGGTCGAAGTCCCGCGAGCAGTTACGGGAGGATTTGCTGCGAGCAGAAACCGAGCTCGCTCGGCTAGGATCTATGGCGTCAGTGGATGGAACGGAAGACGCCCTCCAAGAGTCCGTGGCGGCCGCAGACGCAGAGTTGACCTCGGCCCGCACCGCGCGTGAAGCCGCGAATGAGGGGCTCACCCAGGCGCGATCGCAAGGTGCAGCGCTGCGCGCAGCTCGCAAAGGCAAAGAGGAAGAGCGCGATCGATTGTTGCGTCTGTACGCTGACCGTCCGACAGCGGCGCAGCTGGCGGAACGGCATCGAGACGCCGTACGGGATCGCGGACTTGCGCAGGAGGCTGTCGAGAAGTGCACACGGGAATTCCAAGACCTGGGTGGAGAGGAGGCCGGGCGCGACGCCAAGCGCCATTCGCAGGCCATGCAGGGTTTGGGTGCCCGCGTGCAGGAGGCTCGCGGGCGAGTCGAGCGTCTGACGGGCACATTGAATGCGACATTGGATGCGGGTAGCTATGAAGCCGTTCAGGATGCGGGTGCCGAACTCGAGCAAGCCCGCGTTCAGCTCCAGCGTCTCGAACGGCAGGCGGCCGCCGCTCAGCGGCTCTGGGAAGTGCTGTCCGGGGAGCGCAAGCGCGTCGTGGACCGTCTGACCGCGCCGGTCATGCAGCGCGTCAAGCCTTATCTCGCGGGCCTGTTCCCCGGCTGCGAGCTCGATATGGGCGAGGAGCTCGGGATGGTAGGGCTGCGCAGCGAAACCCTGAGCGAGCCCTTCGAGGAGCTCTCCGGCGGGGCGCAGGAACAGCTCACGCTCCTGACGCGGCTCGGCCTCGCGGAGGTACTCGCGGGCGACGGAACCTTACCCATCGTGCTCGATGATTCGCTGGTGAACACGGACCCGGAACGTATCCGGCAGATCCACCGCGTGCTGTTCCGGGCAGCGGACAAGCTGCAAGTGCTGCTGTTCAGCTGTCATGACGTGCTATTCGACGGGCTGGGGGCGGAGCAGATATTCAGGCTGGACGGTGCGCGCCGGCGGGTGGGCTCATAGGGAAGACCCGCTAAGTATTTGGGAAGAAGCGTCCTCAAAAAGATCCCCGCTCCTCCCAATCTCATACCCCAGCGCCGTATATCCCTTCCGCCGCTTCGCCGCCATCCGCGCCAGCACGGGCACGGCCGAATCGACGTAGTCGTAGATCACCACCGCATGCTTGCCGTCGTAGAGGCGGTGCAGCCGCCCGGCGTATTGTGCGAGGGTGCCGCGCCAAGCGATTGGCAGGGTCAGGAAGAGCGTATCCAGGCGCGGGTCATCGAAGCCTTCCCCCAGATATCGTCCAGTGGCTACGATGACCCGTTCCTGGTCGGCCCGGACCGCCGCCAGCTGTTCCTCAGCTGCATGTCGCTCACGGGCGCTGCGGCCTCCGCGGAGCAAGACCACGTTCGCCGCGAACCGCGAGAGCCGGCTCGCAAGCAATTCAGCATGCTGCGCCCGCTCAGTGATGACGAGCGGTGAGCGTCCAGCCTCGAGCGCGGTCAGTACGTCGTTGAAGATCAGGTCATTGCGCTTCGCATCGACGGCCAGGGCGCCGTAGAGGGCCTGGATGCCAGATGGGGCTGCGGCGAGATCGGCGGGAAAATGGAACGAGGTTTCCCGTATCCTGACCTGATGGTGAAACGGGCGCCGGACAGCCTCCGCTCGGGCGTCAGTCTTCCAGCGAACGGGACCGCATTGCATGAAGATGATGGGATGGCGACCATCCTTGCGGGTCGGTGTCGCGGAGAGTCCAAGTACGTAGCGGGCCCGCGACCGTCGGGCCACCTGCTCGAACCGATTTGCCGCGAGGTGATGACATTCGTCCACGATGACTTGGCCGTATTCGGCGACCTGATCATCCACTTCCCGGCCGTCGAACAGACTCTGGAGGGTCGCGATATCGATGACACCCGTCGGCTTGCGCTTGCCGCCGCCAATGATGCCAATAGCCTTACGGTCCAGGCCGAGGAAGGTGCTGAGGCGCTCCTGCCATTGAGCGATCAGCGGCCGCCGATGCACCAGCACCAGTGTGTTGACCCCGCGAGCGGCGATCATGTGCGCCGCCACCACCGTCTTGCCGAACGCCGTCGTGGCGGCCAGGACTCCCGTGTCGTGGGCCACCAGCGCCTTTGCCGCCTGTTGCTGATCCGGACGTAGCGTACCGTGGAAGGTCACTTGGATTGGTGTACCTTGTGTGCGCTCGTCATGCAACGTCACGGCGATCCCCGCGGTTCGGAGAATCTCCAGTGCGGAGTCCATGCCGCCGCGCGGCAGTCCGACGTGCCGACTCGTGAGTTCGGCGCAGCATATGATGCGCGGCTTGTCGTACGTCGATAGGCGAAGTGCCTGGGCTTCGTAGAACTCGGGGTTCTGGAACGCTACCACGCGCATCAGTTGCGCGACCATCTGAGGTGGAAGGTCCCCGCGTGGAATGTAGAGCTGATCAGCGAGCACGACGGTCAGCGCCGCCGGGAGAGACCCGTAGACCGGTGGCGGGACAGCCTTTCTGCGCGAGGGCGGCAGAAGCCACGGTTCAGCATCGTCATCTTCCGTGGGCAACCGGACGGACAGGATCCCGCCGGTGCGGCTGCCTTGCTCCACCAGGGCGTCGACCCGGGATGTCTCGATCCGCGGCTGACACGCGAGGAATGACCATTGGTCCGGAAAGGGAGCCAGGTTGTCATCGACGAACACGGAATTACCCGCCCGGCGTGCAACTCCTTGCAACGGCAAGGCGATCAAATTTCCCAGGCCGCCCTCCGTCAAGTGATCCTGGCTGGGGAACAGTCGGTCGTAGGACTTGAAGCCGAGGTCCGGCGTGTGATCAAGCGTTCGGGTGATCATGAGCGCGCCCAAGCGCCGGGCCTGTATTGCCGGAATCGGCTGCGCAAAGAACAGCCAGGCGTGCGCACCCTTTCCCGAGCGCGAACGCTCGATGGCAACCGGCAGATCGTGTTGCCGGCAGACTGCGACGAAGGCACGAACATCCCGTTGCCAGTCTCCCTCGTCGAAGTCCGCGGCGAGGAACGCACATTGGTCATCGGGCAGCAGCGGATAGATACCGGAGACGAACGGCTTGTTGTGATCGTCATGGCCTTTGAGATGCCGCGCGATCATCCCGTCCGTGATAGGAAGGAAGGCTTGGTTTGGGCAGGCGGTGCATTTGATCGCTGGCTTGCCACAGAGCCCCGACTTCCACTCGTTGGCGCACGCCGGCGCATAACCGCTTCGGCCGGTTTTCGGGTTTTCCCAGCGCACCGGATACACATCCGCCCGGCCACGGAACAGTTCTCGGAACAACGCGATCTTGGCCGCAGGGGGCGAGTGCCGATTGACGGGTGCGTCTCCGGCAGCTTCCGTGCGAGGCTCGACCTGCTCCAGCCGCTCGATCTCGGCCGATATCGCGGTTCGCTCGGCCTCGAGCTCGGCGAGACGCGCACGCAGGCTCACGAGATCTTGGGGCGCTCGGGCCTTTCCCGTCATGTCCATAGGCTATCGTCGCGCAGGGGGCAAAGCCAGTGGTGACCGGGCCCTATCTATCTTTCGAGGTCCCGGCTTCTGAATCTGCTCTGCTGCGACTGTGGCAGCGAGGGAGTGCGCCGCACTGAAGGCTCGAGGGCTCGTTCCTCGGCGATCGCGAGCGCCAAATCGGCATCGGCGACACGGATTCCGAGGCGGGCGGCTTGCCGCGCGGCTCGCTCGCGGAATTCTGCAGACCCGGTGATGCTGATGCCCCGAGGCCATTTCTCCGCGGCAAGCTGCAGGGCTGCGGTGAGGCCGTCCTGATCCCGGCCGTCGTGGATTTCGATCCGCTTGCCGAGGTCGGTGAATACCGCTCGGTGATCGCCGCGATGGTAGTCCACTGCGCTACCGCGTACATCGGCCCGGAATGTGCGGATGTCCCGAGGCAGTGCCTGTTCATCACGGCCCGCAGTCCCGAGGATCGAACCGCGATATATGCCTCGGATCTGGGCGAGATCGTCGGCCAAACCGTTGCGCTGTAGCCATTCGTCCAGCGTCGGGAATCGTCCCGCAACCTGCTGTCGTTCCTTGCGGTGCTTGTCGCGCAGCTCCGCCTTCTCCTTGGCGTGCTTCGCAGCCAGGACGCTCCGGCCGGACAGTAGGACGGGGTAGGGCGGATGCGCGGCGGAGAGCACATTGCGCTCCTGGCGCTGACGGACCATCAGGTCGCGGTATTCTACGGCGTGCTGCTCGCGCAGCTCTGCGCGCTGCTCCTGCCGATTCCGATAGTAAACCGCGCGAGCGGTGGCGTAATCGGTCACGTTGGCACCGTGATGTGTCGGTTGCGGGTCGCACGCCCGCCCGGCAGCGACCGCGATCCGAGCCGGTTGATACGGGCCCAGCCGCCTCTCCAGGGTCTTCAAGCTCGCGGCACGGCTGACCTTGGACGCCTTTACCGGTTGCTCGCTCCCGCCGCCCGCCTGGAGAACGTAAATCAGCGCGCCGCTTCCCTTGCGCTCATAGCGCATACCGAGGCGGGCGAGGTCCTGATGCAGATCGTCCCATGACCTCGCGCCGGTGATGACGGCCGCCGCGTCGTTTTGCGCTTGGCGCTCGGCACTCTGCGTCCCGGTACGGCGTTCAAAGTCCCTCGCCCGGGTGCTGACTCTCGGCAGAGTGGATCGCTCGACTTCCTTTGCGAGTGAGCCATCCTCGAGGACGCGGTATCGCCCATTTGCCTCCCGCTGCCATCCCTGTTCGTGCTCGATGCGGGCGATGGCCCGATGCACCGCTTCCAGGTCGAAGCCCTTGTTCGGCTTGATGACCTTGGTGGTTTCCGGATGAACGCGGTTCACGGCGATGTGGCAGTGGATGTTCTCCGTGTCCTGGTGAACGGCAAAGATGCACTGGTGGCCCGTGAGACCCAACTCGTCGAGAAAGACATCGACGGCGCGCTCGATCTGCTCCCTGGTGGGGTGTTCGCCCTCGTGCCAGGACAGCACGTAATGGGTGATGGGATTGGGACTGCGCGCGGCTTCCTCGGCCAGCGCGATCATCTCGGCCTGCTGGGAGCGGTGCTTGTCCGTCAGGAACCCGCGGCTCCCGGAGTACAGGACCTTCTCTCCCTCCTGCGACGGATCACGGATGTAGTCCGTCAGGCGGCGCACGTTCGACGCCTTGGAACCGGTCTTGCGCGCGCCGATCTTTTTGCCGATCATCGCGGCGCCTCTCCTGCGATCCGATTGATGGCCGCCGTGACCGCGCGCCATGCCGCCGCAGTCTCCGCTGAGTGCACTCCACCGCTCGCAGTGTGCATTGCCTTGGCTAG
>JAJZLX010000155.1 GCA_021850555.1 Pseudomonadota bacterium | reverse complement strand
CGCTACTCCCGCACGGCGCCCTTCAACGCGCGCCGGATCAGCTCTTCGGTGGAATGCTCCCCGGGGCCTGCGCCCTTCAGGAGCATCGAGGCCTCCGCAGGCTTGTAGCCGAGGGCGAGCAGCGCCCCGAGCGCCTCCGACTGGGCACTGGCGCCGGATGGCGCCCCGGCTATGTGCGCATCGGGCGCCCCCAGCCGGTCGCGCATCTCCACCACCAGCCGCTCGGCGGTCTTGCGGCCGATGCCCGGCACCCGGGTGAGAGCGGTTACGTCTTGATTGTATACGCACGCGGCGAAGGCCTCGACGCTGACACCCGACAACAGCGCCAGGGCGATCTTCGGACCCACGCCCGAGACCTTGATGAGATTGCGGAACAGCCGCCGCTCCTCCTCAGTGCCGAACGCGTAGAGAATGTGGGCATCCTCGCGCACCACCAGATGGGTGAGCAGCCGCACCTCCTGCCCGACCGCCGGCAGATGAAAGAATGTCGACATCGGCGCCTCGAGCTCGTAGCCGAGGCCGCCCGCCTCCACCGTCAGTTGCGGAGGGATTTTCGCGAGGATCTGCCCGCGGATCGAGCCGATCATCTGGCGAGGCCGCTGCCGGCCGGTGAGAGCGCCACGGAATGCGCCGCAAGCTGCCTGAGGCCGCGGGAGTGTGCGTGACAAAGCGCAACGGCCAGCGCATCCGCGGCATCGGCCGGGAGGCGTCCTTCCAGACCGAACAGCGCACGCACCATGTGCGCCACCTGGGGCTTCTCGGCGGACCCGGATCCGACCAGAGCCAGCTTGACGGCACGCGGGGCGTACTCGAACACCGGCAAGCCCTTGGGCACGGCGCACAAGGCCGCCCCGCGAGCCTGGCCGAGCTTCAGCGCGCTGTCGACATTGCGGTTGACGAACACCCGCTCGATGGCCACCTCTCCCGGCACGTGTGCCGCGATGAGCTCGCTCAGGGATTCGAAGATCGCTTTGAGACGCTCGGCGAGGCCGCCGCCCTTCGGCACAGCCACACAGCCGTGCGCCACGTGCCCCCATTGTGCTGCGCGCCACTCGATCACGCCGAAGCCGGTCGTGCGCGAGCCCGGATCGAGCCCGAGGATGCGCAGACGCTCCTGCGGTGCGAAACGCTCCGGTACAGCCGAGCTCGAGCCCGGATCAAATGCGCGCCAGGACCTCGTCCGATATCTCGACATTCGAATACACGTTCCACACGTCGTCCAGATCCGCCAATGCCTCGAGCAGGTGCACCATGCGCCGTGCCGCCTCGCCGAGGATCGGCGCGGTGAGTGCGGCGCGCTCAGTCACCTCCGCACTCGCAGGCGCCCACCCCATGCGTATCAATTGCGAGCGCACGGCCTGGAACTCCTCGGGGTCGGTCAGCACTTCGATCGCCCCAGGCCTGACGATCACGTCCTCCGCCCCAGCCGAGAGCGCCGCCTCGGTGAGCCGCTGCATGTCCTCGCCTGAGCCGAAGCGCAGCAGGCCGACGCGATCGAACAGATACCCCACCGAGCCCTCGGCCCCGAGATATCCGCCATGCTCGGCGAGCGTCCGCCGCACCAGAGTGCGGGTGCGCTCGCGGTCACGGGTCAGGCAATCGACGAGCACCACCGCCGCGCCCGGGCCATAGCCCTCGTAGCGGATCAGCGGCCGCGCTTGCCCGGCCGGCTCGAGCGCGTGCAAGCCCTTGACATGCTGGAAATTGGCCCACTTTGGATCACTGACCATCCGCTTGAGCGCGCGGCGCGCCATCGCTGCGTCGCCGAAAACTGCTGGGCCGGTATGATAGCCGTAAAGCGGCCCCTGAGACACTCAGGCCTTACGCCCCATGGAGACGACGCAGCGCTGCCCCCCCGAGCTCCTCGATTCGATCGCCGGCGCCCGGCAGGCGCTCGAGGCCGCCGCAGCGCTCGCGCCGCAGGCCCTTGCCCCTGCCGCCGAGGCGGCCGAGATCCTCGGCGCGCTCACCGCAGACGCCGATCTCGCGAATGCGGTGCTGGCGAGATCCGCCATCGCCTCGGGCTTGGCACCCGAGCGGCTTGCCCAACTCGTCGGCCCGGCGGCCCGCGATACCGCGCTGGCGCTCTCGAGACTCGGGGAGGTCGGGCTGCCGCGACACTGGTCGCCTTCCCAAGGACTGTCGGCTCGTCAGGCCGAGACGCTGCGCAACATGCTGCTCGCGGTCGTGAGCGATCCCAGGCTGATCCTCGCGCGGCTGGCCGAGCAGCTGGTGAGCCTGCGCCATGCGCGCACCGCTTCGGCCGAGGCGCGCGAGCGGCTCGCGCTCGAGGCACGCGCGGTGTTCGCTCCACTCGCCAATCGCCTCGGGGTCTGGCAGCTGAAGTGGGAAATCGAGGACCTCTCCTTCCGCTACCTCGAGCCCGAGGAGTACCGGAAGATCGCCGCCGCGCTCAACGAGCGGCGCACCGATCGCGAGCGCTACATCGAGGCGCTCTGCGACACTCTGCTCGGGGAGCTCGAGAAGGCGGGGCTTCGCGCACAGGTGTACGGCCGCCCGAAGCACATGTACAGCATCTACAGGAAGATGCAGCGCAAGCACCTGGAGTTCGATCAGCTCTTCGACGTGCGCGCGGTGCGCGTCATCGTCGAGTCCATTCCCGATTGTTACGCCGCGCTCGGGGTGGTCCACAGCCTCTGGCGCTACATCCCGGGCGAGTTCGACGATTACATCGCGACCCCGAAAGGCAATTTCTACCGCTCCATCCACACGGCGGTGATCGGCCCCGAGGGCAAGAGCGTCGAGGTGCAGATCCGCACCCGCGAGATGCACGAGCACGCCGAGCTCGGCGTGGCCGCGCACTGGACGTACAAGGAAGGCACCGCTGCCGACACGCAATATCAGCGCAAGATCGAGTGGGTGCGCAGGCTCCTTGAGCCGAGCCGAGCCGAAGGCGCGGAGGCGGACCGCGAGTTCCTCGAGCAGGTGAGCGCAGAGCTCTTCCAGGACCGGGTGTACGTGCTCACACCCAAGGGCGAGGTGGTGGATCTGCCCCATGGAGCGACTCCCCTCGACTTCGCCTACACCGTACACACCTCGCTCGGACACCGCTGCCGGGGCGCAAAGGCGAACGGGCGCATCGTTCCCCTCACCCACGTACTCGCCAACGGCGAAGTGGTCGAGATCATCACCGCAAAACAGGAGGCGCCGAGCCGCGACTGGTTCGCCCCGGAGCTCGGCTATCTGGCATCGGGCCGCAATCGCGCCAAGGTGCGCGCCTGGTTCAGGAAGCTCGATGCGGCCGACAACCGAGGCGCGGGCCGCGCCATCGCCGAGCGCGAGCTTGCCCGGCTCGCCGTCGGCGCCCAGCAGCTGCCGCAGCTCATCGAGGCGCTCGAGGCGCGCGATGCGGACCACTTCTATCAGCTGCTCGGGGAGGGTGAGATCACCGTGGCGCAGCTGACGCACGCCGTGGAGCGCCTGTTCGGCTCGGCGCGGGAGCCGCCGGCGCATGCTCCGAAGCGCGCGGGCGGCGCACGCTCCGGCTCGCCGGTCGAGGTCGAAGGGGTCGGGGATCTGCCGATCACCCTGGCGCGGTGCTGCTCACCGCTTCGGCCGCAGCCCATCGTCGGCTATGTCACCGTCGGGCGCGGCGTGACCATCCACCGCGCCAACTGCCCGGGTTTGCAGCGCATGCGCCAGGTGAGGCCCGAGCGCGTCCTGAAGGTCGAGTGGAGCTCTCGCGACGAGGAGCAGCTGCCCGTGGACATCTCCGTGCAGGCCTACGACCGCCGAGGCCTGGTGCGCGACCTCACCGACGTGCTGGCCGTCGAGCGCTTGAGCATCAGGGCGATGAGCACGATGACGGACCGCGAGGCGGGCGTCGCCAGTGTGCTGCTCACCGTCGGGATCGGCGATCAGGAGCAGCTCGCGCGCGTGCTGCAACGCCTCGCAGCGGTGCCGAACGTGACGTCGGCCCGCCGCGCGCGCTGAACCCGCGGAGCCGGATCACTCCCCCGAGCGGATTTTCCCGGGACGCCGCAAGCACACCCTGCAGGGTTTCCGCGGGGCTCTTCGACCTTGCGAGAGCGGCTCTCGCAGACGCCTGCATTCCTGCCTCTGAGCGCCCGGGAGAGAGCCCGCTCGGCGCTCGTGCTTCGGCTCCGCGGCTCGAGGAGAGCTCGAATCAGCGGTTGAGGGAGTCGATCGCGCGCTTGTCGGCCGCGAGGGCGGCCTCGTGCACCGCCTCGGACAGCGTCGGATGCGCGTGAATGGTGCGCTGCAGATCCTCGGTGCTTGCGGAATACTCCATCGCCAGCACCGCCTCGGCGATCAGCTCGCCGGCCATGGGGCCTACGATGTGCACGCCGAGGATCTCATCATCGTCGCGCGCCGCGATGATCTTGGCAAAGCCCTGCGCCTGCTCCATCGCGCGGGCGCGGCCGCTCGCGAGAAACGGAAACACCCCGATCTTGTAGGGCCGGCCGCTCGCCTTCACCTGCTCCTCGGTCTGCCCCACCCAGGCGATCTCGGGAGCGGTGTAGATGACCGAGGGAACGGTCTTGTAGTTGACCTCGCCGAAGTGGCCGCCGATCAAGTCGGCTACCATCACTCCCTCCTCCTTGCCCTTGTGCGCGAGCATCGGGCCGCGCACGCAGTCCCCGACCGCCCAGACGCCCTCGACCGCGGTGCGGCACTGCTGGTCGACCTTGATGAAGCCGCGCTCATCGAGCTCGACGCCGGTGCCCTCTGCGAGCAGGTCGCGCGTGTAGGGCCGTCGGCCGGCCGCCACGATCAGGCGGTCAACGGTCAGGCTGTGAGCGCCCTTGGCATCCTCGTAGGCCACCTCGACCGCATCGCCCGCCACGCGGGCGCCCGTCACCTTTGCGCCGAGGCGGATGTCGAGCCCCTGCTTCTTGAAGTGGCGCGCGGCCTCCTTGGCGAGCTGCTGGTCGGCGATGGCGAGGAAATCCGGCAATGCCTCGAGCACGGTCACTTCGCTGCCGAGGCGCCGCCAGACGCTGCCTAACTCGAGGCCGATCACCCCGGCGCCGATCACCCCGAGGCGCTTCGGCACCGAGTCGAGCTCGAGCGCGCCCTGCGAATCGATGATGTGGGGCGCCTGGAAGGGCGCGGATCTGAGCTCCACCGGCACCGAGCCCGAGGCGAGGATCACGTGTCTGGCGGTGAGCTCGCGCTTCGCCCCGTCGGCGGCGGTGAACTCGACGCGCCGTCCGGGCAGGAGCTTGCCGTGGCCCTGAAGAGGCGTCACACCGGCGCCCTTGAAAAGCGCCAGGATCCCCTGGGTGCTCGTCTTGACGATGCCCGCCTTGCGCTTCTGCATCTGCGCCACATCGACGCTGACCTCATTCACCTTGATGCCGTGCGTCGCGAACTCCTCGCGCGCCCGGTGGTAGAGCTCGGTCGACTCGAGCAGTGCCTTGGAGGGAATGCAGCCGGCATTCAAGCAGGTGCCGCCGAAGGCGTAAGAGCCGTCGCGGTTGCGCCACTCGTCGATGCAGGCGACGCTGAGCTTGTTCTGGCCGGCGCGGATAGCCGCCGGATAGCCGGCGGGCCCGCCGCCGATGACGATGACGTCGAAGGAATCAGCCACGGGTGTCTTTCCTTTCGCTTCTGATCAAATTCCGAGCAGCATGCGGCCCGGATCCTCCAGGCACTCCTTGACGGTGACGAGGAACTGCACGGCCTCCCGGCCGTCGATGATGCGGTGATCGTAGGTGATCGCGATATACATCATCGGCCGGATGGCGATCTGTCCGTTCACGACCATCGGGCGCTCCTGGATCTTGTGCATGCCGAGGATGGCGCTCTGGGGCGCATTGACGATCGGCGTGGACATGAGCGACCCGAACACCCCGCCGTTGGTGATCGTGAAGGTGCCGCCGGTCAGGTCCTCGATGGCGATCGAGCCGGCACGCGCCTTCTTCGCGTACTCGCCGATCTCCTTCTCGATGGCCGCGAACCCCTTGATGTCCGCATCACGCACGATAGGCACGACCAGGCCGCGGTCGGTCGAGACCGCGACTCCGATGTCGTAGAACTCGTGATAGACGATGTCACTGCCGTCCACGGAGGCATTGACCACCGGAAACCTCTTCAGCGCCTCGATGCAGGCTTTGACGAAGAAGGACATGAAGCCGAGCTTCACGCCGTGCTCCTTCTCGAACCGGTCCTTGTACCGGGCGCGCAGCTCGTTCACGGCGGCGAGATCGACCTCGTTGAACGAGGTGAGCAGCGCCTGTGTCGACTGCGCCTCGACCATGCGCTGAGCAATGCGCTGGCGCAGCCGCGTCATCGGCACGCGATGCTCGGCGCGGGCGCCGGCGCTCGGCACGGGCCTCGCGGCCGGCGCCGGCTGGGCGGCCGCAGCGCTCGGCTCCGGGCCCTTCTGCGCGCCGGAGGAGGCCGGCTGCTTGCCGAGGAAGTCCACCACATCGGACTTGGTGAGGCGCCCGTCTCGGCCGCTGGCCGGAATCGCGCTGGCATCGAGGCGGTTCTCCTCCACCAGGCGCCGCACCGAGGGGCTCAATTTCTCCTTGCCGGCTTCGCCATCGGCTTTGACCTCGGCCGCGGCAGGCGCGACCCTGGGCGTGGCCGCGGCGGCTTGAGCGCCTTCCTCGATCACCGCGAGCAGCTGCCCGCTTCTCACCACGGTCCCGCTCGCGACCTTCAGCTCCCGCAGCACGCCGCTGGCGGGGGCCGGCACTTCGAGCACCACCTTGTCGGTCTCGAGATCGGCGAGGTTCTCATCGCGGCGCACGGACTCGCCGGGCTGCTTGTGCCAGGCGACGAGCGTGGCGTCGGACACGGACTCCGGAAGCTGCGGAACTTTGATTTCGGTCGTCATGATCTCTTTCTCAAGGGGGCCGCGGCGGCCTTGCGGGCGCGCGAGGCGGCGGCGTCCGGCTTCAGCCGGCTCGTCCTGCGCGCGGATTTCTCCGCCACCGTGGCGTGCAGTGCCGCATCGACCAGCGCGTGCTGCTCGGTGTCGTGGATTTTGCCGATGCCCGTGGCGGGCGCAGCGGCGGGCGCACGACCGGCATAGAGGAGCGCACAGCGACCCTCCACCGGCTCCTGAAGACGGTGGCGGATCTGGTACCAGGCGCCCTGGTTCTGCGGCTCCTCCTGGCACCAGACGACCTCGCGCAGGCTCGGATAGCGCTCGAGCGTCGCTTCGTACTCTTCAGAGGGGAACGGATAGAGCTGCTCGATGCGCACCAGCGCCACGTCGCGGATTCCGTCCTTGCGCCGCGCCTTGAGCAGATCGAAGTACACCTTGCCGCTGCAGAAGACGACGCGGCGGACCTCGCCCGGATCGATTGGATCGATCTCGTCGATCACGCGTGCGAAACCGCCGAAGGTCAGATCCTCCAGCTTAGACACCGACAGGTCGTGGCGCAGCAGACTCTTCGGCGTCATGACGATGAGCGGCTTGCGGAACGGCTGCCGCATCTGGCGACGCAGCATGTGAAACATCTGCGCCGGGGTCGACGGCACGCACACCTGCATGTTGTTCTCGGCACACAGCTGCAGGAAGCGCTCGAGCCGGGCCGAGGAGTGCTCCGGGCCCTGCCCCTCGAAACCGTGCGGCAGGAACAGCGTCAAGCCGCAGTAGCGCTCCCACTTCGCCTCGCCCGAGCTGATGAACTGGTCGATGACCACCTGGGCGCCGTTGGCGAAATCCCCGAACTGGCCCTCCCAGATCGTCAGGCACCCGGGCTCGGTGGTCGAGTAGCCGTACTCGAATCCCATCACGGCTTCCTCGGACAGCACCGAATCGATGATCTGCACGCGCGGCTGACCCTCGGCGAGGTGCTGCAGCGGAACATAGACGCGCGGGGAGCCCTGGTCGTGCAACACCGCGTGGCGGTGAAAGAAAGTGCCGCGGCCGCTGTCCTGTCCCGAGACGCGCACGGAGAAGCCGTCCTCGACGAGCGATGCATAGGCCAGCGTTTCGGCGGCTCCCCAGTCAAGCGGCTGCTCCCCGGCGAACATCCTGTTGCGGGCCGCCATCACTTGCGCCACCCGCGGATGCAGCGTGAAGTCCGCCGGAAGGCGCCCCAGGCGCTCGGCAAGGGAGCCCAAGCGCGCGAGCTCGACCCCGGTGCCCACACTCTCGGTCCAGTCGGCCTCGGCATAGCGGGTCCAGTCGACGGTGTACTGGTTGCCGATCATGCCGAGGGCGGCGCGCGCGAGCGGCTTGCCCTGATCGAGTCCCTCGCGATAGCGATCGACCAGCGCCGCGGCCTCCGAGTCGGCGATGACCCCTTCGGCCACGAGCCGCTCGGCATAGAGCGCTCGCGTGGTCGGGTGCTGGCGGATGGCCTGGTACATCTGCGGCTGGGTGGCCGCCGGCTCATCCGCCTCGTTGTGTCCGAGACGCCGGTAGCACACGAGGTCGATCACGACATCCTTGTGATATCGCTCGCGGTATGCCAGCGCGAGGCGCATCACGAACACCGCCGCTTCCGGATCGTCGCCGTTGACGTGAAAGATCGGCGCCTCGAGCATCTTGGCGACGTCGCTGCAGTAGAGCGTCGAGCGGGCATCGCTCGGCTCCGAGGTGGTGAAGCCGATCTGGTTGTTGATCACGATGTGCAGCGTGCCGCCCGTGAAGTAGCCGCGGGCCTGTGAGAGCTGCAGCGTCTCCATCACCACGCCCTGTCCGGCGAAGGCCGCATCGCCGTGCACCAGAACCGGCAGCACGTGCTCGCCCTTCACATCGTTACGGCGCTCCTGGCGGGCACGCACCGAGCCCTCCACCACCGGGTTGACGACCTCGAGGTGCGAGGGGTTGAAGGCGAGAACGGTATGCACGTTGCCCGCGGGGGTGCGAAGGTCGGCGGAGAAGCCCTTGTGATACTTCACATCGCCCGAGCCCTTGAGGTGACTCAGGTCGTAGTTGCCCTCGAACTCGGAGAACAGCAGCGAGGGCGGCTTGCCGAGCAGGTTCACCAGCACGTTCAGGCGCCCGCGGTGAGCCATGCCGATCACGACCTCCTCGACCGCGGAGGGTCCGCAGCACTGGATCAGGTCATCGAGCATCGGGATCAACGTCTCGCCGCCTTCCAGCGAGAACCGCTTCTGTCCGACGTACCGAGTGTGCAGATAGCGCTCGTGTCCCTCGGCTGCCGTGAGCTGCCAGAGGATGTTGCGCTTCTCCTCCGGTGTGAAGCGATGCGCGAGCCGTCCGTCCTGGAAGCGGTCCTGCAGCCACAGGCGCTCGTCGGAGTTCGATACGTGCGCGAACTCCGGACCGACCGAGCCGCCGTAGATCGCCTCGAGCTGGCGCAGGATCTCGCGAAGCTTCATGCGCTGCGGCACCGTTTCGGTGCGGCTGCCGGTGAAGAACTCCGTCTCGAGGTCCGCCTCGGAGAGCCCGAAGTAATCAAGATCGAGCACGTGCGGCCGGGGCCGCTGCGTAAGCCCGAGCGGATCGAGCCGCGCGATGAGGTGGCCGCGATTGATCCAGATCTGAATCAGGCGCGAGACGGCAGCCTGGCGCGCATCGCCGTGCGCGGGCCCCGGCGCCGCCGAGGGAGCACGGGGCTCACGGGCGCGCGCGGCGAGCTGCGCCTCGATCGGGCCCCGCGCCCGCTCGTTGCGCTTCTCGCCCGGCAGCTGCTCGAAGTAGGTGCGCCAGGGTTGCTCTACGCTTGCCGGATCGCGGAGGTATTGCTCGTAGAGAGTGTCGAGGAAGGCGGCGTTGCCGCCGAAGAGGGGTGTAGGTTCAAGCATGCCGGGTTGGGAACAGCGAGCGGATTAGTGTATCGGAAAGGGAGCACGCGCGGAATATCGAATTCGCTCATCAAGCCTTGAAAATTAACGGGAATTCAAACTGAGCACCATGACCCTAATGAGAGAGCGCGCTTGAGGGGGGCCGTCACGCCCGGCGAAAACCCCGGGGTGTCCCCCACGGACGCCCGGCGCGGCGAAGCGGTGCCCCGCTGAAATAAAAGGTACCGCCTCGCCCGGGAGTCTGCGCTCCATGCCTCGGGGCCACCAGAAGGCGATGGGCGAGCGCCCTTACAGTATTTCAAGCAACCTCAGCTCATAGACGATTAGTACGACATATCCAAGCAGGACCGCGTAGAGCAGCAGTTGCGCGGGCAGGCGTCCGAAGACCTTCAGCCTCGCCAGCAGCGTGAGACACACCAGCCCGACGCCGGTGAGAGCAACCTTCACCAGAACGAACGCCGCCGGCGAGTCGTGCACCAGCGGCGCGAGCAGCGGGTTCACCTCGGAGGCGCCGCGGCCGATCAACAACAGGGTGAGCGCGGCATCGACGCATGAGAGCAGAAGGATCAGCACCGCCAGGACGAGCCACCACGGGTGATGCCAGTCGACGGCGCCGAGCTGATGCTCGCCGTCACGCCGGGGCCCCTGCCGGCGGGGGCGAAGGCTCCCATGAAGCAGCGCCCGGACCACCTCCGAGCGCCGCTCCGTCCGCAGGCGCCGCTCTGGCCCGGGGTAGGCGATGCGAGGTGCGCGGCGGCGGAAGAGTCGGGTCACGATGTGCGAGCTTTGGCTTCGGGAAGTGCCGGATTCTAGGGCGTGACAGAAAGGCGGCCCGGCGGCCCCGGCCGAACTGTGATGCCCTTCGCATCGCGATCCGGCTGTTCGCGCCCGACGAGGATAGCGCGCCCCGTGCGCGCCCGACTCACCGGCCCGCCGTCGGTCTCGCTTCGTCGCATCAGAGGGGGCGGTCTGCCGCAGATCACCCCGTCGCGGCTGCGCCCAGGGTAGGCCCGCTTCGGGCTTCCCTGGCATCATGCGCGCCGCTTGCGCCTGAACATATGAAAGTCATGCACGCCGGTGAGGGTGGACAGCGCGCCTCCTCCTCGCCCCGAACGGCGAGGTTTCGGCACGGAGAGATCATCAGATGAAACAGCTCGTTGCACTGGCCGCAGTCTTTTCGATGACGTGCGCGGCGTGTGCGGCTCCGGCGTTTGCCGCCGCAAAGCACACCCCGGTCCCGCCGGTCCCCGGCCTGTTCGTGCCCCGGGCCGTCAAGACGTACGGCTCGGTCACGGTCGGGGGCCACAAGATCGCCTACCAGGCGGTGGCAGGCACGATCATCGTGCACCCCAAAGGCTGGAACGATGCGGCGCCGCCGGCCTCCGCAAAGGTGAGGCTCGGCACGCCCGAGGGCCCGCCGGTGGCCTCGATGTTCTATGTCGCGTACTTCAGACGCGGCGTGCCCGCGCACGATCGGCCGATCACGTTCCTCTACAACGGCGGTCCCGGCTCATCGACCGTGTGGCTGCACATGGGCGCCTTCGGCCCGGTACGAGTCCTGACCCGGAACGACACGCACACCCCTCCCGCCCCGTACCGCATCGTCAAGAACCGGTACAGCCTGCTCGATGCCACGGACCTCGTTTTCATCGACGCCCCGGGCACCGGATACAGCCGCATCGAGGGCAAGGGCAAGGTCAAGGCGTTCTACGGCGTCGATCAGGACGCCCATGCCTTCGCATCCTTCATCACACAGTTCCTCACGCGCTACCAGCGGTGGAACTCGCCGAAGTACCTGCTCGGCGAGAGCTACGGAACTCCGCGCACGGCGGCGCTGATCAAGGATCTGACGATCGACCGCAACGTCGACTTCAACGGCGTGATCATGCTCTCGCAGATCCTGAACTTCGCCCTCAACGATGACGGGCCGGGCTCGGACCCCGGCATCGAGCTGCCCTACGAGCTTGCGCTGCCGAGCATGGCGGCGAGCGCGTGGTTCCACCATCGCGTACCGTCGAATCCCCCGCACCTGCGCCCGTTCCTGAAGCAGGTCGAGCACTTCGCCATGGGCCGGTACGCCGACGCCCTGGCTCAGGGCGCAAGCCTCCCGCGCGCCGAGGAACGCAGCATCGCCGAGCAGATGCACCAGGACATCGGCCTGCCGGTGTCCTACCTGCTCAAGGCGCGGCTGCAGGTGAGCGGCCCGGAGTTCGAGCATGAGTTGCTCGCCAACGAAGGCATGACCACCGGGCGGCTGGACACCCGATTCCAGGGCCCGTCCATGAACCCGCTCAGCCGGACCGCCGAGTACGACCCGCAGGGCGCCGCGATCAGCTCCGCATACGTGTCGGCTTTCAATACGTACGTGACCAAGGACCTGCATTACAAGACGAATCTGCGCTATCTGCCCCTGATCAACCTGAACTGGGACTTCTGGCATCGACCGCCGGGAGCCCGGCGGCCACAGCCGATCGCCACCAATGTCATGCCGGATCTCGCCGAGGCGATGAAGTACGATCCGCTGCTCAAGGTCATGCTGAACGGCGGCTACTACGATCTCGCCACCCCGTTCTGCGAGGGCATGTACGAGATGCACCACCTGCAGATTCCGAACAGCCTGCAGTCGAATATCTCGTATCACTACTACAAGTCAGGTCACATGATCTACGTCAACGTTCATGCTCTGAAGCAGCTGCACGGCAACATCGTGGCCTTCATCCGCAAGACCGACAACATACCAGGAGGCCGCTCATGAGCGACACGGGGCAAAGCCGCCTCTTCCGGCGAGGCGCTCAACTGCTGGCGGCCGGCACGGTGCTGACGCTCGCCTGCGCCGGCGCCGCGGCGGCGGCAACGCCGCACGTCCACGCCCACTCCCGCTCCGCCCACGCCAACCCCTACTTTCGCACCACCACCCGCACGACGCGCGGCACGGTCAAGGTCGGCGGCAAGACGATCCATTACCGCGCCGTGGCCGGCATGATCATCGTGCACGCCGCCGGGTGGAACGACGCCACGGACGCTTACGGGCCCGGCCAACCCCCGCCCGGCGGACCGAAGAAGGTGCAGCCCGAGGCGTCGATGTTCTACGTCGCCTACTTCAAGGACGGCGCCAATCCGAGCCGGCGCCCGCTCACCTTTCTCTACAACGGCGGCCCGGGCTCATCGTCGGTGTGGCTGCACATGGGCGCATTCGGCCCCGTCCGGGTCGTGACCCGCGACCGCACGCACACGCCGCCTGCCCCTTACGGGCTGGTGAAGAACCAGTACAGCCTGCTCGATGCCAGCGACCTGGTGTTCATCGATGCCCCGGGCACCGGCTACAGCCGCATCCGCGGCACCGACGCCGCCAAGGCCTTCTACGGAACCGATCAGGACGTGCATGCGTTCTCGCAGTTCATCATGAAGTTCCTCACGCAGTACGGCCGATGGAACTCGCCGAAGTACCTGTTGGGCGAGAGCTACGGCACCCCGCGCTCGGCCGCCCTCATCAACGTGCTCGAGACGCACGACAACATCGACTTCAACGGCGTCATCCTCCTCTCGCAGATCCTCAACTACAACGATGCGAGCGGACTGGCCAAGTATGATCCCGGCATCGATCTGCCGTTCGAGCTCGCACTGCCGAGCATGACGGCGACCGCCTGGTTTCACCACATGCTGCCCGGCGGCGAGCCGGCGCTGAAGCCGCTGCTCGCCAAGGTCGAGCACTTCGCCATGACCCGCTACGCGCAGGCGCTGCGCGCGGGGTCGCTGCTGAGTGCGGCGAAATTCGCCGCCATCGCCGCCAAGCTGCACGAGTACACCGGTCTGCCGACCGCGTACATCGAGAAGGCGAATCTGCGGGTCGACGGCGGCCAGTTCGAGCACGAGCTGCTCGCCGGCAAGGACGAGACCACCGGCCGGCTCGACACGCGATTCACCGGCCCGTCGATGAACCCGCTGAGCGAGAGCGCCGCCTACGATCCGCAGGGCGCGGCGATCAGCTCGGCCTACGTGTCGGCCTTCAACGCCTACGCGCACTCGGTCCTGCACTACGGCAAGGGCATGCAGTATCTGCCGGAAATTCCGTTGTGGCACACCTGGAATTTCTCGCATCACGCCCCCGGGGTGTCGTTCTCCTTCCCGCAGGCGCTCAACGTGATGCCGGACCTCGCCAACGCGATGAAGTACGACCCGGACCTGAAGGTCATGTTGAACGGCGGCTATTTCGATCTTGCAACGCCCTTCTATGAGGGCATCTACGAGATGGAGCACCTGCCCATGCCGCGCAAGCTCCAGGCCAACATCCAGTACCACTACTACATGTCCGGCCACATGATCTACGTGCACGTGCCCGCGCTGAAGCGCCTGCACCACAATATCGCGGCCTTCATCGCAGCGACCGATCGGCTGCATCCGCACAGCGGCTGAGGGGCCGGCCCCGGACCGACCCGAGTCCCGCCCGGGTCCGCCCGCCGCCTGCTGACGATGCGTGTCCGCTGCGGATGCAAACCTTGTCGATCTCGGGGCGGCCGGTCACGTCCTGCGCCCGGCGATGGGCTCGGAATGCCAGCAATCGCGGCCCGATCGCCGTCGTCACGCTCCACCGCGGGTGCGACACGGGTCATGAAGACCGCCGCAATCAGGCTTCATGAAACACGCTTCACCGCCGCCGCGGGAGGCATTCACCTCCGGTTCAGGCGCGATGGTGAATCTTCTGCGCTCGGGGATGAAAGCGGCACGCTGCGGATTGCCAAGTCAAAGACCCGCTTCGATATGCGTGCGGAGCCGGATTGAGACGTGAGTCACAGTTTTTCCGGAAACCGGATGGCGGGTGGACTCAGCGCGTATTGTCAACCGCCCGCCGTCGCATGCGCTTTCGAGCCGTAAGAGCGCGCGACACGCGGACGCCATGACTCTGAGTTGACGAGTTCGCCCGTCCGGCGGAACTGGCGGATCGCTCACCGCGCCGGTCGGTGTGCGCAAGGCCGCAACACCAGGCAAGACACGCAGGACGGACGCCGCAGCCAGGCGAGCGCGGCGCCGTGCCCCCGCGAGAATTGAACATCGCGTTCCTTGGTATGAGTGGAGAGCAATATGAAGTCCTCGCATCGCAATTCAAAATCCTTGGGGTGGCTGCGGTCAGCCGCTGTCGCGTGCCTCGCTGCGCCGCTCCTGACTGCATGCGGTGGTAGCGGCGGCGCATCTTCTGCGACCATGAACCTCGGCATTACGGACGGGCCGGTCGCCTCGGCGAGCGCTGTGGCGATCTCATTCACTGGCGTCCAACTGCAACCGAGCGGAGGCGGCAAACCAGTCACATTCAATTTCAGCGCGCCCCAGACGATCAATCTGTTGCAGGAACAGAACGGCAACGAAGCCTCGCTGCTCAATGGCGTCTCGGTTCCGGCAGGCAATTACGACTGGATTCGCCTGTTGCTCAATGTATCCTCGAACGGCACGGTGGCCAATTCGTACATCGAGATCAACGGCGCCCAGTATCCTCTGGTGATCCCGAGCGGCGCGCAGACGGGATTGAAGCTGGTTCAGGGCTTCACCATGACGGCCAACCAGGTGGCCAATTTCACCATCGACTTCATGCTGCAGCAGTCAATTACCGCTCCGCCGGGACTGACCTCCGGTGGGGGCGCGCAGGACTACATCCTGAAGCCCGCGCTGCGCCTCATCAACAATGTCCAGGCGGGCACGATCAGCGGCACCGTTGCGCTGGCGACCCTGCAGAGCGATTCAGCATGCCTCGCTGGCTATTCGGGCAGCGGTCCGCTGCCGAATGCCCAGGTCTACATATTCTCCGGAACCGCCACCCCCTCCAGCACCCTGACTCCGGTGGTTGAGCCGCAGATCACGCTGTCGTCCACAGGCAGCTACAGCTACGACCAGCCCTTCCTGCTCGCCGGCAGCTATACGCTTGCGGTCGCCTGCACGAGCACATCCAGCACTGGCACGAGTACCGTCGCGTTCATTCCGACGGCAGGCCAGACTGCGACCGTGACTGCGAATCAGACCACGACGGTGAACTTCTAGGCTTTGAATCCGCCGATACGCCCCTGATGCGGAGTTCCTCCGGTCAGGGGCGTCGTTCTTGCGCGAGGCACCATGGTGGCCGGGCCCTCGCGCCCCAAGCTGTGAGCAGACTACGAACGGTCCAACGTTCGCATTCGCGCCCAGGCCGGACCGCCCGGTGTCGAACCAAGTCTCATGGCACGGAGCGCCGCCGTCGGGGCGCTTCGGCGGCACGAGCTTCTCGAGGCTCGACTTGGTGAACTTCAGTCGATTTTTCGAGCGCGCCGTGGGTTTCGCCAGACCGGGCGCGGCAAGAATTTGCGCTGAATCCGTGCGCTTGGCGAGGGACAAAAACGACCCATCCGCTCGTAGCGGGCAGAAGTCCGGAGAAGGAGCGATTCAACCATGGCCCTTTGTACACAAGGGGTAATCGCCATTCTCAATTGGCGCCCCCGGCAGGAGTTGAACCTGCGACCTACCGCTTAGGAGGCGGTCGCTCTATCCACTGAGCTACGGGGGCACCGGGAGGGCGGCAGTTTAACGGGCCGGCGGCCGACATGCTCGGCCGTTTCGAGCCCTGCCGCGCCGGCCCACGCCCGCCCGTCGCGCGGGAAATCGAGGAGCAGGGCCGCAAGCGCCCCAAGTGTCCCTGAGCGCCTCACCGGCGCAAAAGCCCTACCCTACTCACAGGCAGGGCTGCGCGCCTGATGGTCGGCGGCGAGGATGACGGATGAGACGGCACCCCGCACGGGCCATCCGTGCTCCGATCCCGGATCAGACCGAGCGCCGCAGCGCTTCGATCTCGAAACAGCTCGGCTCGCGAAGCGGTCCGGCGCGGCGCACGACCACCCTGCCGCGACCGGCGTTCTTGGCGGCATAGCAGGCCTCATCCGCCACCCGCAGGAGCGAGGAGGCATCAGCCTCCCCGACCGCCGCATACGCGACGCCGATGCTGGCGCCGACCCGCAAATACAGCCCCCCGTCCCAATGCAGGACGAAATCATGGATCGCCGTGAACACACCCCGCGCCACCGCCTCAGCCCGCTCGAGCGGACATCCGGGCAGCAGAATCGCGAACTCGTCCCCCCCGAGGCGCGCAGCGGTGTCGGTCGCGCGGATGTGCTCCTTGAGAATGAGGCTCACCCGCCGCAGAGCCTCATCTCCGGCGGCATGCCCGCCCTGGTCGTTGACCTCCTTGAACCGGTCGAGGTCGATGAAGATGAGCGCGCAGGAGTGCTTGCCGATCACGGCGCCGTCGGCCACGTCGATGAGCCGCGTGTTCAATTCCCGGCGATTCACCAGATCGACCAGCGGATCGTGGGTCGCCTGGTATTGAAGCGCCCGGGTGAGCTTGGCGTTCTCGGCGGTGATCGCGAGCACCTTGCCGAAGGCCCGATCGGTCTTGAACGCCGAATACAGCACAACACCCACGAACAGCAGGTTGATCACGGCGAGCGGGTAATGGAGCGGTGTGTGCTCGAAAAGCAGCCGCAGCTCGACCAGGGCCTGAAAGGGCGCGAGAAAGGCAATGTAGCCGCGCCACATGGCCCCGTACGAAGTCATGGCGCCGGCGGCTACGCCGGAGAGCACGAGCACGGTGAACAGCTGGTACGGCAGGTCCCCGAGCCCCAGGAACACCGTCGCGCCGATACCCCACAGAAGCCCCGAGGCGCCAGCGTCCACCTGAAGCCGCCCGACCCAGACTTGCGGGTCGGGAATCGACGAAGCGCGGCGAAACGCCAGGCACTCGCGCAGACGAAGTCCGTAGAGAGCCAGCAGACTGAGCAGCCACAGGAGCAGCATGCCGTGGGGAACCGTCTCGTAAAGCAACGCTACGAGCACGCACCCGGCCGTGGCCGAGCCGGCGAGCATGAGCGGGAAGTTGCCGTAGACCAGCCGCAACCGTTCGATGTCGGCCCCGATGTGGGAGGGATCGGGTACTCGGGAAGACATACACGGATCATCGGCCCGCGGTGCGCGGTTCGGGCCCCCGGAGATCTGAAAAATCCGTGCCACGGCGCTAATCCCTGCCGTATCCGGCCGTGCGCGGCCGCGCTCTTGAGCCCTGGCCGCACCGGGTGAGGCCGCCCCCCTCCCACGAGCAGGCGAGCCGACTCGCGCGAAAAGCCGGCCCGAGTCCGACTCGGGACGGATTCAGTCGCGCGAGCGCCTGAGCGAGGCGAATTGCTCCTTCGCGAACACGCCGGTGGCCAGCAATTGATGCGCCCCCTCGTCCATCAATTCGACGCGATTGCGACCCTTGGCCTTGGCCTGATAGAGCGCCTCGTCCGCCATCTGCAGCGCGCCCGAGGCATTGCGTGCGGTCGTCGGCATCACTACCGCGACACCGACGCTGATCGTCAGTACGGCCGCTGACAGCGACGCCCGATGCTCGATCGCCAGCTCCTCGACCGCCCGGCGCATGCATTCGGCCGTGTGCCGGGCGCCGGCACAGTCCGTATCGTAGAGAATCGCCGCGAACTCCTCGCCCCCATAGCGCGCCACGAGATCGAGCGGCCTGCGCACCTGACGCTGGATGGCGAGGGCCACCTGGCGCAGCACGACATCTCCGGCCTGGTGTCCGTAGCGGTCGTTGTACGCCTTGAAGTGATCGACATCGATCACCAGGAGCGCAAGCGAGCGGGCATCGCTCGCGGCCTGCCGCCAGAGCCGCGGCAGATACTCGTCGAACACTCGCCGGTTCTTGGTCCAGGTGAGCGCATCTTGCTGGGCGAGCTCGGCCACGATGCGGGTCTCGAGAAACGAGCGCCGGGAGCGCTTCTCGACCTGCCAGGCCGCGAAGCCCAAGGTGACCGCCGAGACGATGAGCAGCACACCGCCGCGCATCGCCACCGCCGGCGGCAGATGAAACACCACGACCGCCCCGGCCATGCTCGCCAGGGTGAGCACAGCGGTGGCCAGCGCGGTGCGGTAATGAAGTCCGAGAAAATAGAATGGGCCGATCAGCAGCATCGGCAGCAGCATCAGGTTCTCGATCCCCCCCGCCGCAGCGATATGGATCGCCTGTACGGCAAGCAGACAGTTTCGAATCGGCACCAGCACTTCGGCCCAGGGCAGGTAGTGGCGCTCGAACCCTCGGCTCCAGGCGAGCCAGGTCAGCACGGCAGAGCTCATGAGCACCACGGGGAACAGGAAAAGCGAGCCGAAGGAGCCCGAGCCGGCGATCACCTCCCCAGCGTGCAGCCCCAACAGCACCAATGCGAGGGTGCACGCCAGGCGTACCAGCGTGCGGTTCTCGCGCAGGGTGCTGCGCCGGTATTCGGCTTCGACCGGAGTCGAGAAACGCGTGCGCTCGGGCTGCTTGAGCAGCTCCGCCGCGTAGTGCGAGTCCGGTAACGCCTCGAGACTCCGCCGTGACGCAATCATGCTGCAACGATACGACCCTCAGCCCGTCGGCCGCTGTGACCGGATGCAAGGTCTGCCGCTTTTGCGCCGCCGGCGCGAGCCGGGGCGTCGGCGCGGGCCGCGCCGCTCAGGGCAGAAGCTGGCCGCGGATCTCCCCGGCCGGATGACGAGCACTGTGGACATTGACATGCAGGCCGCCCGCCAGGAGGCGCCTGTGCTGCAGGGGGGTGAGCCTCGTCTGCGGCGGTACCACCCATAGCCCGGGAGCGCGCTGTTTCAGCCAGATGAGAATCGGCCCGTTCGCCTGCGCCGCTCCCCCCTCGCAGATGTGCACCATGGTGGCCTTGACCCCGTGGGTGAGGACCCTGCCGCTCACCCGGCCCTCGCCATCCACTGTGATCATGGCGGTGCCATGTGCCGCCGTCGCGACCGGCGGCACCTCGTGCCTGCCGGCGAGCACCACGTGAACCGTTGTGGAGTTTGCCACGCCCACGCTGCCGGCGAGCAGTGCTCCAAACGCCATGCGCCTGAGGGACGCTCCAGCCGCGGCGCGCCTGAGGGAAGAACTCATGCTCCGTGCACTCCCGTCGGTGGACAGTGTCCTCACCCTATCACCGCGCGGCCGGGGCGTCACCGTGACGCGGGTAGGCGACAGCCGCAGAGGGCAAGCGGCCCGCCCCCTTCCCCTCCCCGCGCGGCCGGCTCAGGAGCCGGCCGGCGGCACGGGTGGCGGGCTGCGCAGCGTCACGGCCATGCCGGTCGGCAGAGTGCTGACACCGGCGGCATAGGCGGCGCTGTTCCAGGCTTTCACCCGGCTCAGCACCTGTCCGTCATAGCGCGCCAACAGCCGCTTGATCTGCGCGCGATCGGCGCCGATGAGCGCCTCGAGCTGCGCGCGCGGCCTCTCGCCCCAAAGGCCGGCAGCCATCTCGTAGAGAGTCTCGACACGCCGATGCAGATGCGAGAAGTGCCGCAGGAAATCCTCCTCGGCCAGATGTTGGGTGTGCGGATTCCACAACGCGTCCTGGTAGCCGGCAAGCTGCTTCTCGAGCGTCTCGCCCTGCTTGATCAGCGCCGCGTGCCGCCTCGACCAGGCGGCATCGCCGCGGCCCCGGGCGAGCACCGCGCCAAGTGCCTTGCGCATCGCGGCGAGGTGATCGAGCAGGCGGTTGACCGCCGAGAGCTCGCTGCGCGCGGCAAGACCCGCCTCGGTATCGGCGCGATACGTTGCCGGCGGCACCGGGTAGCGAGGATCGGGTTGAACCTGCAACGACACCTTCTGCTCGTATTGTCCCGCGCGCACCGTAGCGGTGTAGGTGCCGGGCACGACCGACGGGCCACTCCCTCGCGCATGAGGTCCCGACTTGCCAAGCGGTGGATCGAGTCTCGCCGGCGGATCGTAGGAAAGATTCCACACCACTTCGTCGATTCCGGCCTTGCCCGGGGCGTGCAGTGTCGCGACCCGCGTGCCGGCGGCATCGCGGATCTCGATGCGCACCGGCCCGTGGTGCGCGGCCTTCTCGGCCGCGGTCGGCCTGATCGGCCTCGCCAGACGGTAGCTGATCACCGCCCCGAGCGGCGCATTCGGCGCGAGGAAGGCGCTCGGGCCGAGGCCGTTGGCATGGCGCGTGTAGAGCAGCACGCCCGCAGAGGCGCTGAATACGTGAAACGGCGAGCGCGCCGCCGCCCCGTACTGCTCCAGAGGCCGCAGATTGTCGAGCACCCAGATGCCGCGGCCGTGCGTGGCGAGCAGCAGGCCGCGATGATCCGGGGCGAAGGTGAGATCCCACACCGAGAGGCCGCGCGGCAAATTCGCGTGCAGGGCCTGCCAGTGCGCGCCGTCATCGAACGAGACGTACACTCCCGCGGAGATCGTGCCGGCGAACAGCAGCCCGGCGCGGTTCGGATCCTCCGCCACCACCTCGACGCTGCTCTGCGGCAGGCCGTTGGTGATGCGCGTCCAATGCTTGCCGTAATCGGTGGTGCGATACACGTATGGCGCGTCGTTGCCGAGCTCGTGACCGTCGAACGCCGCGTAGGCGGTGCCGGCGGCAAACGGCGAAGGCTCGACGTGATACACGCGGGCCCACTGCGGAGCGCCCTTGGGTGTCACCTTGCTCCAGTGCCTGCCGCCGTCGCGGCTCACCCAAACCCAGCCATCGTCGGTCCCGACCCAGATCACATGGGGATCGGTCGGCGCCAGAGCGAGCGATTGGATGGTGTCGTAGGTCTCCGCCCCGCTCATGTCCCGATCGATGGGTCCGCCGCTCGGCTGCTGCTTGGATTTGACGTTGCGCGTCAAATCCGGGCTGATGATGCTCCAATGCTTGCCGCCGTCCGTGCTGTGGAACACGACATCCGCGGCGATGTACACGTCCTCGGGATTGGTCGGGGAGACCGCCACCGGGGTCGTCCAGTCGAATCGGTATTTCTGCGCGTACGGCGGCTTGCCCGAGAGCAGCAGGCCGGCCAGCTCATCGCGCTGATAGGGGTTGATGCCGCGCCTGAAGCCGGTGGCGCGGTTGAGCACCGTGGCGTAGCCATCGTCGGTGGTGGCATAGATCATCGCCGCATCGCTCGGGGCCGGAACCACGTATTGCCCGTCTCCGCCGGAGACGTAGAACCAGTCCTGCGCGCCGGTGAGGCCGCCGCGATCGTAGTCGCTGCTCGCGCCGCACCACGCGTTGTTGTCCTGCAGGCCGCCGCACACCAGATACGGCCAGGGATGGCTCGTGGCGCTGGTCGCCACCTGATAGAACTGCTCGATCGGCAGGTTGTCGAGGTAACGCCAATGCTTGCCTGCATCGAGCGACAGATACACGCCGCCGTCGTTGCCCTGGATGATGCGGTCGGGGTTGCGCGGGTCGATCCAGATGGCGTGGTGATCGACATGCACGCCTTTGTCGGCGTAGAACACGTGCCTGCCTCCGTCCTTGCTCTCCATCAATTTCATCGACAAAAGGAACAGCCTGCGCGGGTTGTTCGGCATGACGGCGAGCTGAGTGAAATAGAACGGGCGCACGTCCCCATTGTGGTTGTCGCTCACCTTGCTCCAGTGGCTGCCCAGATCGTGCGAGACCCACAACACTCCGCCCTTCGCCTGCAGCACGGCGTACACCGTCTGAGGTCGGCTCGGCGCGAAAGCGACGGCGCTGCGGCCGATGTCCCCGCCCGGCAGCCCATGCGTGAGCTTCTTCCAGTGCACGCCGCCGTCGGTCGACCGATACAGGCCACCGCTCTTGCCGCCGCTCGTGAGCATCCACGGTCGCCGCTGCAGCGGCCACATGCCGGCGATCAACACCTTGGGGTTACCCGGCTCGAAGGCGATGGTGCTGCAGCCGGTGTGGTCGTTGAGATAAAGGACCCGCCGCCAGTGCGCGCCGTCGTCGCGGCTCATGTAGACCCCCCGCTCGGGGCCGCGCTTCCAAAGGTCGCCTTCGGCGCACACGAACACCGTATGGGTGTCCTCGGGATCGACTGCGATGGCTGCGATCTGGCCGGCCCGATGCAGGCCCTTGTCCACCCAGGTCTTGCCCCCGTCGGGCGTAAAGTACACACCATCCCCGTCGAGGACGTCGTTGCGCGGGTTGGCCTCGCCGGTGCCCACCCACAGCCAGTTCGGGTTGCCACCGGCCAGGGCGAGCGAGCCGATCGATTGCGTGGGCTCGTGGGTGAAGATCGCCTTCCAGCTCATTCCCCCATCCTGAGTCTTCCACACCCCGCCCCCGGCGCTGCCCACGTAGTAAAGGGCGGCATCACCGGGCACACCGAGGACGCTGGTGACGCGTCCGCCGGCCACCGCCGGTCCCAGCTCACGGAATTTCAGCGCATGGAACGGGCCGTGCCGCTTCGGCTTTGCCGGATGCGCGGCCGTGGCCGCGCTAGCCATCAATGGGATGCTGAGCAGCATCGAAGCCGCCAAGGCCGGAATGGGACGCATTGCAATCCTCCACGCGAAAGACTCGGGCAAGAACGGCCAAGTTTGCGCTGATTCGACGCGCGGGACACGCGCTTGGGCGAGCATTCCGCTCGCCTCGTCGCGGGGACGGGAACCGCTCGAGCGGCGTTCAATCGCGGTCGACCGCCTTGGATGGCCGTTCCGGCCCCGCCGCTTGACGACCGGCGTTACCGGACCGATCGGCAGGCCGGGGCAATTGGAATCGGATGCTCGATGCCACTCACACGGATCCTTCGATTCATCCGGTGACGGACTGAGCGCTCGAGGCAAGCCTGAGCTTCAACACGGGACAACCCCGCGCCGACGTGCACTCCCCGCTCCCAACCAGAAGCCCGGCGGTCGGATCCTCCGTCAGCCGCGCCGCTACGTACATTCCCGAACTGCGCGCCGGCGCTGCTGCTTTATATTGACTTCCGTCGTCGCTTGGCAACATCAAGAAGTCTGGGATGTCTCGGGGAGTCGTCCTTCTGCAAGCAACGCAATCGATCCCTGATCTGGGTCCGTTGCTCGAATCCCGGCAATGGCGATTGTGGCGGGCGGTGCACCCGGAGCAGATTCGCGATGCGTTGCTGCCAGACGACTGTCATGTCGGCATCGCGGTATTCGACGACGCGCTCGGGTGCTCCCCGGGAGACCTCGCAGACCTCGTCGAGGATTCCGGCATGGAGTGGGTCGCCGTGCTGCCACCCGACCGCTCCCGCGACCGCCTCACCGCTCGCCTGCTCGCCTCGATCTTTTTCGACTTCCATACGCTTCCGGTGGACGACGTCCGGCTCGTGTACTCCGTCGGACACGCTTACGGCAAGGCCGTGCTGCGCCGCGCGGCGCTCGCCCCGGCCGAGCCGACTTGCGGGCAGCACGGAATGATCGGCCAGAGCCCCTGCATGATCGCCTTGCACGCGAGGCTCGAGAAGGTGATGCGCGCCAATGCACCGCTGCTGCTCACCGGGGAAAGCGGGGTCGGCAAGGAGCTTGCCGCCCGCGCCGTCCACCTTGGCTCGAGCCGCTCGCACGGGCCGTTCGTGCCGGTCAATTGCGGCGCACTGCCCCAAACGCTCATCGAGAGTCTGCTGTTCGGCCACGAAAGGGGCGCATTCACCGGCGCTCACGAACGGCAGATCGGCTCCATCGAAGCGGCTCACCACGGCACCATTTTCCTCGATGAGATCGGCGATCTGCCGCGCTCGGCGCAGGCGAGCCTGCTGCGCTTCCTGCAGGAATCGACCGTGATGCGCGTCGGCTCGACGCGCGAGATTCGCATCGATGCGCGTGTCATCGCCGCAACGCACATGGATCTGCGCGAGGCGGTCCGCGCCGGACGGTTCCGCGAAGACCTGCTCTATCGCCTGAACGTGCTCAACATCGAGATACCGCCGCTGCGAGATCGAGGCGCCGACAGCGTACTGCTCGCTGAGCACTTCTTCCATCACATCGCAAACGGCCGCGCCCCCGGCGTGCGCGGCTTCTCCCGCCAGGCGCTCACCGCCATTCAGCAGTACTCCTGGCCCGGCAACGTCCGTGAGCTCCTGAACCGCGTTCAGCGCGCCATGGTGATGTGCGACGGTCCGCTCATCAAGGTCTCCGACCTGCAGCTCGGCGGCCAGCCCGGCACCAACAATACCGGATCCCTCGCCACCGCGCGCGCCGGCACCGAGCGCGAGCTCATCCAAGCCGCCCTCGGGCGCAGCGGCCAGAACATCGCAGCGGCGGCGCGCGAGCTCGGCGTCTCACGAGTCACGCTCTATCGCATTCTGCGCCGGCTCGGCATCACACCCCAGCGCCGAGCGCAAACCAGCGAGTCCTGAGCGGACTGCCCCGCCCACTCCGACAGAGGCACCACCAATGAACAACTATCGCACCCTCGTCGCCCTTGCGCCTCTCGCCGCGCTCATCGGCCCGCTCAGCGCATTTGCCGTACCGGCGCAAACCACCCCCCCGCCAGCCCCGGTCGGCAAGGCCCCGGCGGCGCCCAAAGCGCCCGCCGCTGCGGCGCAGATCTTCGCCGAGCCGACGGTCCTCACCCCCCGCGGCACCCTCGTGCTCGAGCCCGACCTCGAGTATGTGCACTCGACCAACAACCAGGTCGCCCTGGTCGGCTACACGGTGCTCCCCGCGATCACCATCGGACTGATCGACATCCAGAGGATCGAGAGCAACCTCTCGACGTTCAGCCTGACGGCCCGGTACGGCA
Source organism: Pseudomonadota bacterium (assembly GCA_021850555.1). The sequence goes on along the minus strand of JAJZLX010000155.1, from coordinate 17,744 downwards.
TCCTCTCGCGTCTGGAAATCGACGCGCGCGTACCCTACGTCCTCGAGAACACAACCACCGAGACCCGGCCGCTCGCGACGGCCTCGGTCACCAACTCCTTCTTTGACGCCTCCGGCAACGGCATAGGCGACGTCGAAGTCGGCCTGCGTGCACAGCTCAATCAATTCCGTGGCAACAACACCGTGTGGATCGGCTCTCTGCGCTTGAAGTCACGCACCGGCACCAATGTCTTCCAGGAGCCCATCAGTCCGAACTCCGGACTGCAGACGCGCCTCGCGACCGGCTCGGGCTTCTATGCGGTGCAGCCGGGCCTCACATTTCTGCTTCCGTCCGATCCTGCCGTATTCTTCGGCGGTGTCGCCTATACCTACAGCTTCGGGCGAAACGTAGGCCATGGTTACGGCTACATCCACCCCGGTGGAATCCTCGACCTCACGATCGGTATGGGGCTTTCCCTCAACCAGCGCGCCTCTTTCAGCGTCGGCTATCAGCAAAGCGTGGTCGATCAGACCACCCAGACCACCCCTGCCCCGGGCCGCGCCCTGACGCGGGTCGGCACACTTCAGCTCGGCACCCTGCGTTTCGGGGTCACCTACCAGGTCAACCCGAGGACGCTGCTCAATGTGACCATCGGCATCGGAGTCACTCGTGACACGCCCGATCTCGATGCCACAGTGCGGCTGCCCGTCACCCTGTGACCGGATATCCCGTGACTCAATGTCCGACGGAGCTCGCCACCTGCGATTGAATCGCGCTGGCGAGCGCAAGGCCGTTGACAGCCCCCAGACTGTTCAAGGTCGCTGTGATCGTCGTCTGCGTCTGAATCGCCGTCGCACGAACGTCATTCTGCACGGCAGTCGTGATGGCGGTGGCGTTCGGCAGGTTGCTCACCACGATGACCGGCGTCGCGATACCGCCCGATACGTGCGCCGGCGTCTGCGCCGGAACGATTGCCGGGCTCGTGGCCGGATCAGCCGCGGCGGCAGGGGCCGGCTGCGCCGCCGGCTGGGCGCTCGCGAGCGTCGCCGCAGAGGCGGACGGTGCCCCAGCGGTCGCGTTACCCGCACCCGTTGCGGAGGTCGCACTCGCCGCCGCTGCGACGGCGCTCGCGAGCGCGCTGCCGAACTGAGCCATGGACCCACTCTGCGTCCCGCTCGATGAAATCTTGCCGCTCGTATCCGCTGCGGCGGGAGTCGGCGAGGGTGCGGCGCTCACCGAAGCGGCCGGCGCTTGCCCGGACACAGGCGCCGCAGGGGGCGACGGGGCACCGGTGGCGGCAAGGACGGCAGGGACGGCAGGGGCGGCCCCCGGGATCTGCCCTGCATTCATGATCTGGACCACCTGGGCAAGCGGTCCGGACACGGTGATTGTCGGAAGGCCGCCCGAAGCCAGGCGATCGAGATTGGAGATCACGATCTGCGCCTCAGCCACCACCTGGCCGTTCACCTCGACGACGCGCTCGATCGCAAAATAGGCAACGAGGTTGCTCAGGTCGATGCCCCCGCGAAGGCGGCTGAGGACGGCATCCGGCACCGCTGGCCATGAGGCCACCGCGTGCCTCACCGTGAGGAGGCTCGGCGGGGCGGCGATCGCCGGACCGGCTGCGCTGAGACAGAGGCCGAGCATCAGTGGCTTGAGCGTTTTCATCTGGATCTCCCGTCGCTCAGAAGACACTTGCATTGGGGATTTCGAGGAATTCCATCGCTAGGGAATTCTGCTGCAGGGCCACGCGCAGCGGCGGCGGGGTCTCGCTCTTCCAATCCGCGGGCAGGTTGAATCGGGCCTGATTCAGATCGCTGCGGATGACGAAGAAGAGATTCCCGACCCGCACCTTCTCGAACGCCCGCCGCGACATCACGCGCCGGCCGAGCGCCGGGTCTCCGATCACGACCTGGGTCGCATCGGCACCCTTGACCACGACGAAATGCCTGTAGCCCTGATCCGTGATGAGCGCAATCGCGGGAACCCCGACTTTGATGAGGGTGTTGAGCGGCACCCGCACACCGTCGGCCGTATAGCCCAGGCTCTGCAGATAACGCTTCATGTCGAGCAGGGAAAAGCCCTCCTCACGGATCAGCTTCTGGTCACCGGCCGCATACATCGCCCTGAACACCTGCATCTCGGTGGTGGGGCGGCCGTACTGGAACGTGAGCAGTGTTGCTATGGCCGCCGAGCCGCAGCTGAAGTCGTAGTGCTGATGGATGGTCCGGCGAAAAGCCCACTGGTACCTCATCTCCTGAAGCGTGCGCACCGGAACCGAATACGACTCGAGCGCGCTCACCTGGACCACCCCGCCCCAGGCGCACGCAACCCCCGCCGTCTGCGCCAGGACCCACAGCAGCAGGACACCGAAGACTCGCTTCATCACGGCGCTCCGCTAGGGTTTCGTCAGCTGCAGATTGAGGATCGTGGAGTTCTGTATGAGCACGTTGTTACCGGTATTCTGAATGACGATCGGAATCCCGGAGGAGTTCGAGAACGAGCCCTGGCTGATCGTGTTCGAGCCGGTCGTGAGCTGCGAGGCGACATTCCCGCCGACCGTGCCGGTGGCGTTGCTCGTGTTGTTGGTTTCCGTTCCTCCCCGGTCCTTGGCGAGCTCCTTGTCGCTGATGAGCGCGGCGCTCAGCAGATCCTCGGCCTGCAGGCGGCTGGCCGCGAGCGCCCGTTTCGGCCGCGCGCGCAAGCTTCCCGAGGCGCCTCGCCGCGCCCGCACCCGCCCGCCGCCCTGCACGGAAGCAGCCGGCGCCACGCCCGCCTTGCGCGGCTGGGCGGCCTTGAGGCTCGCCTGAGCGTGCGAGCCGGACGGCGCTTTCGCACCCGCGGCCTGACCCGCAGCTGCGCTCAATACGCCCACAGTGACCAGAAAAGCGGCCAAGGCACTGCGCGGTTTCATATCAGCCTCCCGCGACGTCCGGAGCGGGCACGGTACCGACCCGTGCCGCGCCCCGGCCGTTGTCTTTGCTGCTAGTGCCCTGTCGCCGACAACGACAGATTCGCCTGCACGTTGACGCTTTGCTGGACCAGTGACGACATGCCAGTGTTCTGGCTCGCCACCGTGACCCCCGCGCCGTTGGTGAAGGCGTTGCTGATGTTGTTCGACATGTCGAAGGTTCCGGCAGTCACGGTGTTTGCACCGCCTGCGCCACCGGCCCCGCCGGCGCCACCCACCGCACCGTTGCCCACGCCGCCGGTCCCGGTGGTCGTGTTCTGGGTGCCTCCGGTGCTCGCCCCGCCGTTGCCGCCGTTGCCGCCGTTGCCGCCGTTGCCGGCGCTGCCGAGCGTGGCCGAGGCACTGCCGTTCGTGGCGCTACCGTTGCTCGCCGTCCCTCCGGCGCCGCCCGCCCCACCGGTCGTCGTGCTGGCGACCGTGTTGGCCGAGCCACCACCGGTGCCGCTGCCGCCGCTCGAGCCGCCGCCGGTGCCGCTGCTTCCGCCCGCACCGCCTGTGCCACCCGTGCCCGTTGTCCCGTTCGTGCCGTTCGAGCCGTTCGAGCCGCTGCCCGTTGCCTGGCCTGCGCCGCCCGAGCCGCCACCGGCGGCGGCACTGAGACCGCCGAGCGCCGCGCCTCCCCTGCCCGAGCCGCCGCCGCCGCCAATCGTCTTAACGAAGCCCGCGTCGCCTCCGGAGCCGCCGTTGCCCGCGGTCGCACCGCCGTTGCTGGCGCTGCCGTTGCTCGTGTTCCCATCGCTCACGGAGCCGCCGGAGGCACCGACCGCGCCTTGGGCGCCGGTACCGCCATTCGTGCTCGTGTTCGCGGCGGAACTGCCGCTCGCTCCGCCGTAGCCCGCGCCACCCGGGCCGCCGCTGCCGCCCGCGGCGCCATTGGCATTGCCGCTGTTCAAGGCGGTGTTGCCGATGCCGTACACCGTGTTACCGGAGACCGTCGCGCTCAGATTCGACGTTGCGGCAACCGTGGTATTCCACGTGTCCGCGGTCGTCGTGTTTGTCGTTGTGTTGTTTGTCGTAGCCGTTGACGTCTCGTTCTTCGTCAGCGTGACCACCGGGTTGTAACTGTTCGTATTCGTCTTGTTTGATGTAGCCGTCTGCGATTGGTTCGGGGAGCCCGTACCGTTGTTATTGGAAGTGCCGGTCCCGTTGCTGGCGATAGCCAGTCCGGACGCCGACGCCAGCGCCAAGGCCACCGCCATGGCAATGAAGCGATTGGTCGTCATCTTGAGTTTCCTCCGCTAACTGGGTTTTCAGTCGCAGCGCTGCACGGCCTGGCCACTCTATCGGTGCGTGGCGCCGGTTCCTGGCTGCAGGCTCGATGGAGCAATGACCGTGCCACCGAGGCGCAACCGTGCAAGCGCATGATTTGCGAAGAAAAACGAAAACTCGGGATCCGTCGCCGGGTGCATCACTTCCGAAACATGTTTCCGGACTGTACGCTTGCCAGGCCAGGACATCGCCGTTCGGCGAGGGTAGCGTCGCAGCAGCCGACCAGGAGGCGACCGCCTCCCGCGCCGCTCATCCGGTGAGGCCGTCCCGCGGGGCCGAAAAGCCGCTGCGGGGGCATTTTCTCGAAGTCAATACGTAGTTTCCACAATACGCCCGCCCTCGGACATTTGCGAGAAGCGATCCGTATGGCCCGGCTCTCGCAGACGGCGAACCGGTCGAAACCGGCACGGCGGGTGGCGGATTGATGCTTTCACATCTGCGGTGGAAATCCTCCGACGATCGCTGGCGCCTCTGGCCGGCCTTGGTCCTCATCGTCGTGCCCTTCCTCGGATTGATCGGGATGCTCGGCTACGAGGCGCTCAGCCGCCTCCCCCACGCTGACCTCGGCCAGAAGCTCGCCGGTCACAGCTTCCAGGTGATCATGACGGCCCAGTCGCTGCGCAGCGCGCTGCAGGATGCCGAGCGTGGACAGCGCGGCTATCTGCTCACCGGCCAGAAGGCTTACCTCGAGCCCTATCGGGCGGCGATCGCCGGTGTGCCCCGCTTCATGGCGAGCCTCACACGGCTGACAACCGATGATCCCGATCAACAGCGACAGCTTCCCGGGCTCGCCGGGCAGATCGACCTGAAGCTGCATGAGCTGCAAAGCACACTGTCGGCCTACAGGAGCGGCGGCCTGAGCGCCGCGCAGAAGATCGTGGAGACGAACGCCGGCCTGCACGAGATGGGGTCGATCGAGATCAGGATCGATGCGCTCACCGCCACGGAGGACAGGCTGCTCTCGCAACGACTGGCGACGCTCGCCGCACAGGACCGGATGATCGAGCGCATCTCGATGGCCTCGATGCTTCTCGCATCCCTTCTGATGCTCTCCGGCCTGGTCCTCGCCAGGCTCAATTACCGCAAGGGACTGCGGCTGCAACGCCAGCTCTCGCAGCACGCGGAGGACCTCGCACAAGCCAATCGCGCGCTGGAGCAGCGCAACCTAGAGCTGGCGCAAGCCACCGAGCTTGCGCGGGCGGCTCAGGAGGAGGCCCGGCAAGCCGAGCGCGCCAAGGGACGCTTTCTCGCAACGGCAAGCCATGATCTGCGCCAGCCCCTGCAGGCGGTCTCGCTGCTGAACGGCGCCTTGCGCCGCACGGCCCGGGACCCGGACGCCACGGATGCCTTGCGCCAGCAGCACGAGGCCATTGGAGCGATGAGCCGGCTGCTCAACGCGCTGCTCGACATCAGCAAGCTCGAGTCCGGCGCCATCAAGCCCGAGCCGGCCGATTTCTCCTTGTCCGCGGTGCTCGATGCCCTGGCGAGGGAGTTTCGCAGCGTGGCGGCGAACAAGGGCCTGGCGCTTCACGTCGAGGCGTGCGAGGCCTGGGCGCACAGCGACCCCTCGCTCGTCGAGCAGATCCTGAGGAATCTCGTCTCGAACGCCATCAAGTATACCCGTGAGGGCTGGGTGCGGCTGCGCGCCACGGAGGATCCGCCGTGGGTCCACATCGAGATCATCGACTCCGGTGTCGGAATACCCCGGGACCAGATCGGCCTGCTCGGCGCGGAGTTCCATCAGGTCAGCGTGCCGAGCAACAGCACACGAGAGGGCTACGGACTCGGCTTGAGCATCGTGCGCCGGCTCGCTCGGCTGCTCGATCTCGAGCTCGGTGTCCGCTCGGAGGTCGGCCGGGGCTCGACCTTCTCATTGCGGCTGCGCCAGGGCACAAGGCCAGCCGCGGCCTCGCAGGCGCAACCCCCGCCGGCCCCGGCGCGCCCCGGCGCCACCGCGGCCGCGCAGATCCTGTTGGTCGAGGACGATCCGGAGGTGCGCCTCGCCACCCGGATGCTCTTGAAGGCGGAGGGCTACGCCGTGACCGCCGCCGCATCCTCGCTCGAGGCGCTGCAGAGGGCGCGCGAGGACCGCAGCATCGCGCTGGTGGTCACCGATTATCACCTGGGACCCGGCGAGACCGGCGTGCAGGTCATCCTGAGCCTGCGGGAAATCCTGAACACGCGCGTCAAGGCGGTGTTGATCACGGGCGATACCTCCTCGGCGATCAAGGCCATCGAGCCCGACCCGGACCTGAGAGTCGTGAGCAAGCCCGTGCAAGCGGAGGTCTTCCTCGGGCTCGTACGGGAATTGCTCGCCGCGTGAGCCGATCGCGCGTCCCGCCCGCCTGTCCGCACTTCCTGATCGGACGCCAGAGTCCCTTGCCGCTGACACCGGCTTTGCGCCGCGCTCAAGCGGCTGCATGCGCGCCCACTTCGGCAAATCTCACGCCCTGAGGCGCCCATCGCATCGGGAGATGTTGGTTTCAGGGCGTGACCAGGTTGCGCGAGCCACGGACCGCAGCGCCCTATGCGAGGCTGCGGCGCTGAGCCCAGGCGATCACGCTCAGGCCGAAAATCAGCATCATGGCCCCCAGGCTTTCCCAAAGGCCCGGGCGGGCGCCAAGCTGCGCCCAGTCCGCGAGGATGCCGACCACGGGGATGGCGAGAGCCGCCAATCCGGAGAGGCTCGCCGACAGGCGCGAGAGCACGAACAGCCACAGAAACCACGCAATGCCGGTCCCGAACACCACGCTGTAGAGAAGCGCAACAATGAATGCCGCAGTCCAATGGATTGGATGCGCGTGGACGACGAACGCCAGGAGGCCGAGCGGGATGCAGCCGATCAAGGCCTGCCAGGCATTCAAGCTGAGCAGCGCCCAGATTCCATGCACCCGCATGGACTTCGCGATCATCACCGCGACGGCCCAATCGAGGCCGGCACCGGTGGCGAGCGCCATGCCGGAGAGGTCCCCGTGCATCGTCCACGGAGAGAAGATCATGACTATCCCGAGAAAGCCGCACGCCCCTGCCAATGCCTTGCCCCGTGTGATTCTCTCACCGAGGACGGGCGCGGCCAGAAGCAACACCCAGAACGGCATCGTGTAGACGAGGATCGCCGTTCTGCCCGCATCGCCCAGAGAGAGCGCGCAGGTCATCAGGCCGACAAAGCCCGTGGTCTGAGACAGCGCGAGCGCCACCAGGCGCCGCGGACTCACGGGCATGCGCAGCGACTTGCCGCACGCCGCAAGGAAGGCAAACAGGAATGCGGCCGCGCTTCCCGCGCGAAGTGCGCCGAAGGCGACAGGGGGCGCGTACGACAAGGCAACTTTCATCACCACCCAGTTGTAGCCCCAGATGAGGGCAAGCAACGCGAGCGCCGTGAATGCCGCCTTCCGTCCTCGGGCCTGCGCGCAATCCGGCAGGGAGTCCTCCCTCCGTGAAGCCGCCTCGACCGGCGCCGTTCCCGTTTTCTCCATTGTCGAGTCCCGGGGGGAAACCACCGTTACGCTCCCTGTCTCGAATCAGCCCGCGCACGCACGCAGGAGAGGACGGACAGGAGTCCCCGCCCCCACCCCACGGGCGGGTACGGATCGAGACTGCTGCGGCCATCGGGGGACACCCCGCAGCTCAGCGCCCGGGAGGCCCGCCCGCTGCGCGCGGCCGGGCGTCTCCGGGCGCTCGTCGAATCAGGACCGGGCGCTGAAGGAAGCGCACCACCCCTGGGCGTTCACGGAATACCCGGGATAGATCTGGCAGCCCGCATAACCGGCTTTCTCTCCCGCCGTCCCCTTGAAGAAGCGGCACAGCGAGCAGTGCTCGCCCGCCTTGTAGGTCGGAAACTGCGCCGACTTCACGCTGTTGTGGTTCGGCGTGTAGCCGAGGGATTTCGCCATCGCGTTGGCATCGCTCAGGTGGGGCAGCTTGCTGCCCGCGGCGCGCGCGGTGACGGGTCGAAGCCCGCCCACGAGCGCTGCGGAGGCAGCCACGGCGGCGCTCGCCAGGAAGGCACGGCGCGAAGGATCCGGTTTGCTCTTCGATTCAGACATGGCTCGGCATCTCCTCTTGGAATCCGGATTTCGGAGTATGGGCGAAGCGGCCCATGGCTGACAACCTCTCCTCACCCTTCAGCCCCCGGATCTGTCCCCGCCCGGGCTCAGCAGCGACCCGCGGTGATACACTTGCGGCCGCACTCACCGGGGGATCGAATTCCGTCCATGCAGATCGACCTAGCGAACACGAGCGCGCTCGTCACCGGTGCAAGCCGCGGTATCGGCGCGGCCATCGCCCGCGCAATGGGCGGGGCGGGCGCGCGGGTCGCGGTTCACTACCGCAATCAGCGTGCCGAGGCGCTCGCCCTGGCGGCGGAAATCGGTCATGGCGCGGAAGCGTTTCAGGCAGACCTCTGCGATGCCGATGCGTGCGTGGCGCTCTGGAATGCCGTGTCGGCCCGCTTCGGGCGGATACACACCCTGGTGAATAACGCCGGAATCGCACTGTCCACGGCGCTCGAGAGCGACATCGGCGGCTGGGTCGACGGATGGGACACGACGATGGCGGTCAACCTTCGCGCTCCGGGCATTCTCTCGAAACTCGCCATCTCGCACTTCGTGCAGCACGGCGGCGGACGGATCATCAACATCACTTCGCGCGCGGCGTTTCGCGGCGACCAGCCGCCCTACCTCGCCTATGCCGCATCGAAGGCGGGACTGGTGGCACTCACCCGCTCCGTGGCCCGCGGCTTCGGCAAGGCGGGTGTGCTCGCCTTCAATGTCGCCCCGGGGTTCACGAGAACGGACATGGCGGGGGATTTCATCGATCAGTATGGAGAGGATTACGCCACCGGCGACATCGCGCTCACTCGTCTCACGGAGCCCGATGACATTGCCCCCATTGTCGCCTTCCTCGCCAGCGGCCTGGCCGACCACGCGACCGGCTGCACCATCGATGTGAATGCGGGCTCATACGTGCACTGACCGCAGGGCGCATCTGCAGTCGTTGAGCCGGGACCGGGGCCGCTGCGCCCGGGTGTCATCCGTGGCAGAATTACGCCGGACACAAGAGGTCCATCGCTCAGTGGCCATCCCGACGTCCCTCCTCGATGAGATGCGCGGCATCAACCTCCTGCTGCAGTCGGGACGGCTCGATGAGGCGCGTACGCGGCTCGAGGCCGTCGTTGAGGCCCACCCGGGGTTCGTCGAGGCACTGCGGCTGCTGCGCGCCGGCCCTGTCGCTGGCGGAGCGCGCCATGCCGGCCAACGCCTCCGCGCGCACGCTGTGGGCCGCTGCCCGTCTAGGGATTGGCGAGGCGCGCGGCGCGCTGGAGGATTGCGAGGCATTGCTCGCCGCCGAGCCTGATGACCAGTACCTGATCGCCCTCGAGAGCACGGCTCTGCGCCTGCTCGGCGATGCGCGCCATGCGCAGCTTTGCGACTACCGCAGCCTTGTGCTGCCGCTCACACTGGAGCCGCCCGCTCCCTGGCAAAGCCTCGCCGGATTCCCGAGCGACCTCAGGGCGAGCCTCGAGCGCCTGCACGACCCCGAAGGCCATGCCCTGCTCTTCAAATCGCTGCGCGGCGGCACCGAGACCACGCGCGACCTCAGCCGCAATCCCGACCCTGGGATCCGCGCACTGTTCAGCGCCTTCGCACAGCCCATCGCGCGCTATCTCGAGCATATTGGCCGCGGTACCGTGTGGCGCGACGATCAAGGTGAGAGGCGGTGGTCGCGGATGCGTGCTTGGCCGCTCCGCAGTCCTCTGCATCCAGGGGCACAGCGTGTGAGCGAGGGTCAGGCGGGTCCTGACCCCCGCTCACACGCCGGGAATGTCACCGGGACTGCGGCAGGGAAACTCGTGACTCGAGCGCCACGGGGGTCGGGTGCACGACCCCACGCAGGCACCCCTCAGCCGCATCCACAGACCGGCTCAGCGGCTTGCCAGCTCGATGTGCTCGATGATGAACGGGGGGCTGTCCCGGTCGGGCTGTCGCGTGCGAAATGCCAGATACTGACAGACCGCCGCGGCCCCCGCACGGCGGACTTCCACCGGAACCTTCGGAGGGCGCTTTCGGCTCAAGACACGCGACTCGATCACCACCGTGTCTTCGAGAGTGATTTCCACCTTGCGTTTCGTTCCGAGCATCATTGTCATTGTTCCCCAAGTCGATCCGGTCCGAGACATCAGAGGACCAGCCCCCGATCGCGCTGCCATTCCTTAGCGGTCGTGAACAGGCGGACTTTAAGCTCGAGCCGAAAAGTGAGCACTGGCCGCAGCGAGCGGCACGCCCCTGCCGCAACGCCGGCAACGCAGTGCCGCGGCACGAGACCGCGCACCGTCGCTGAAAAACCGCCTGAGCTCTTGCCGAGAGCGGCCGCCCGCAAGCCGGCGGCCGCGCCCCGAGGCCACCTCGCCTCACCCCTTGAAGAGGAGCTCCGCCACGCTCTCTTTTTCAAATGCGCGGCGAGCGGCGCCAGGAACGCCGCCGGCGCAGCGCTCGCCCCGAGACGAGCCGAAGACACTCCACGTCATCGGGAAGCATGCGCCCGCAGCGCGGCAACCCGATACGCACCCTACCTCACGCCCCTGGCCCGCAGGAACTCGGCATACTGCCGGTCCTCCTTCATGATGTGCTCGGTCAACCATTTCTTCAGGAAGCTGAATGTCTTGATCGACACCGGCTGACGGCGCTCCATCTGATCCTGCAAGTCCTTCAACTGACCGATCAGGATGGCGTGTGACTTCTGGTGTCCCACCGAGCCAGGATACGCGTACTGGGAGAACAGCCGCTCCTCGTGCGAGAAATGCTCGCGGGTATAGGTGGCAAGATCCGCCAGTATCTTGCGCATGACATCATTTGCCTTGCCGACCTGCATGGAGTCATAGAGGTTGTTGATGATCGTCACAAGTCTCTTGTGCTGCGAATCCACGGACTCGATTTGAACCGAGAGATCCTCGGTCCATTGCATGAATGACATGATTTCCCCACCGGAATGAAACGACGCCTAGGCGCCGCGACGCATGATTCTCGACCGCCCACCGCGGTCAGGCTGCGCGCGATCTCTCAATTGTCATAGAGCGCCGCATCCCGACATTGATATAAATCACGGCGTGCGCAGGTTGTTGCGGGAGGAAATGACTTTTGTCACCCGCGGCCGTCACCGGCCGGGCGCAGCAGAGCGAGTCCTTGCAGGGCCTTCGCCATTTTGGCGCAGCGGACTTATGGGAATAAGGAGTGGGAATCCGGATCCCATGAAAACACCTAGATTCTCAAGCCGCGCACCGACCAGCCATCGTGCTCCTGGACGAGCGTGGCCCGGGCTTTGCGCTGCGGCGCCAATTCCTCGAGCGTTGCGAATGCCGCACTGACCGCGGCGGTGCGCGCCCACGGCGCCATGTCGGCCGGGCTGTACGTGAACGTGACCTCGGAGGTCTTCTTCCCACCGTACATGAAGTTGGGGTGCGGCTTGGTCCAGCCCAGGAGCTTATCCAGCTTATAATGACCGGCGCAGAAGGCACCTCCGACAGGCGCTTGCAGCGCTTTTCTGCCGGCCGCCGTCAGCGAATACACACAGCCGGTGCTCCTGGTCAGAAGGCCGGCCTTCGCCAGCGCGTCCAGTTGGTGCGTATCGGCGAAACTGAGCCCGCACACATTGGCCGGGTACGGGCCGCCGGCGCCGAGGAAGGGACTCACCGTGATGCAACGCCTGCCGAGAGCCGCCGCGAGAACATCGGAGAAATTGGCCCTGCTTGCCGGCGGCGCGGACGTGCACGCGGCCAAAGACGCAAGCGACAGGACGGCGGCTGGGAAAGCAAGGTGGCGATATCGCACGGCGACCTCCGGGAGCGGTGAAATGGGGTCGTGCCTGCGGCCGTAACCGGCAGTCTTGCAGCCCCGCTTTATTGGCATTGTCGACAGCATAAACGAAACCCCACCGCCGGGCCGGGACTCGTGCGCGCCCGTTTGCAGACGTTGCCTTGCGCCTGCCCGGTCGAAGAGCCCGCGCAGGCCGTGCCACGGGCGCGATATGCCTGCCTGGACGGCGCGTGCGGCAAATGTGCCGCGCACGTAGCCCCCATCGGTCCCGATGCGAACGGCATGGCGGAGGGCACACGAAGCATCAGCCTCGCCCCACGGCAGCCCCGGCGAGTAGCATCTTCTGAGCGGCATCCATGCCCACCCGCTTGCCCCCGCGATTGCGGACGCCGACGAGGCCATGGCATCGATCACCGTGTAGGGGATTTTCCTGGCAGCCAGAACCCCGATGGCATCGAGCAAGAGGAGCGCGGAAGGTAAACGCGAAGCGTCGGGACGGGCTCCCTCGACGAGGCATCCGCATGAGGAACCACGCGAGGAATTGATACGCCATCAATGATTGGTCGGAGCGCCGAGATTTGAACTCGGGACCCCTTGCACCCCATGCAAGTGCGCTACCAGACTGCGCCACGCTCCGACGATGGGCTATTTCAACCGCTTGAGCGCGAGCGGGGATTTCTCGCGCGAAGGCTCATTCTACCCTCATTCGACGCTCCTGCGGGAGGGGTTGCAGGCAATACGCCGGGCAGCCCCGGAAGCACTCTCCTTCAGCGCTTCAGAATCTTCAGCAGCTCCTCGAGCTCGACGCGCAACTGCTTGGCGATCTGGTAGCTCTGGAACACGTCCGTGCGCGCCTCCTCGCCCGTCAGGTGATTGCGCGCGCCGCCGATGGTGAAGCCCTGATCGTAGAGGAGGCTTCGGATCTGGCGGATGACGATCACGTCCTGGCGCTGGTAGTAGCGGCGGTTGCCGCGACGCTTCACCGGCTTCAGCTGCGGGAATTCCTGCTCCCAATAGCGCAGCACGTGCGGTTTGACGCCGCACAGCTCGCTCACCTCGCCGATGGTGAAGTAGCGCTTGCCGGGGATGACCGGCAGCTCCGCGTTATTCTTCGGCTCCAACATACGCTTCGACCCGCGCCTTCAGTTTCTGCCCCGGGCGGAAAGTCACCACTCGACGGGCGGTGATTGGGATCTCCTCTCCGGTCTTGGGGTTGCGGCCGGGACGCGGACTCTTGTCCCTCAGGTCGAAATTGCCGAATCCGGAGAGCTTGACCTGCTCACCGCTCGAGAGCGCCATGCGCACTTCCTCGAAAAACAGGTCCACCAGCTCCCTCGCTTCCCGCTTGTTCAGCCCCAGCTGGTTGAACAACGCCTCGGCCATCTCCGCTTTCGTCAAAGCCATTTGCTTATTCTCGAATGCTTGCGTTCAAGCTGGCACGCAAATCGGCCACCACCGCGGCGACGAGGGTACCTACGTCGTCGTCTGTAAGGGTGCGAGAAATATCTTGAAAAATCAAGCCAAAAGCGATGCTTTTTCGACCTGCTTCGATGCCCGGGCCTCGATACACGTCGAAAACACGAAGGTCGCGCAGAAGACTTGAAGCCGCCAAGGTTACTCGCTCGACGAGGCGACTTAAAGGCACCGATTCGTCCACCACCACGGCCAGGTCGCGGCGCACCTGCGGCAGGCGGGAGATCTCACGATACGCAGGCCGCACCACCGTCAACGCCGCCACATCGAGCTCGAATAGAACCGGGGTATGCACTGAATCCAATTCTTTCACCAGCGAGGGGTGCAGCTCGCCCAGCCAGCCGACGGGCCGGCCTTCGCGCAGCACCCGCGCCGTCCTGCCCGGATGCAGGCACGAGAGCACGGCCGGCTCGAAGCTGAAGGCACTACCCGTGCCAAGGGAGGCAAAAAGCGCCTCGAGATCGCCTTTCACATCGAAGAAGTCGACCGGTGCGCGCATCTCGCGCGGCAGCCCCCACTGCTCCGGCACGCGCAGCCCACTGGCCACTCCCGAGACCGTGTCGAGCTCGCGGGTCCCCTCTGCGCCGTGTTCGAATCGGATGCCGTGCTCGAACAGCCGGATCCGCTCCTGCTGGCGGCGCTGATTGTCGAGTGTCGCCCGGATGAGACCCGGCCACAGCGAGACCCGCATGACCGAAAGATCGCTCGCGATGGGGTTGGCGAGCGAAAGCGCGTGGCTGTCGGGAAACAGCCGCGACTGCAGCTGCGGATCGACGAAGGCGTAGGTCACCGCCTCCTGATAGCCGCGCATGGCGAGCGCCTCGAGCAGGCCCTGCTCGCAGGCAAGCGACTCGGGGAGGCTGCGAAAATGCTCAACCGCCACGGCGTCGCTCTCCGTGATCGCCTCGTACCCGATGATGCGAGCCACCTCCTCGATCAGATCGGCCTCGATGGCGAGATCGAATCGGTGCGGCGGCGGACACACGCGCCAGCCCTCGCAGACCGGCTCCACCCGCATCTGAAGTCCCTCGAGGACCGCCTGCACCCGCGCGTCCTCGAAACCGGTGCCGAGCAGCCGGGTCAGTTGCCTGCGCCGCAGCAGCACCGCGGACCGCACCGGCAGGTGCTCGTCGCAACACTCAACGGCGACGGGCCCCGCCCGGCCACCGGCAATCGACAGCAACAGCCCAAGCGCGCGCGCCATGGCGCGCTCCTGCTGCGAGGGATCCACTCCCCGCTCGAAGCGTTGGCTCGCATCCGTCGTCAGGCCCCAGCGCAATGCGCGTCCCATGACCGCATCGGGAGAGAAGTACGCCACTTCAAGGAAAACGTCGGTGGTGTCGGCACCGACAGCGGTACGTTGGCCGCCCATGATGCCGGCGATGCCCACGGGCCCTGAGCGATCCGTGATCACCAGGACGTCCGGCTGCAAGTCAACGGAATTCCCGTCGAGCAGCGTGATTGTCTCGCCGGCCCGGGCGAGGCGCACGCGGATCTGCCCATCGAGCCTCGCCAGATCGTAGGCATGCATGGGCTGGCCGAGCTCCAGCATCACGTAATTGGTGACATCGACCACCGCGCTGATGGAGCGCAGGCCGGCGCGCCGCAGTCGCTCGCGCATCCAAAGCGGGGTTGCCGCCCTGTTGTCGACCCCGCGAATCACGCAGCCCGCAAACTTCGGACAGCCTGCCGGCGCATCGAGGGACACCGCGAACGTGTCCGCGAGCGCCGCGGCCGCGGGCAGCCGCTCGGGCCCGGTCAGCTTGCCGCCGCAGATCGCCGCCACCTCGCGCGCGATGCCGATCACCGACATCGCATCGCCCCGGTTGGGCGTGATGTTCAGATCGAGAATCGTATCGTCGAGCCGCAGGTATTCGCGGACAGGGCGGCCCACGGGCGCATCGGCTGGCAGCTCCAGGATGCCGCTCGAGGCATCGTCGAGCCCGAGCTCTTTGGCCGAGCACAGCATGCCCATCGACTCCACGCCCCTCAGCCTCGCCGACTTTATGTCGAGATCGCCGGGGAGCCTCGCGCCGACCGTGGCCAGAGCGCTCTTCAAGCCCGCGCGGGCGTTCGGCGCGCCGCACACGATCTGCAGCGGCTCGCCCTGCCCGGTCGAGACCCGGCAGACCTTGAGCTTGTCAGCCTGGGGGTGCTTCTCGGCCGAGAGGATCTCGGCCACCACCACGTCCGAGAACGCCGGCGCGGCGGGCTCGAGCGACTCGAGCTCGAGGCCCGCCATCGTGAGGCGCTGGCCGAGTTCGGGCGCCGCCCAAGGCACCGCAACCCAGTCTGTCAGCCAGGAATAGGGCAGCTTCATGCTCAGAGCGTCCGGAACTGCTCGAGGAAGCGCAGATCGCTCTCGAAGAACAGGCGCAGGTCATTCACCCCGTAGCGCAGCATCGCCAGCCGGTCGATTCCCATCCCGAAGGCGTACCCGGTGTAGCGCTCGGCATCCACGCCGCTCGCCATCAGCACGTTGGGATGCACCATGCCGCAGCCGGCGATCTCGAGCCACCCCGTGTGCTTGCAGGTCCGGCAGCCCTTGCCGTCACAGAAGACGCACGACATGTCCACTTCCGCCGAGGGCTCGGTGAAGGGGAAATACGAGGGCCGCAGACGCATGGCCAGGTCCTTCTCGAAAAATGCCTGCAGGAATCCGTGCAGTACCGCCTTCATGTTCGCGAAGCTCACGCTCTCGGCGACCTTCAGCCCCTCGAGCTGATGAAACATCGGCGAGTGCGTCATGTCCGAATCGCACCGATACACGCGTCCCGGGGCAACGATCGCGATCGGCGCGCCCTGGCTCAGCATGGCGCGGATCTGCACCGGGGAGGTGTGGGTGCGAAGCAGCCTTCCGTCCGGAAAATAGAACGTGTCGTGCATCGCCCGCGCCGGATGGTTGGGCGGGAAGTTGAGCGCCTCGAAATTGTGGAAATCGTCCTCGATCTCCGGGCCGGTGGCCACGTCGAATCCGGCGCGACGGAACAGCGTCTCGATCCGCAGCCGCGCCTTGGTGACCGGATGCAGCCCTCCCCTGTGCTCGCCCCGCCCGGGCAGTGTCACATCGATCCGTCCGGCACGCAGCTCGCGCTCGATCTCGGCGCGGGTGAGCGCGTCGCGGCGGGTCTCGATGGCCGACTGCAGACGTTCCTTCGCCTCATTGATCCTCTGGCCGGCCGCCGGCCGCTCGGCGGCCGGCAGCGCACCCAGGGATTTCAGCTGCTCGGTGAGCGCGCCCTTCTTGCCGAGCCAGCGGACACGCGCCTCATCGAGCCCCGCAAGGGCGGCGCAGGCGGCCACTTCGCCGAGCGCCTGGGTCAGAAGTGACTCGAGGTCCTGCACGCCGCAAGGCCCGCCTTCGGATCAGGCAGCGCCGAGTGCGGCTTTGGCCTGCTCGGCGATCACGCCGAACGCGTTGATATCGTGCACGGCGAGATCGGCGAGCACCTTGCGATCGATCTCGACGCCGGCCTTGGTGAGGCCGTTGATCATGCGGCTGTAGGAAAGCCCGTAGACGCGCGCCGCGGCGTTGATGCGCGCGATCCACAGCGCCCGGAACTGGCGCTTCTTCTGCCGCCGGTCGCGGTACGCATACTGCCCGGCCTTGATCACGGCCTGCTTGGCCGTCCGGTAGACCTTGCGCCGGGCGTTGTAGTAGCCCTTCGCCTTGCCCAGAACTTTCTTGTGACGGCGCCCGGCCGTCACGCCACGCTTGACTCTTGCCATGTGTTATCTCGCCCGAAGTTATTTGTGGTGGGGAAGGAGCTGGACGAGACGACCGACGTCCGTCTCGTGCACGAGGCTCGTTCCGCCGGAGCGGGCATGGCGCTTGACCTTGCGGTCCTTGTGACCGAGGTTGTGGCGGCGTTTGGAGGCGTACCGCTTGAAGCTCTTCGCCGTCTTGCGAAAGCGCTTGGCAGCGGCCCGGTTGGTTTTCAACTTAGGCATGACAAAACTCCTCGACTGTTACTGATAGCCCCGGTCGCAACCCGCCCTCGGAGCGGGTGCTACGGGCGAACGGCCCGGCCGCCTTCCATAGGCGGCCTGACCGTCACTTCTTCTTTGGAGCGAACACCATGACCATCTGGCGGCCCTCCATGAGCGGGTTTTGCTCGACCACGCTGTGGGGAGCGAGGTCGGTGGCAACCCGATCGAGGAGCTTGCGCCCGATGTCCTGGTGCACCATCTCCCGGCCGCGGAACCGCAAGGTCACCTTGGCCTTGTCGCCCTCGGTGAGG